>ONED01000040.1 GCA_900316755.1 uncultured Eubacteriales bacterium
CTGGAGTCTGTAGAGCATAAATATCTGGATGGCAGGGCAGTGATGAACTGTGGAGAAGAAACAGCCGGAGAGATTGACAAAGAAGTGATGAAGATGCTAAAGACCGCCTATGAGGAGGCGAAACGTCTCCTTTCTGAGAATCGGGAAGCATTGGATAAGATTGCGGACTTCCTGATTGAGAAAGAAACGATTACCGGGAAAGAGTTTATGGAAATTTTCCACAAGGTGCAGGGTGTTGAGGAAACGGATGAAACCAATACACCGGAAGTATAGGAAAAGGGATTTGCGGGATTGCAAATCCCGCTTTTTTTATGTTATCATAAACGGGAAGGAGTAACGCATATGTTTCAGATAGAAGAGGAATTAAAAAAGCTCCCGGCAAAACCCGGCGTATACCTGATGCATGACGAAAAAGATGAAATAATCTATGTGGGAAAAGCCATCAGTTTGAAAAACAGGGTACGGCAGTATTTTCAGGCGAGCAGAAATAAAAGTCCCAAGATAGAGCAGATGGTGACCCATATTCAGCGTTTTGAGTATATTGTGACGGATTCGGAACTGGAAGCCTTGGTTTTAGAGTGTAACCTCATAAAGGAACACAGACCGAAGTATAATACGATGCTGACGGATGACAAAACCTATCCGTTTATCAAGGTGACGATAGGCGAGGCGTATCCGCGTATTATGCTGGCACGTACGATGCAGAAGGACAAGGCAAAATATTTCGGTCCATATACCAGTGCCGGCGCAGTAAAGGACACGATTGAATTGATTCGGAAGTTGTACTGCATCCGAAGCTGCAACCGAAACCTTCCGCGGGATATGGGGAAAGAAAGACCGTGTCTGAATTATCATATCAAGCAGTGCAAGGCGCCGTGTCAGGGCTACATTTCGGAAGAAGAATATCGCAATGCCATCGAGGAAGCGGTGCGGTTCTTAAGCGGGCATTATGAGGATGTTCTGCATGACTTAGAGCGGCGTATGACGGAGGCTTCCGAGAACATGGAGTTTGAAAAAGCGATTGAGTATCGGGAACTTTTAAACAGTGTCAGACAGATTGCACAGAAGCAGAAGATTACCGATGTGAGCGGTGAGGACAGGGATATTCTGGCTGTGGCAAAGGATGCAGAGGATGCAGTTGTACAGGTGTTTTTTATCCGTGGGGGAAGATTGATTGGAAGGGATCATTTTTTTCTGCGAAATACTTCCGGAGACTCCAAAGGCAGGATTCTGGAAAGCTTTATCAAGCAGTTTTATGCCGGAACACCGTACATTCCGTCGGAACTTATGCTACAGGAGGAGATAGAAGAAAAAGAGCTTTTGGAACAGTGGCTTTCGAAAAAGAAAGAGCACCGGGTGCGTATCAAAGTACCGAAAAAAGGGGAAAAGGAGAAATTGGTGGAACTGGCAGGAACCAATGCGGCACTGGTTTTAAATACAGATAAAGAGCGTCTGAAGCGGGAAGAGGGACGCACCATCGGGGCAGTAAAGGAAATCGAGAAGCTCCTTGGACTTTCCGGTCTCGTCCGCATGGAAGCGTTTGATATTTCGAATACAAGCGGTTTTGCATCCGTCGGTTCTATGGTGGTCTATGAAAAAGGGAAACCAAAACGAAGCGATTATCGAAAATTTAAGATTCAGAGTGTACAGGGACCGGATGACTATGCGAGCATGGAAGAAGTTCTTACGAGACGGTTTTCTCATGGTCTGGAGGAATTGAAAAACAATGACGAATCCGGGAGCTTTACCTCTTTTCCGAACTTGATTCTGATGGACGGGGGAAAGGGACAGGTAAATGTGGCGCTGGAGGTGCTTCAGAAACTGGATCTCTCGATTCCGGTCTGCGGAATGGTAAAAGATGATTCTCACCGAACCCGCGGTTTGTATTACAATAACAGGGAGATTCCAATCGACCGAAAGTCGGAAGGATTCAAGCTGATTACACGGATTCAGGATGAGGCACATCGGTTTGCAATCGAGTTCCATCGGAAGCTGCGGGGAAAAAGTCAGGTGCATTCTGTGTTGGATGAGATTGAAGGAATCGGTCCGGCAAGGAGAAAGGCATTGATGAAACACTATGCAAATCTGGATGAAATTCGAAATGCAAGTGTGGAGGAATTAAAAAAATTGCCTTCTATGAATGAAAAATCTGCAAATGAAGTATACAGTTTTTTTCATTGATGGTATACTAGAAGAAAAAGAATAATGAGAGGAAGAGGATATGCCTGAAGTAAAACTTACAAAACTGGTGGAAAAGATGAATTTAAAAAATCTGACACCGGAAATTGACTTGACCGAAAAAGTGATTACGGTTCCGGATATCAACAGACCTGCACTGCAGTTGACAGGGTATTTTGATCATTTTGATTCTGAGCGGGTACAGATTATTGGTTACGTGGAATACACGTACTTACAGACACTGACGGAGGAACGAAAACGGGAAGTGTATCAGGAGCTGCTCTCTTATGGTATTCCGTGTCTGATTTTTACGACAGAGATACGTCCGGATGAAGAATTGCTCCGACAGGCTGAAAAGACGGATACCCCGGTGTTTGCAACGGACAAGAAGACGTCGCCTTTCCAGGCAGAACTGATTCGCTGGCTTAATGTGGAGTTGGCTCCATGTATCTCTATTCATGGTGTCTTGGTTGACGTATATGGGGTCGGAGTGCTGATTATGGGAGAAAGCGGTATTGGAAAGAGTGAAGCAGCACTGGAACTGATTAAGCGTGGACATCGTCTGGTGGCAGATGACGTGGTGGAAATCCGAAAGGTAAGTGATGATACGCTGGTCGGTACTGCCCCGAGTATTACGAAGCATCTGATTGAGCTTAGGGGGATTGGAATTGTGGATGTTAAGACCCTGTTCGGTGTTCAGAGTGTAAGGGAGACGCAGACGATAGACCTTGTGATTACACTGGAAGAATGGGCAAAAGACAGAGAATATGACCGCCTGGGTCTCGAAGAAGATTATACGGAGTTTTTAGGAAACAAGATTGTCTGTCATTCGATTCCAATTCGGCCGGGACGGAATTTGGCAGTCATTGTAGAATCTGCTTCCATCAATCACAGGCAGAAGCAGATGGGTTATAATGCCGCTCAGGAGTTATACAGACGAGTACAGCAAAGCTTAACAAAAAAGAAATAGGAGGAACGGAAGATGTATTGTTTTGGTGTAGATATTGGGGGTACGACAGTGAAGATGGGGCTCTTCAAGGAGGACGGAACTGTGCTTGATAAATGGGAGATTCCCACAAGGACAGAAGATGGAGGCTCTGCGATTCTGCCGGATATTGCAAAGGCAATTGAGGAAAAGCTGAATGCACATCAGATTGATAAAAAAGAGGTCTGCGGTGTTGGTGTGGGAGTACCTGCACCGGTGACTGACGACGGTGTGGTAAAGCAGACAACAAATCTGGGTTGGGGATATAAACAGGTCAGACAGGAACTGGAAGAACTGACCGGGCTTTTGGCAAAAATCGGAAATGATGCAAACGTAGCTGCCCTTGGTGAAATGTGGAAAGGCGGCGGACAAGGAAATAAGAATATGGTGATGGTGACATTGGGAACCGGTGTCGGCGGCGGTGTGATTATCAATGGAAAGATTCTGACCGGAACCAACGGAGCCGGTGGAGAAATCGGACATATCGTGATGGAACCTGATGAAACAGAGCGGTGTGGCTGTGGCAAGACAGGATGTCTGGAGCAGTATGCATCTGCAACCGGGATTGTCCGTCTGGCAAAGCGTCAATTGGCAAAGTTTGAAGGAGAGACGATTCTCGATGCAGAAACTGTGACGGCGAAGGATGTCTTTGATGCAGTGAAACAGGGAGATACAGCTGCAATATTGATTGCAGAAGAATTTGGTACATATCTGGGACATGGATTAGCGACGGTTTCCGCTTTGGTAGACCCGGCGATCTATGTCATTGGTGGTGGCGTTTCAAAGGCAGGGGAAATCCTGTTTGACTATATCAAAGGACCTTATATGGACAAGGCGTTTTTTGCCAACAAGGAAGTGAAATTTGCACTTGCTGAATTAGGAAATGATGCAGGTATTTATGGAGCTGCCAAGATGGTATTGCCATAGGCGTGGAAGAAAAATATTGGAAGACAAGGGGCATATCGCAGTAGCGAAATCGGTCTCACTGAGCCTGAGGCAGTCGGCACACACGCCACTACCAAGGGCTTTTTCTTTTAGACTTCATCTTCTGCATTTTCTAACACTCTGTTTTTTGAGAAGTAATTACATCTATCAAAAAGGAACTCACAACACACAGATTTTCGGATAAATCGTATGCGAGAATGCATCCGTCTAGACTTTCTACAATCCTGAGCCTTGCCATTTGAGCATACGGTTTATCTGAAAATCTGAGGTTGCTCAGACAACTTTTTGATAGATGAGAAAATACAAGAAGAATGCAGATAAAAGAAAAAGCCCTTGGCAGCGGCGTGTGTGCCGATTGCCTCAGGCTCAGTGAGACCGATTTCGCTACTGCGATATGCCCCTTGTCTTTCGGATATTTATTCTCCTTGAGTTCCTTCGGAAGCTTGTCCTTCTTGAGAAGCAGTAGCCTCTTTCGGTTTTGTTTCTGTGTTTCCGGAATCCCCGTGACCCGGGCAACTTTGCTTCGGTGCCGTTCCGGGTGCAAAGTACTCGGTATACCGGGAGCAGGAGCTCCCGCTTGCCAGTTTTCCGGTTTTTGCACAGATGGTCTTTTTCTCAATCGACTCCGGTATTTCGAATGTTTTGGATTCGTAGCCTTCATGAATCCGCGTCATAATGGTTTTCCACAACCGGTTATGGAAACTCTGGTTCAGGTGTTCCATTGGCTGGCTGTCATCAAAACCGGTCCAGATAGAGGCAGTCAGATACGGGGTATATGCACATAGCCATAAGTCTTTGGATTTCTGGCTGGTACCCGTTTTTCCTGCAACCTGCATATTGGACATCTTTGCGGCACCGCCGGTTCCGTTGCGGTCTTCAATGACATCAATCATGGCATCGGTAATCAGTGCAGCAGTGGTATCTTTCATGGCGACATGCGTTTCCGGTGTCTTATCGTACAACAGTTTTCCGTTGTGGTCATAAATTTTCGTGTAAACGGTGGGTTCCGTATACACTCCGCCGTTTGCAATGGAAGCGTATGCGGCTGTAATCTCCATATTATACACGCCCTTCGAAATACCGCCGAGAGCAAGTGGCTGGTACATATCGTCCTCCGCATTTAGCGTCGTGAACGAAAAATTCTCAGTCAGATATTGGAATCCAAGCGCCGGGGTAATCTCTGTCAGCTTCTTTACGGAACAGACATTGGCAGATTGGGTAATACATTCACGGATTGTCAGATTGCCTTTATAGTAATTGCCCCACCAGTTGCTGACCTGCTTACCGTTGTTGTATTTAAACGGAGCATCTCGAATGACCGTTGCAAGTGTGTCTCCGTAGGAGTCCAGCGCAGGGATGAAGGTGGACAGTACTTTAAAGCAAGAACCAGGCTGTCTGGTGGACTGGGTCGCACGATTCAGGCTCATGCTTTCTGTTTTTTCTCCGCGACCGCCCACGATTGCCTTTACGTATCCGGTGTATTGATCCATCACCACAAAGGATGCCTGCGGCTGTGGGGAGATGGTAACACGTTTCATTACAGTATCGTTTTCTGAAGTTTTCAAGGTCTCAATATATTCGTCTATCATGGCCTCTGCCTCAGCCTTTGAATCAAAGGTAGTGCCATACTCGCCATATTTTTTATTATAGTTTGCGGTGACATAGGCATTCAGCCCATTCTGGTCATAATGGTTCTGAGTCTCGTCCTCGTGTATAATGGAAATCGCACAGCTCACGCCCCATTTCACAGAAGACGGGTAGTTCTCATCCTTATTCAGCTCCTCCTCACAAATTTGCTGCATACGCACATCCTGTGTGGAAATAATACTTAATCCTCCGCTGTAAACAGCATTGTGTGCCTGTGTTTCCGTGTATCCAAGCTCATTTACCAGGTCATTCATTACCTGCTTTGCAACTTCATCTACGAAGTAGGAATTGACCTTTAAGCTTTCCGTGTATTCGGTGTTGGAAACCTGAATACGGGAATACACGTCGTCAGCCAGAGCTTCGTCATGTTCTTCCTGCGTGATATAGCCCTGCTCCAGCATATCCCCAAGCACTTTTTTCCGGCGTTTCGCGTTTGATTCCGGATTAGTAATGGGGTTTAAGTTTCCCGGACTTTGTGTAATAGCGGCAATCGTTACACTTTCTGAGAGCGTAAGGTCGCTGACATCCTTTCCAAAGTACCGTCTGGAAGCAGCCTGCACACCCAAAGTATTCTGACCGAGGTTAATCGTATTCAGATAGTTCTCCAGAATGATGTCTTTGTCCCCAATCTCTTTTTCAATCTTCACAGCGAGGTAGAGCTCCTGTATCTTCCGCTGGATTTTCTCCCATCTTGTCTCATTGACAAAGTTGGGGAACACGCTGTTTTTAATCAACTGCTGTGTAATGGTGCTGGCACCCTGTGAAAACTGTCCGGATGTAAAGCCTGTGACCCCGGCGCGGATAATTCCTTTTATGTCGATTCCGTTGTGCTCTCGGAATCTGGTGTCTTCCACTGCGATAAACGCATTTTGCATATAAACCGGAATTTCATCAATCGATACATACACACGGTTGGAGCCTGCATCCACAAAGGTATCAAGTACCGTGGTGCCGTCATTGGCATAGACGGTAGTAGTGTACGCAGAAGGTTTGATGTCCTCTGCGGTAATCTGCGGTGCATTATCAATAATTCTTTTGAAAAGAAATCCCCCGGCAATCAAGCCGACCACGCCCACGAACAAACAAATGATGAGAAATGTCTTAAAAAACCGAACCATTCTTCGTTTTTGTTTCTTCGCTGCTTTTGAGGTAATCTTTTCACGTTGCTTTGAAGCATTCTTTCTTCCATAGTTCATGAATATAGCCTCCTTTATTCGAAAACATTATAGCAAACTTACCGCTTTAAATAAAGAAAAAAATGAAAAGTTCACGCTTTCTAAGGAAAATCTTAAGAAAATGTTGTGAAAATTGATGGAATGCTGTTATAGTAGTAGAAAATGCAAGGAAAAGAGGAAAGAAGATGTTGGACCGGTATAAGACCGTATATAGCGGCGGTGAAGGTGAAATTGTGGAAAAAAAGTCGAGATTTATTGCGACGGTACAGCCTGTGAAGAGCGAGGAAGAGGCTCTTGTATTTATAGAGGGATTAAAGAAAAAATATTGGAATGCAACGCATAATTGTTTTGCCTATGTGACAGGGGAGAGGTTCGAACTGCAGCGATGCAGTGATGACGGTGAGCCTGCAGGAACGGCCGGAAGACCGATGCTGGAGGTGCTTCTTGGAGAGGAGATTCACGACACGGCGGTGGTGGTGACGCGGTATTTCGGCGGTACTCTGCTCGGAACGGGCGGATTGGTACGCGCATACCAGAGTGCGGTGAAGGCAGGTCTTTTGGCAAGTACGGTGATTACCAAAATCCGGGGATGTGTGGTGTCTGTCAGCACGGACTATACAGGACTTGGAAAAATTCAATATATTCTCGGTCAGAGGGGACTTTCTGTTTTGAATACGGAGTATACGGAGCGGGTTTCGCTTCAGATCCTTATACCGCATACGGATACAAAACAGGTGATGGCAGAGATTACGGAGGCGACCAGCGGGCAGGCAGTGATGGAAGTGCGAAGGGAGTGTTATTTTGCTAATGCAAACGGAAAACCGGAACTTTTTGCAGACTGAATTTGGTACTTGTAAAATCCCGTGAATGTGCTAGAATAAGTGCGTTATATCAGATTTGGAATTAGGAAAAGAGGAAGATTTGTGATGAAAACAAAACGTGAAGATATCCGTAATATTGCGATTATTGCCCACGTTGATCATGGGAAAACGACATTGGTAGATGAGCTTCTGAAGCAGAGCGGAGTGTTCCGTGAAAATCAGGAAGTGGCAGAACGTGTCATGGACTCCAATGATATTGAAAGAGAACGCGGGATTACCATTCTGGCAAAAAATACGGCGGTATATTATAAGAATACAAAAATTAATATTATTGACACCCCGGGGCATGCGGACTTTGGAGGAGAAGTGGAGCGTGTCCTTAAGATGGTAAACGGGGTTATATTGGTGGTGGACGCTTTTGAAGGAGCTATGCCGCAGACAAAATTTGTCCTGAAAAAGGCTCTGGAGTTAAGCCTTCCGGTCATTGTCTGTATTAATAAGATAGATCGTCCGGAGGCAAGACCGGATGAAGTCATTGATGAGGTGCTGGAATTGTTTATGGATTTGGATGCCTCAGATGAGCAGCTTGACTGTCCGTTTGTCTATGCTTCCGCAAAAGCGGGACATGCCGTTTTGGACTTGACAGAAGACCCGAAGAATATGGTGCCGCTGTTTGAAACGATTCTGGATTATATCCCGGCGCCGGAGGGAGATCCGGATGCAGATACGCAGGTGCTTATCAGTACCATCGACTACAATGAATATGTGGGTCGTATCGGAATTGGGAAAGTAGATAATGGAAAGATCAGTGTCAATCAGGATATGGTCGTCGTCAATGCGCATGATCCGGACAAGCAGAGAAAGGTAAAGATTAGTAAACTGTATGAGTTTGACGGACTGAATAAGGTGGAGGTCAAGGAAGCCACCATTGGTTCCATTGTTGCGATTTCCGGCATCTCGGATATTGCCATCGGAGATACGCTTTGTTCTCCGGAGCATCCAGTTGCAATCCCGTTCCAGAAGATTTCGGAACCGACGATTGCCATGCAGTTTTTGGTGAACGACAGTCCGTTTGCAGGACAAGAAGGAAAATATGTGACTTCCCGCCATCTGCGGGAGAGGCTTCTTCGGGAATTGAATACAGATGTCAGCCTTCGTGTGGAGGAATCCGAAGAAAGTACAGACAGCTTTAAGGTATCCGGAAGAGGAGAACTGCATTTGTCTGTTCTCATTGAGAATATGAGAAGAGAGGGCTATGAATTTGCGGTAAGCAAAGCGGAAGTCCTTTATAAAAAAGACGAAAATGGAAAGTTGCTGGAGCCGATTGAGACCGCTTATATTGACGTGCCGGATGAGTTCACCGGAACGGTGATTGATAAACTGAGCCAGAGAAAGGGAGAACTGCAAAGCATGAGTGCTTCCAACGGGACGACGACACGGCTGGTATTTTCCATTCCGGCCAGAGGTCTTATCGGATACCGGGGTGAGTTTTTGACCGACACCAAGGGAAACGGGATTCTGAATACAGCGTTTGAGGGATATGTGCCATACAAGGGAGACATCCAGTATCGTAAGCAGGGCTCGCTTATCGCATTCGAGACCGGAGAATCGGTAACCTATGGGTTGTACAGTGCACAGGAGCGTGGGACGCTTTTTATCGGACCGGGCGAGAAGGTTTACGCAGGAATGGTTATCGGGCAGAATGGAAAGACGGATGACATTGAGGTCAACGTCTGCAAGACCAAACATCTGACGAATACCCGTGCATCGGGCTCAGATGAAGCACTCCGCCTGACAACGCCGCGTACCTTAAGTCTTGAGGAAGCCTTGGATTTTATTGACACGGATGAGCTTTTGGAAGTCACGCCAAAGACACTTCGGATTCGGAAAAAAACACTGGATGCAAGACTGAGGAAACGGGAGAAATTCCAGTAATGTAACATTCCGTTCTCCGCAAGACCACTCCTGACCGGACTGCGTTTGCCAAACCGACACAGGGGACAGGGGTTGCTTTGCGGAGAACGAAATCTCAAAAGAAGAAAAAAGGTTGATAATTTGGGTAAAAAGGAATATACTAATGATGTAAGGAAAGTAAGGAATATATTACCTTTAAAAGGAGGGTTTACTATGGAACTGGCTAAAGTGACATCAAAAGGTCAGGTGACAATACCTGTGGAAATCAGAAGAAAGCTTGGAATCAAGACCGGAGATAAGGTGTTATTTATGGAAGAATCAGGAAGAGTTTACATGATGAATTCTTCAATGGATGCGCTTCGTGAAGCCCAGAGAGCATTTGTCGGCGAGGCAGAAAGACTTGGTCTTAAGAATGATGATGATGTTGTGGCAATGATTAAGGAGCTTAGGGAAGAAGGTGTGGTGAAGTAGATGAGAATTATGCTTGATACGAATGTGATGATATCGGCATTACTTTTTCCCGGTGCAAGGATGGATGCAATGATGAACTGCATATTTACACAGCACCAGCTTGTATTGTCATCTTATGTAGTGGATGAGTTAAAGAGTGTTGTCAGACGGAAGTTTCCGAAAAAGGAACAGGCGATTGATAAGTTACTGATGATGATGAGTTTTGAGTATGTATACACTCCAAAGAAGATAGAAAGTGGGATTTTTGATATCAGAGATGTCAAGGATTATCCTGTGCTGTATACTGCAATCATTGAAGATGTGGATATATTAGTTACAGGAGACAAGGACTTTGCAGATATCAATATTGAAAGACCGGAGATAATGACCCCGACAGAGTTTATGGAAGAATTTCTTTAAGCCATTCTCTTCAGGTTTCATAATTCCGTTTTCAATGTTTTGCTATTTTTATTGCATGTCCTTGAAATAAATTGTATAATATAAATATAAAAACATCGAAAAGGAGTTGAACTGTATGAGATTTATTATTAGCGGTAAAAACATCGATGTAACTTCTGGTTTAAGAACTACAATCGAACAGAAATTAGGAAAACTGGAAAGGTATTTCACTCCGACAACGGAAATCATTGTAACGCTCAGTGTGGAAAAAGAGCGTCAGAAAATTGAGGTAACGATTCCGGTAAAAGGAACGATTATCCGTTCCGAGCAAGTCAGTGATGATATGTATGTCTCCATTGATTTGGTGGAAGAGGTGATTGAGCGGCAGCTTCGCAAGTACAAGACCAAAATCATAGACAGGAATCAGGAGGGTGGAGAGCTTCAGCCTGAGTTTGTAGAGGAAGAAGACGATACGGATGACGGCGAGATTAAGATTATCCGTACCAAACGGTTTGGCATGAAACCTATGTTTCCGGAGGATGCCTGTGTACAGATGGAGCTTCTGGGGCATAACTTCTTCGTATTCCGAAATGCGGAGACGGACGAAGTGAATGTGGTATACAAAAGAAAGAACGGAACGTTCGGACTGATTGAACCGGAGTTTTAAATTTTAAATTGAATCCTTTGGCAGATTATGCTATTATAAGAACATACAACTATCTCGGTTGTATGTTCTTTTTCTATTTACATAATATTTATTTGATATGACCGTTCGGTCATAAAAATCCGTTTAAAAAAATAAATTAAAAATTTTAGTTCTAAAACTCACATTCCATTCATACATTAACTAATGAATGAAAAGTACAATTCAGAGGAAGGAGATTTTAAATTCATGTCAGATAAGATTATTGAAAACAATCAAGTAACAATTATAGGAGAAGTCGCGTCGGAATTTACATTCAGCCATGAGGTATTCGGAGAAGGATTTTATATGGTAGATGTGCTGGTAAAGAGACTCAGCAATTCAGATGACCGGATACCGCTTATGATTTCGGAACGTCTCATTGATGTACATCAGGATTATACCGGGGAGTATATTATGGCAACCGGACAATTCCGCTCGTACAATCAGCACGAGGAAAAGAAAAACAGGCTGGTACTGTCGGTGTTTGTGCGAGAAGTCTCTTTTGTGGAAGAAGAGCTGGATGGCGCAAAGACAAATACGATTTTGCTGGACGGTTATATTTGCAAGCGCCCCATCTACCGGAAGACTCCGCTTGGAAGGGAAATTGCGGATTTGCTCCTTGCGGTAAACAGACCTTATGGAAAATCAGACTACATACCTTGCATCTGCTGGGGACGCAATGCAAGATTTGCTTCGGGCTTTGAGGTAGGGGAGCATGTTCAGGTGCTTGGACGCATTCAAAGCAGGGAATATGTAAAGAAACTGACGGAAACCGAGACGGAAAAACGTACCGCATATGAGGTATCTGTCAGTAAATTAGAGTGCGTCGTACATTGACATTTTCGCAGAATAGTGCTAAAATCCTGTAAAAAGGTTGAGGTTGATAATTAAGGAGGTAGACTATGGCAATTTTT
The DNA here is from genome assembly GCA_900316755.1 of uncultured Eubacteriales bacterium. Taxonomy (GTDB): domain Bacteria; phylum Bacillota; class Clostridia; order Lachnospirales; family Lachnospiraceae; genus Faecalimonas. Next base: position 12,114 of record ONED01000040.1, read on the forward strand.
ACAGGAGCAGGTGTAGCGATTATCACACCATTTCGCGAAGATGGAAGTATAAATTACGATAAATTGGAAGAATTGATTGATTTCCATTGCAATAACGGAACAGACAGCATCGTTATCTGTGGGACAACAGGTGAGTCTGCTACGCTTACAGAAGCAGAGCATGTAGAGTGTATCAGAAAGGCAGTGGAATTCACAAAAGGAAGGATTCCGGTTGTGGCAGGTACCGGTTCTAATTGTACGCGCACAGCGATTGAATTATCGACGGAAGCGGTGGCTGCAGGCGCAGACGGCTTGCTTATTGTGACACCATATTACAATAAAGCGACGCAGGCGGGACTGATTCAGCATTATACTGCGATTGCAAAAGAGGCGAAGGCACCTATTATCATGTACAGTGTGGCCAGCAGAACAGGATGTAATATTGAACCTGCGACGGTAGCGGCACTTGTAAAAAACGTGGAGAATATTGTCGGGGTGAAGGAAGCCTCCGGAAATATCTCGCAGATTGCAGACATTATGAATCTCACCGATGGAAAGATTGAGCTGTATTCCGGAAATGATGATCAGATTGTACCGATTCTGTCGCTGGGAGGAATTGGTGTCATCTCTGTTCTTTCAAATGTGGCACCGAGACAGACCCATGAGATTTGTGCAAAATGGTTTGCCGGTGAGGTAGAAGAGAGCGCCAGACTGCAGATTAAGGCACTTCCGCTGATACATGCATTGTTCAGTGAAGTGAATCCGATTCCGGTGAAAAAGGCGATGAACCTTATGGGATTCGAAGTGGGTGGACTTCATATGCCGCTTACAGAGCTTACAAAGGCAAACGAAGAAAAACTTGTCAAGGCCATGAAGGATTATGGTATTTTATAAAACGAAAATGGGTGTGTCGCTATTGCGGTACACCCTGTTTTTGTGATACTATAATGTTAAGATTCGGGTGTACAAGGTATGCGACAATCCGAAGAGATTATGAGTGGAACAGTTCGGGAGGAAAACAATATGGTGAAGATAATTATGCATGGCTGCAACGGAAAGATGGGTCAGAATATTACCAGAATCGTGAAAGAGGATCAGGATGCAGAGATTGTGGCAGGGGTGGATGCTTATACCGGGATTGCCAATGACTATCCGGTATTTGAAAGTATAGAAAAGTGTGATGTGCCGGCAGATGTGGTCATAGATTTTTCGAACGCATCCGCAGTAGACGGATTGCTGGATTATTGTGTAGAGAAGCAAATTCCGGTGGTACTCTGTACGACAGGACTTTCCAAGGAGCAGCTTTTGAAAGTTGAGGAGGCAAGTAAAAAAGTAGCAGTATTAAAGTCTGCAAATATGTCACTGGGAATCAATATGCTTCTGAAATTACTTGAGGAAGCAGCCAAGATACTGGCACCGGCGGGATTCGATATCGAGCTTGTGGAAAAGCATCACAATCAGAAGGTGGATGCACCGAGCGGCACCGCGCTGGCACTGGCGGATGCCATCAATCATGCGTTGGATGATGCGTATACATATAATTATGACCGCAGTCAGGTGCGAAGAAAGCGGGAAAAGAATGAAATCGGAATTTCTGCAGTGCGCGGCGGCACCATCGTGGGAGAACATGAAGTCTTTTTCGCAGGTGAGGACGAAGTGATCGAGTTTAAACATACGGCATATTCCAAGGCAGTATTCGGAAAAGGAGCTGTGGAAGCCGGAAAGTTTTTAAAGGGAAAAGAAGCAGGTCTTTACGATATGAAAGATGTGATTCGATTTTAAAAGGGGCGAAGGAATGAGCAATTTAGAAGAAAAATATTTGGAGCGGCTTTCCGAAGAATATCCGACGATTTCAGCTGCCTCCACGGAAATTATCAATTTGCAGGCGATTTTGAATCTGCCGAAAGGAACGGAGCATTTTCTTACGGATATTCACGGGGAGTATGAGGCATTTCTTCATGTGTTAAAAAATGGTTCCGGTTCGGTGAAACGAAAGATTGACGAAGTATTTGGGAATACTTTGAGCAGGAAAGATAAAAAAGCACTGGCGACCCTGATTTACTATCCGAAGGAGAAACTGAAGGAGATAGGAAAGATCGAGGAAAACATGGCAGACTGGTATAAGATTACCCTGTACCGTCTGGTTGAAATCAGTAAACATGTGGCAGAAAAATACACCCGCTCGAAGGTGCGAAAAGCCCTGCCGCAGGATTTTGCCTATATCATCGAAGAATTGATTACCGAAAAGGCAGAGCTGGCGGACAAGGAACTGTACTATAATGAGATTGTAAATACGATTATCCGTCTTGACCGGGCAGAGCCTTTTATTATCGCTCTGAGTGAATTAATCCAAAGATTGACGGTGGATCATCTGCATATCATCGGTGACATTTTTGACCGGGGACCGGGTCCTCACATTATTATGGATCGTCTGCTCAAATATCATTCCGTAGATATCCAGTGGGGCAACCATGATGTGCTGTGGATGGGGGCAGCAGCCGGGCAGAAGGCCTGTATTGCCAATGTCATTCGAAACTGTGCAAGGTATGCCAATCTGGATGTTCTGGAAGACGGTTATGGGATTAATTTACTGCCGCTTGCCACATTTGCCAATCAGGCTTATCATGATGACCCGTGTGAGTGTTTCAAACTGCGGGGCGATACCGACTACAATGAGTTGGAAGTGGAGACGGATGTAAGAATCCATAAGGCAATTTCCATCATCCAGTTCAAGCTGGAAGGACAGATGATTCTTCAGAATCCGGAATTTAAAATGGAGTCCAGACTTCTTCTGGATAAAATCGATTATGCAAAAGGAACGATTATGCTTGAAGGACGGGAATATGCGCTTTTGGATACTTATTTTCCAACGATTGACCCACAAAATCCATATGCACTGACTCCGGAAGAAGAGGATATTATGGACCGTTTGGAAAAGGCATTCTTAGGATGCGAAAAACTGCAGGAGCATGCAAGATTTCTTTTGACAAAGGGAAGCCTGTACAAGGTATATAACTCCAACCTTTTGTATCATGGGTGCATTCCGCTGAATGAAGACGGTTCTTTCAAGGAAGTAACTCTCTTTGGAAAGAAATTGTCCGGAAAATCCTTGTATGAGAAGCTGGACAGTTATATTCGCAAGGGATTTTTTGCACTCAATAAGAAAGACCGGGAAAACGGCAAAAATATCATGTGGTATATCTGGCAGAGCCCGGATTCGCCGCTTTTTGGAAAAGATAAGATGACCACTTTTGAGCGTTATTTTATCAAAGAGAAGGAGACGCACAAAGAGACGAAAAATGCGTATTACAGACTGATTGAAAATGAGGAAGTGGTGGACTCTATTTTCAGAGAGTTCGGGCTTAATGAGAATGAATCCCATATTATTAATGGACACGTGCCGGTGAAGAAAGGAGAAAAACCGGTAAAATGCAACGGCAAAGTGTTGATTATTGACGGTGGATTTTCAAAAGCATACCAGAAGGAAACCGGAATTGCCGGCTATACGCTGATTTATAATTCGTACGGATTGATTCTGGTGGCGCATTGTCCTTTCGAATCTGCGGAAAAAGCGATTCTGGATGAGTCGGATATCCATTCAGAAAGCATGACAGTCAGCAGAACCGTTTCCCGCAAGTGTGTGGGCGATACGGATATCGGACGCGAAATCAAGGAAAATATCAAGGATTTGGAAAAGCTTTTGGAAGCATACCGCTGTGGCGAGCTCAGCGAACGTGTGTAAAAATCTCCCAATTGGAAATGTAGTATATATTTGGGGAAAGTGTAAATATTATTACCAAGAAGAAATTCTTACAAATATTTAGAGCTACAGGAAAAGGAGATAGACATGAAAAAGTGGAAAAAAGTAGTTTTAACTGTATTATGTATGGGGGTTATCCTTGGCACAACTGCATGCGGCAACGGAAATAACAATACGAATGACGATGCAGCCAATGATACCAACACTCAGCAGAACAACCCGAATGATACGACAAACGGCAACGTGACAGACGACAAGAATAATGACGGTGTCATTGACAATCTCGGGAATGCCGTTGGGAATGGCGTGGAGGATGTCGGAGAAGGTGTAAAGGATATCACGGATGATGTGACCGGCAACAATAACAATAATAACAATAACAACATGAACAGTGCAACCGAGAATAATACAAACGGAACCACGAACAGGTGATGAGAAGGGGAACGCAAGAAAAGCGTTCCCTTTTTTGCGGAAAAGTGTTATACTAAGGGCATGTGTGCAAAGAATGCAGGTAGAACAGTCTTAAGTAAAGGAGAAGGACTATGAGATTCAGACCTTGTATTGATATTCACAACGGAGCGGTGAAGCAGATTGTAGGCGGTTCGCTGCGGGATGAAGGAAATCAGGCGGTGACGAATTTTGCGTCAAAGCAGGGCGCAGACTTTTTTGCGAAAAAGTACAAAGCGGACGGAATCCGGGGCGGACATATCATATTGCTGAATCCGAGCACGTCTGAATATTACGAAGCGACGAGAGCACAGGCGATGAAGGCGCTTTTGGCATACCCGGGAGGACTGCAGATTGGAGGCGGCATCACTGCGGACAATGCAGGAGAATATCTTGCGGCGGGAGCAAGCCATGTGATTGTCACTTCTTATCTGTTCCGGGACGGGGAGCCGGACTGGGAAAACTTAAAAAAACTGGAAAGAGCAGTGGGGAAAGAGCATATTGTGGTGGATTTAAGCTGTCGGAAACGGGAGGATGCGTATTATGTCGTGACTAACCGCTGGCAGACATTTACCCGTGTGAAGGTGTGCGAGGAGGTACTGGATCGGTTTGCCCGGCATTGTGATGAGTTCCTGATACATGGGGTTGATGTGGAGGGAAAGGCATCGGGAGTGGAGCTTCCGCTGGTAAGGCTCCTTGCCGGATGGGGGAAAATTCCGATTACATATGCCGGAGGAATCGGCAGTATGGAAGATTTAGAAAATTTTCGCGCAGCCTGCGGGGGAAAACTGGACTTTACCATAGGAAGCGCGCTGGATATATTCGGGGGAGCGATTCCGTATGATGTCGTGGCGAAACTGTAACTTCCCTGTAAACAATTCGTAAAGTGGTTGAAGAAACATTTATTAGATGTTAAAATAAAAAGTAATGTAAAATTTGATACGAGTAAGGAGTAGGCAAATGGGCTTTTTTGAAAAGATTTTTGGAACACACAGTCAAAATGAATTGAAACGGATTTATCCGATTGCAGACCGCATTGAGGCTATGGATGACAAGATGCAGAAGCTTACGGATGACGAACTTAGAAATAAGACCAAAGAGTTTAAAGAGCGGCTGGCAAATGGAGAGACGCTGGATGACATTCTCCCGGAAGCTTACGCAGTTGTGCGGGAAGCAGCATATCGGGCAATCGGGATGAAGCATTATTATGTGCAGCTTGTCGGCGGTATTATTCTCCACCAGGGTCGGATTGCCGAGATGAAGACCGGAGAAGGAAAGACGCTTGTGTCCACCCTTCCTGCCTATCTGAATGCGTTGGAAGGAAAAGGGGTTCATATTGTAACCGTCAATGATTACCTTGCAAAACGTGACGCAGACTGGATGGGAGAAGTACACCGATTTCTCGGACTGACAGTCGGCGTTGTCCTAAACGATATGGACAATGAGGCACGGCGGGAGGCATATAACTGCGACATCACTTATGTCACCAACAACGAGCTTGGCTTTGATTATCTGAGAGATAACATGGTCATCTATAAAGAGCAATTGGTGCAAAGAGGGCTTCATTACGCGATTATCGATGAGGTGGACTCGGTGCTGATTGATGAGGCGAGAACGCCGCTTATTATTTCCGGACAGAGCGGAAAATCCACGAAATTGTATGAGGCCTGTGATATTCTGGCGAGACAGCTTGTCCGTGGCGAGGCCAGTGGGGAATTCTCCAAGATGAATGCCATCATGGGAGAAGAGATTACAGAGACCGGAGATTTCATTGTAAGCGAGAAGGAAAAACAGATTAACCTGACAGAAGACGGGGTAAAGAAAGTGGAGCAGTTCTTCCACATAGAAAACCTCGCAGATGCGGAAAACCTCGAAATCCAGCATAACATTATCCTTGCACTTCGTGCGCATAACCTGATGTTCAAGGATCAGGACTATGTGGTAACAGAAGACGGACAGGTTATGATCGTGGATGAGTTTACCGGACGTATTATGCCGGGACGCCGTTATTCGGACGGACTGCATCAGGCGATTGAGGCAAAGGAGCACGTAAAGGTAAGGCGCGAGAGCAAGACGTTAGCGACGATTACATTCCAGAATTTGTTTAACAAGTTCAAAAAGAAAGCCGGTATGACCGGTACGGCTCTTACCGAGGAACAGGAATTCCGTGATATTTACGGTATGGACGTGGTGGAGGTTCCGACCAACGTTCCGGTACAGAGACAGGATTTGGAGGACGCGGTATATAAGACACAGCGGGAAAAATTCATTGCCGTTTGTGATGAAATTGAACGGGCACATGCAAAAGGACAGCCGGTTCTGGTCGGTACGATTACCATTGAGACATCAGAGCTGTTAAGCCAGATGCTCCGCAAGAGAGGGATTAAGCACAACGTATTGAATGCGAAATATCATGCGATGGAAGCGGAGATTGTTGCACAGGCAGGTCAGCATGGGGCAGTTACCATCGCTACCAATATGGCGGGTCGTGGTACGGATATTAAGCTGGATGAAGAAGCGAGAGCGGCAGGCGGACTTAAAATTATCGGTACAGAGCGCCATGAGTCCAGACGTATTGATAATCAGCTCCGTGGACGTGCCGGACGTCAGGGTGACCCGGGAGAGTCCAGATTTTATATTTCTCTGGAGGACGATCTTTTACGGCTCTTTGGTGCAGAGAGACTGATGAGTGTGTTTAATACGCTGGGAGTGGAAGAGGGAGAGCAGATTGAACACAAGATGCTTTCCAACGCAATCGAAAAAGCACAGAAAAAGATTGAGAGCAATCATTTTGGAATCCGTAAAAACCTGTTAGAATACGATCAGGTTATGAACGAACAGAGAGAGATTATTTACGAAGAGAGACGCCGTGTGTTAGACGGAGAGAGTATGCGCGATTCCATTTACAATATGCTCACGGAGTATGTGGAGCGAACCGTGGATTTATATGCTTCGCCGGAAGCGGAATCTGATGAATGGGATTTGGAAGGCTTAAGTACGGAACTTACGACCTCATTATTGCTTCCACCGGTTACTTTTCCAGAAGTGAAAGAAATGTCTCAGAAGGAATTGAAGCATATGCTAAAAGAGCGGGCAGTGAAAGGGTACGAGGCAAAAGAAGCGGAGTTCCCGGAGCCGGAGCAGATTCGTGAGGCAGAACGTGTCATCCTTTTGAAAGTCATTGACCGGAAGTGGATGGACCACATTGATGATATGGATCAGCTTCGTCAGGGAATCGGCCTTCAGTCGTATGGACAGAAGAACCCGCTTGTGGAGTATAAGATGCTGGGCTATGATATGTTCGGGGAGATGACGGATGCCATCGGTGCAGATACGGTGCGGCTGCTTTTCCATATCCGGATTGAGCAGAAGGTAGAGAGAGAGCAGGTTGCGAAGGTGACCGGAACCAATAAGGACGAAAGTCTCGCCCATGCACCAAAGAAACGGGAAGAAAAGAAGGTATACCCGAATGACCCGTGTCCATGCGGAAGCGGGAAAAAATATAAACAATGCTGTGGCAGAAAATAAAATGAAAGAGGTGATAATGTGGTTGAATTAGATCAGATGAAAAGTGTTTTACTTTCTTACGAAGAACCACTGAAGGAAATGAGGGATTCACTTTGACCTGCCTGAAAAGGAAAAACGGGTGGAAGAACTGGAACGAAAGATAGAGGAGCCCGGATTCTGGGACAAGACAGAGGAGTCCCGCCAGGTGATGCAGGAATTAAAGAGTCTGAAAAATGCCATTGAGACCATGGAGCAGCTTACAAGAAGCTATGAAGATATCGGCGTCCTGATTGAGATGGCATATGATGAGAATGACGAAAGTCTGATTCCGGAGATTCAGGGTGAGCTTGAAGCACTTCAGGATTGCTATGATACGATACGGATTCAGAGACTGCTCTCCGGAGAGTACGACAAGGATAATGCTATTGTGACCCTGCATGCAGGTGCCGGCGGAACAGAGTCCTGCGACTGGGCGAATATGTTGTATCGTATGTACACCAGATGGGCGGAGCGCAAAGGTTTCTCAGTGGAAGTATTGGATTTTCTGGATGGCGATGTAGCAGGACTTAAGACGGTTACTTTCCAGGTAAATGGAGAAAATGCATACGGGTATCTGAAGTCTGAAAAAGGCGTACATCGTCTGGTGCGGATTTCTCCGTTTAATGCAGCGGGAAAGAGGCAGACTTCTTTTGCTTCCTGTGATGTAGTGCCGGATATTGAGGAAGACCTTGATATAGATATCAACGAAGATGATTTGAAAGTCGATACCTACCGGGCAAGCGGCGCCGGCGGACAGCATATCAATAAGACCTCATCAGCGGTGCGTATCACGCATCTTCCGACAGGAATCGTGGTACAGTGTCAGAATGAGCGTTCGCAGCACAGTAATAAGGCGAAAGCCATGCAGATGTTGAAAGCAAAGCTGTATCTTTTAAAGGAGCAGGAGCAGGCAGAGAAGGTATCTGACATCCGTGGAGAAGTGAAAGAAATCGGATTTGGAAACCAGATTCGTTCCTACGTTATGCAGCCCTACACATTGGTGAAGGACCATAGAACAAATGCGGAGACAGGAAATGTGACAAGTGTGCTGGATGGAAACATCGATATGTTTATAAATGCATATCTGGCGGCTCAAAATAGTGAAAAACAGACAGGGAGAGGAACATCATGATAAAGATTGCAGTATTAGGATACGGAACAGTAGGATCAGGAGTAGTAGAAGTTATAAAGACGAACGGAGCACTCATCAATCAGAGAATCGGCGAAGAGCTGGAGATAAAGTATGTGCTGGATCTGCGGGAGTTCCCGGGAAGTCCGGTGGAACATCTGATTACACATGATTTTGAAGAGATTATAAAGGATGAAGAAGTAAAGATTGTGGTCGAGGTGATGGGTGGTATTGAACCGGCTTATACGTTCGTCAAGAGAAGTCTTCTTGCGGGAAAAAGCGTGGCTACTTCGAATAAAGCGCTGGTTGCCAAGCATGGGGCAGAACTTCTTTCAATTGCCGGGGAAAGAAATTTAAACTTCTTGTTTGAGGCAAGTGTGGGAGGGGGAATCCCGATTATCCGTCCTCTGACCTCTTCTCTGACCGGAGATGAGGTGGAAGAGATTACCGGTATCTTAAACGGTACAACCAACTATATGCTGAGCAAGATGTATTATGAAAATGCGGATTACGATGCGGTATTGAAGGAAGCACAGGAAATGGGATATGCAGAGAGAGACCCCAGTGCCGACGTGGAAGGACAGGATGCCTGCAGAAAGATTGCCATCCTCGCTTCTCTGATTTCTGGGAAATGTGTGGATTTTGAGCACATTTACACAGAAGGGATTACAGAGATTACAACGGAAGATATTGGTTATGCCAAAGCACTGGACATGAAGATTAAGCTTCTGGCTTCCTGCAAGCGGGAAGATTCGCAGTTTGGGGCAATTGTTGCACCGCATATGATTGCGAAGAATCATCCGCTTTACAATGTGGAAGATGTGTTTAATGCGATTTTTGTCAAAGGAAATATGCTGGGGGATGCGATGTTTTACGGAAGCGGAGCCGGAAAGCTCCCGACGGCCAGTGCGGTTGTAGGTGATATCGTGGAAGCAGCTAAAAATCCGGAGCGCAGTGTAATGGGCACCTGGAGTGGAGAAACGTTAGAACTGAAAGAAAAATCGGATACAAAGAAACGGTTTTTTGTTCGTGTAAAAGGGAGCGAAGAGGCGCTCCGAGAAGAACTGGATAAAGTGTTCGGAACGGTTCGGATTGTGAAACTTCCGGAGCTGAATTCGGAATTTGGTTTCCTGACAGAAGTGATGAGCGAAGGTGATTATGAAACCGGAGCAAAACAGTTTCCACAGATTTGCCATATGATAAGAGTAGAAGCATAAAAAGGACAACATAGGGGGCGAGCGCGTGAAGTATCTCATTGTATTAGGTGATGGAATGGCAGACGAGCCAATCGAGGCGATTGGCGGGAAGACACCGTTAGAAGCGGCAGAGAAAAAAGAAATGGACAGACTGGCTAAGACAGGAGAGGTTGGGCTTTCCTATATGGTGCCGGAGGGGATGAGTCCGGGAAGTGATACGGCGAATTTGTCGGTTGCAGGGTATAATCCGAAAATCTATTATTCCGGGCGTTCTCCACTGGAGGCACTCAGCATTGGAGTGGATATGAAACCCACGGACGTGTCGCTGCGCTGCAATGTAGTAACGCTTTCAGAGGAAGAGGAAGCTTACGAGGATAAGCGGATTTTGGATCACAGCTCCGGTGAAATCAGTACGGAGGATGCGGCAGTCTTAATAGAAGCCCTGAAGGAAGGATTAAAGAGAGAAGGTTATGAGTTCTACGTGGGAACCAGTTACCGCCACCTTTTGGTCTGGGCAAACGGGAAGGTAGTGGAGTTGACGCCGCCTCACGATATTCTGACGAAGCGGATTGGAGATTATCTTCCGCAGGATCCGGTGCTTCGCGAGATGATGAAGAAAAGCTATGATATTCTGGCGAACCATCCCATTAACATCAAACGGAAGGAACAGGGCTTAAATCCTGCCAATTCTGCATGGTTCTGGGGTGCAGGTACGAGACCGGCGCTCACCTCTTTCACAGAAAAGACCGGGAAGAGGGGTGTTATGATTTCTGCGGTGGATCTTTTGAAGGGGATTGCCGTGGGAAGCGGCATGGACAATCTTTCGGTGGAAGGCGCAAATGGCGGCCTACATACCAACTACAAAGGAAAAGCAATGGCAGCACTTGACGCACTTTTGGAAAAAGGGTACGATTTTGCGTATGTCCATATAGAAGCACCGGATGAGATGGGACATCAGGGACTTTTGAAAGAAAAAATCCAGGCGATTGAGTCGATTGACAGGGAGATTGTGAGAACTCTGACGGAAGGCTTAGAGAAAGCCGGGGAAGACTATCGGATGCTGATTCTGCCGGATCATCCGACTCCAATCCGGATTCGGACGCACTCCGCGGGACCGGTTCCGTACTTGCTGTACGACAGCCGCAGGGCGCTTGGCAGTCAGGAGATGTACTGTGGAGAGCGGGATTGTCCGGAAGGAAGGGTATACACTGATTGACCACCTGCTGGAATCCGATGTTATTTGTTAAGAGATAATAGACCTCTGGTATTCACTGGGGGTCATTTTTGTATATTTCTTAAAACATTTTGAAAAATACTGTGGGGTATCAAAGCGGAGCAGATTGGAAATCTGTGCAAAGTTATAGTTCCCTTCGCGGATGAGTTTCCTTGCTTCTTTGATTTTTAATCCATTACAGTAGTTTATGATGCCGCCTGTCTGATAGAGAGAAAAGAGCCCCTTGATGGTGCTTTCGCTTTTGCCCATGGCATTTGCGATAATCGAAATACTGAGCCGTTCATACAGGTTCTGATCAATATAGTCCAATATTCTCTTGACCTCTGTCGGAACATTGATGCCGTTGACGCGATAGTTTAGACGGCTTTTTTTGGTGACGGTCTCTTTGTGGCGGTGCAGTTTGATAAAGAAGATTTCTAATAGATTCTTTACCATCTGCTCACTTCCGAAAGGGGCATCCGGCAGCTTCTCAAGGCGTTGCAGCAGCGGATTGTTTGGCTCCTCAAGCTGAAAGCAGGAGAGCCCTTCTGCAAACAGCATGGAAAGCAGGGCTTTTTCCTCCGCATCCAGGCGGAAAATCTTCCCATCAAATTGTTTCATTTCCCGACTTTTACATTCAAAGGTCAGAATACTGACATTGGGTGCGGTGTTTTTATTTCCGGACAGATTATGAAATTCATTGGGCTTGTGAAAGGTCAGCTCACCGCTTTTAAGGATAAACTGGCTTTTGTCGGCGGTACAGAGCATTTCCCCTTTATCAATATACACCATTTCCCAGAAATCGTGACTTTCGCCTTCATAATAAAAATCCTTGGAAAGCTCCATGTAGAAAATTGTAATCAGTTTTTCAACCCGGAATACGGATGAAAATCCATGTCTTATAAAATTGTCTTTCATATTATCACCTATTCGTCTGATTTTATTAGTATTGTACCCGATTTTACATTCCAATGCAACCTTAGAAACAGTATAATTTTAATATCTAAGAAAAAGAAGGAGGAAACGAGGATGTATACTGTTTTAGTTATTTCCTGTCATCCGGATGACATGGAAATTGCCTGCGCAGGTACGCTTTTAAAGTGTAAGGAGCGGGGAGACCGTGTTGTGGTATGTCATCTATCCAGTGGGAATCTGGGACATGAGATTATTCCGCCGGAGGAACTCACCGTAATGCGTGCCAATGAGGCAAAAAGGAGTGCTGCAATTGGCGGATTTGAGGTCATGCACGGAGGCTTTGATGATTTGGAAATCTATGACAACAATAAAGAATCCAGAGATAAGGTAGTAGATATCATCAAGCAGGTAGACCCGGATTTTATTATCACCCATTCACCGGACGATTATATGCCGGACCATGTGGCGACTTCTAAGCTGGTGTTTGATGCCTGCTTTACGGCGACTTTGCCGAACTACCACACAAAAACGGAAGGGCATGCAAGACTGGTTCCGGTGTATTATATGGACACTTTGGCAGGTGTTAATTTTAATCCCACAGAATATGTGGATGTGACAGCATTTATTGACAGGAAGCTTGAGATGTTAAACTGCCATGAATCTCAGATTGTCTGGATGCGGGATCATGACCACATAGATTTTCCGGATATGGTTAAGACTTGCTGCAGATACAGAGGTTTCCAGTGCGGAGCTGATTATGCCGAAGGATTCCGGCAATGTCAGGTATATTTAAAGGGCACAACAAAACGGATGTTGCCATAAAGAAAGAGAGGAGAAGAAAGAATATGGATTTTAATTCAACAGTAAAAGGATCAGCGTTAGAGGGTTTCTATCCGGCAGGATGGGATTTTGAAAAAATAGATGGATGTATTGATGAACCGGAAACAGTTTGTGACCGTCAGGACTTCTGGAATCCGGAGTTTACCCCGGTATCCTGTAGGACACTGGGAGAGTTTGAAACGTATATGGGACATGAGATTGCCATGCAGATTAAGCTGGCGAAGGAACGCAACGAAAAAATTGCATTTATTTTGCCGGTGGGACCAATGGGAATGTACAAATGGGTGGTATATTTTCTGACTGAGTGGAAAGTTGCCTGTGACCATGTGTACACATTCAACATGGATGAATGGGCAGACGGAGAAGGAAATACGCTTCCTTCCGACAATCCGGGGGCATTCCAGTATGCAATGGAACAGGCACTTTTTAATCCATTAGGGGAATTGACCGTTCCGAAGGAACAGAGAAATTTTGCAACAAAAGACAATCTTCCGACTTATCCGGAAAAGATTGCGGCACTGAAAGCAGAGGGGGCAAAACTGGTACTGGTATATGGTATCGGAAGAATGTGTCATATTGCATTCTGGGAACCGACCTTTGCAGCAGATTATGCTACCGAAGAGGAGTGGAGAGCGCAACCTTACCGCATCGGAGCAAAGATTCATCCATTGACCGTAGAGCAGAATGCATTGACCAGCTTTAAATCCCGCACACCATTGGTTCCATGCAGAGCAAACACGATTGGACCGGGTCTTTTCCTACAGGCGGATTATGCTATTGGTGGGGCAGATGGAACCTTGGGTCGTGGCATGCAATGGCAGGGACTGTCGCTTTGGATGACTTTAAGACACGGCACCACCCCGTGGATTACGTCTTCTTACATACCGACTTTGGCAGGAAAGTTGTTCTTCTTGGAAGAATTAGCAGGTCCATTGGTAGCGGAGTGCAATTAGATTTATGGAAGAAAAACAGAAAAAGGGGATTGTGGTTGCCGGAAGTGTACTGGTTGACAAAATTAATGAAATCAGGGCATATCCGCAGAGTGGTGAGTTAACACAGATTGTTCATTTGGAAAAGGCAGTGGGTGGATGTGTGCCAAACGTGGCGCTGGATTTGAAGAAGATTTGTCCGGACATGGAAGTGAAGGCGATTGGAAAAATCGGGAAAGATGAAGAGGGTGTCTATGTATCCGGAGTGTTAGAGCAGGAAGGTGTAGATATCAGTGGACTCGTCCTCATGGAAGGGGAAAAAACAAGTTTTACGGAGGTTATGAGTGTTTTAAATGGACAGCGTACCTTCTTTACTTACGCAGGAGCAAGCGCGGACTTTGGCTTTGAAGATGTGAAGTTTGAGCAGATACATCCCAAAATGCTCCATCTGGGATACTTTTTACTCTTGGAAAAGGTGGATAATGGCGATGGTCGACGGATTCTGGAGGAAGCAAAAAAGCGGGGAATCAGGACATCCATCGATTTGGTTAGTGAAAATTCTGACCGCTACGCATTGGTACTGCCCTGCATCCCCTACACAGACTATCTCATTGTCAATGAGATAGAAGCAGGGAAACTTACCGGAATCGAACCGATAGATGAAAACTTAGAGAAAATCGCACACAGGCTCATGGATATGGGCGTGAAAGAAAAGGTAATCATTCACAAGCCGGACAGGTCTGTGTGCCTTTCGAAAGAACAGTATACGGTGGTGGGCTCTTATATTCTTCCGGATGGGTACATTAAAGGAACGACCGGTGCGGGAGATGCATTCTGTGCAGGTTCCCTGTTTGGAATCTATCAGGGATGGCGGGATCAGGAAATTCTGGAATTTGCTTCTGCCTGTGCGGTCATGGCTCTCGGAAGTGCAGATGCGACCAGTGGTCTTGTAAAAGAACAGGATGTGAAAGCATATTGTAAAAAATTTTACAGAAGAAAGGAGAACTAGAAAATGTTAGTAACCATGAATGAAGTGCTGAAAGATGCAAAAAAAGGGCATTATGCGGTAGGATTGTTTAATGCGGTGACATTGGAATTGGCTCAGGGAATTATTGCGGCGGCAGAAGAAACGGGTTCACCGGTGATTTTTGGAACGGCAGAGGTATTACTCCCATACAATTCTCTGGAAGATTTGGCTATGATTCTGATTCCGATGGCAAGACGTGCAAAGGTCCCGGTTGTGGTACACCTGGATCATGGGTTGCATAAGGAAACATGTCTCAAGGCATTGGAACTTGGCTTTTCTTCCATTATGTACGATTGTTCTTTGGATAGTTATGAGGAAAATTGCAGGAAAGTGAAGGAGATGGCAGATATTGCCCACTCCTATGGTGCTTCTATCGAAGGGGAAATCGGACACGTAGGGGGTGCAGAGGGTGCAGCTACGGCCGAGCAGCAGGATGATGCCTCAAAGTACTATACGACACCGGAGGAAGCAAAAGATTTTGTGGATAAGACAGGCGTAGATGCACTGGCGATTGCAGTGGGAACAGCACATGGTGCCTACAAATTGCCACCGAAGCTGGACTTCGAGCGTATTCGAAAAATCGCGGCAACCGTGGACACACCACTGGTACTGCATGGCGGTTCCGGATTGACTGATGAGGATTTCCGAAAAGCAATCGAAGCGGGGATTTCCAAGGTTAATATTTTTACGGACATCAATGTGTCTGCGGTGGAAGCAGCACTTAGTCACTTCACAGAGATGAATAAGGGAATCATTGATTTACTTCCTTCTGTTCGCAATGCAGTAAAGAAATCTGTAATGGAGAAAATGCGTCTGTTTGGATGCTATGAGAAAGGTGGAACCTCAAAACATACATACACAGATGCATTGGTGAGAAAAGTAGTAGAAGAAGTTCTGCGGGAGCTTGGAAAATAAAATGATGCAGTAAACAATGATGGGAGACTATTGTGAAAACAGTAGTCTCCCGTTCGTTTACGAAGAAATATACGAGTTTGTCAAGTGAAGTGAGAAACTAACTTATAAGACAGAAAAATCGGGCATATATTTCCGGTCATCTTTGGAAGAAAGCGGGCGGATGACTCTGCACGGATTACCTCCGGCAACCACCTTTGGTGGAATATCGCCCACAACAACACTTCCGGCGGCGATGATAGAACCATCCCCGATGCTGGCACCTGATACAATGGCAACATGACCGCCAATCCATACATCATTTCCAATGCGAATCGGCAGTGCATATTCAATACCGGCTGCACGTCGTTCTATGTCAAAGGCGTGACCTGCACCATAGATACCACAGTTTGGTCCGATAAATACATTGTCTCCGATGGTGACTTCGTTTCCGGCTAAGAGAACCAGATTATAGTTGGCAAAAAAGTTTTCGCCAATGCTCACTCTGTTCCAAAAATCACACTGAAACGGGGTTTCAATACAAAAATGATCTCCGGTCTTTTTAAATTCCCGTCGAATCATTTCCTTGCGTTCCTTGGTCTGTGAGGGACGGAGTTGATTGTATGTAAAACTTAATTCTTGACTGCGTTTTCTTTCTCGGCACAGACTCTCCTCCCGTGCATCGTAAAGGTAGCCGGCCAGGGCTTTTTCTTCTTCGGTCATGTTAAAAATCTCTCCTACTGAATTATTTCCTGTAACGCTTCCAGCGTGCACCGCACCATATGTTGTCCAAGTTCCATGCTGGTTTCCTTTGCACTTTCTGCGAACCATTCTGTATTATCTTTTGTTCTTTCCAAGTCCACATGATCCGGATAAAGCGCATACATCAGACTGGATTCGTATTTACCCGCATGGTCAAATCCACCACATTTGTGCTGCGCATCGGCACTGATTAACGGAATAACCTTGATATAGGAAAATGGGTCATCACCGCTGCCGAGACTCTCATAATAGTCAGCGTAATCGTTGCTTCCCCACCAGCCCTTGCCTCGGGTATCTTCCATGTATTCCATGATGACCTTCTTTGCTGCTTTGTGGCAGGCAAGGGTCATGGGCATGAGACCCGCTTCCTCTGTCTGATGGTGGGCTACACAGTAAATGTTTTTATTACCTCCATAAATCATGGATTTCAATATGCAATAAATGTACTGCTCGTAGGCATCCACATCTACATGAATCGTACCGCTTTCCGGTCCGGCAACAGCGTAACTTGCAACGCCATACCAGATAGGAGGGCAGACTACAATCTCTTTCGTCTTTTCCAACTCCCGCATGATTCCGTTAATGACCATCGTATCTGTGCCACAGCTCGCATGCCGTGCGTGATATTCGATGGTACCGATTGGAATGATAAATGGTACCCTGCGCTTTTTTGCATCCTCCAGTTCTTGGAAGAACATATCTACCATCTGCATAATTTTCCCCTCCCGTGTTTTCTGCAAAATCAATATTGTTGTTAAAACTCCAATTCATACAAAGTGCCAATTTCAGGTGAAAGGATGTCGCAACCTGTTTCCGTTACGGCAATACCCTTTTCCCAACGTACACCAAATGTATCCGTAGAGATAAAAGTATCGACTTGGTATGTCATATTTGGCTGTAATTTGTATTCGGAAGAAGTCTCTACCCATGGAGCTTCCACCTCAATCATGCCGGTTCCATGAAGCGGTCCGTACACGAAGTTGTCTTTGTATCCGTTATCTACATAGTATTTGTAGAAGTTCTTTGCAATATCAGAAGCCTCCACACCGGCTCTGACCTGCTTTACCGTCCAGTTGTGAGCTTCTAAACCAAATAATACCACATCACGGCGTCTTCCTTCAAGTTTTCCCAACACAATCGGGTATCCGATTGCAGCAGAATAACCGTCGATTTTTGCAGAAAGATTTAATTGCACAATATCTCCCTTTTCGAATTTGCGGTAGCCGGATCGGGAGATAGCATGGCGCGTAGAGGCTTCTGAAAATACATACATAGGAAGACCTTCGTATTCAGCGCCTTGTTCGTATACCACGCGTTCTGCGACCCCTACCATTTGAAGTTCTGTCATACCGGGTTTGATTTCTTTGATGACCTGTTGGCTTGCCAGCTCCGCAATGCGGTATCCTTCTCTCAAACAGTTGATTTCATTTGCGGATTTAATCTTGCGGAGCTCCACCATGATGTGGTCTGCGCGTACGATTTCTGCTTCCGGGAAAGCTTCTTTAATGGCTTCCATAATGATAACGGAAGTGTCAAGATAGCTGGCAACACCAATTCTCAATTTCTTTCCCTTGATGCCAAGTGCATTGAATACATCTTGATAGGTATCTGCCTGTAATTCCGGGTATGCAGGGTCTGCACCCTCTCGGTAGGCCTTTAATACGAATACTTTATCCAGTCGAGAGCGGTCTGCGCCAAATTCCTTGCTTTCCGGTCCTACCATAAGTGCTGCATCTCCGGTGGGAGAAATGGCTACGCCACAACGTTCAAATAATGGCCAGTAACCCGAAAAATATCTGGCATTGGCATAATCAGATTCGTTTGAATTGACAATCAGTGCGTCTAAGCCTTCTTTTACCAGAATCTTAGCTGCGCGTTTTACTCTTTCTTTGTATTCCGAATCCGGAATATATACTTTTCCGTGTTCTAACATTTTAATTTCCTCCTAATCTTGCTTGCTGGTACAATATCCCGGTGTTGTGTAGAATGCCACTGTTCGTGGTTCTGCACGTCCATACTGTGCAATGACAGGTTCATCACTTTCTAACATAATAGCGTATTGTTCTCCTGTGACAGCGGTGTGGGAACCAAAATCTTTCTCCTCATTTGTACGAAGACAACGGACGCGTCTGGCTCCAACAGTAATACCCGGAATAGTTACAGAGTCTTTGTCTGTATATAGTAGTGTGATTGTTATATGTGCATCCACGTCACCAGTATTAGTAATAATGATGGATTCATGACCCGGAATACAGTTTACGCCCATCGGGGGTAACTCTGCATCAGGGAAGATCCATATTTTTTCCCCGTAGCTCATAATCTACTCCTTTCCTGAAAAATCCTATAATGGTATTTTCATTGTACTAAGGGTGATTATTTTGGTCAATAATTTGAAGTGAAATTTCAAAATAATTTCATTAAAACGTTTAACTTTACCTGTTTGCAAAATTTACCAATTATGTTATAGTAATAAAAAATCAGATAAGGAGTAGGAACTATGGCTACCATAAAAGATGTTGCAAGGGAAGCAGGTGTTTCTATTGCAACTGTTTCAAATTATTTGAATCGTACAAAACCGGTGAGTAAAGAGGCGTCTAAGGAAATTCAAGCAGCAATTGAAAAACTGCAGTATTCTCACAATATGATTGCCAGAAATTTCAGAACAAAGCAAAATATGGATATCGGAGTAATTTTGCCGGACTTCAGTGATTCTTATTATGTTCAATTATTTCAGGGAATCAAATCATATTTTCAAAATTCGGATTATTATATCAACCTGGAATTTTCCAGAAATATTCCAGAGTTTGAAAAGAATATAGCAAACAATTTTTTAAAAAGACAAATATGCGGTTTGATATTGGTGTCTTGCCAGCCGGATAACTGGAAGTTTTATTATGATAATTTTACTTCCAGAAATATTCCACTTGTGTTGATTGACCGGAATATTCATGGTCTGGATGCAAATTATGTGTCGTTCAATAATTACACACTAATGAAAAATATGGTTACCCGTCTGTTAGAAGAGGGACACAGGGAAATTTGTCTTGTGTCCGGACCCGAAAAATATTCCTGTGAGGCAGAATGTGTGCAGGGATTTCAAAATGCTTATCAGGAAAATGGTATGGTGGCAGAGAATTCTATGGTGGTAAAAACCGACATGAGCAAAGAGGATGCGTTCCGTAAAACAATTAATTTATTGAAGAGTAAAAGACCGGAAGTGATTGTAACCACATCAGAATCACTTGCCAGTGGTATTATTGAAGGAATGACAATATTAGGCTATAGCATAGAGAATATTCCTGTTATTACGCTTAGTGAGGAACGTTGGAATAGTCATACACACTCTTTTGCCTCACGTTCTGTGGTAAGGACAGTTATTAAGCTGGGACAGACAGCTTCACGTATTTTGGAAAAGCAATTGCTGTCCCCTTTGACCAAGGAAACGGAACGCATTGAATTGAGTGAATATCGTGAAAGCAAGGAATATGTACCAACAGAATTGGAAGAGAAGAAGATCCTTGGAAAAACAGCAAAAATAAGGCTTCTCATGTTAGATACTCCACAGGTAGAAGCAATGATGAGGCTCGTTAAAAATTTTGAGAACCGGACCGGCATCACTGTAGAAGCAACAACGTTGCCGCATCACTATATATACGAGGCTATTATAGAAAATTATCGGAGTGACGAAACTGCTCCATATGATATTTTCATGTATGATATGCCGTGGCTTCCCTCTTTGGCTGCCGGGCATATTCTAAAGGATATCACAAAGGAGGTGGAGCCGCTTCGGAATATTTTTTTTCCGAAATGTCTGGAATATTTTGGTGGATTTCAGGGGAAATATTATGGTCTGCCGTTTATGTATGCGCCACAGATTCTATACTATCAGAAGGATTTGTTTGAAGATCCGGCTTTAAAGGCTGAGTATGAGAGCGTGAGCAGCATATCCTTGCGCCCGCCTGTCACTTTAAAAGAGTTTAATACCATTGCAGACTTTTTTACATATAAGACGGATGCCATTAAATACGGGATATCCATTCCGGCAGCTTATAGCGAATGCCTGGCACCGGAGATTCACATGCGACTTCGAGCTTTTGGAGGAAAGGTGTTTGATGCACGGGGGAAAGTATGTCTGGATTCCGAGCAGACACTGAAAGCATATATTAATTTCATGCGTTCCGTAAAATGTGCAAAACCGGATTATAGAAAAACGACAGATAATAGTGCTGTGCAGGAGTTCATGGCAGGTGAGACCGCAATGCTGATTTCTTATCCTTCATTCCTCACCGATATCACAGATCTGCGGAAGAACAGCATTATCGGTTCCATTGGATATCATATGATTCCGGGACGCGCGCCTCTGTTGGGCGGATGGGGTCTGGGTATTAACAACCGTTCTGAAAAAAAGAAGGAAGCCATCGAATTTTTGAAATGGACCTGCGATGAGCAGGTTGCCAATTATTCCACTCTGCTGGGCGGACAGTCCGCCATTACCAGTGCTTATACCAATGATGCATTGGTGGACTTATATCCGTGGCTGCCGTTGTATCATTCCATATGTCAATATACGGAACCCACGTTGCCGCCGACTCTTTCCAACGGCAGAGTCATCCCGCAGTATGAGATTGATGATGTTATCTGCAAGTGGATTTATAAATTGATGGAGACGGAGATTCAGGTCATGGAGGCAATCAAAAACACGCACCAGGAGTTAGAGGGGCTGGCGGAGAAGTATCTGAAGAGCTGAAAGAATACAATTACAACTGGCCATAAGTCTGATATTCTTTGGATAATGAAACGTTTAAATGAAATAGAGTGAAAAAGGAGCAAAGCTTATTGACTGGGAACGAGCCACTCAGTAAAATAAAATTATAAAGAGAATTCTCAGAGGCGCAGATTACTATTGAGAGAAAGGAAGATGTTAAATGAATGGGATTAAATTTGAGGGGATACTGCCCGCACTTATTACTACGCTTAGAGAGGATAATAAGTCTGTAAACGAAACATCGGTTAGAAAGCTTGTGGAGCTTCATATGGTAAGAAAGCTGGTGGCTCTCCGCAAGAGTTTAGATGCTTTGGGGAGTGATGGCAAAGTTGATTTTTTAAATCGGGAGAGTCGCGGCTATCCGCTGGTCTATTCAAGAACCGATGGGGTGGAAACTTATCTGATGTGCATGAATCCAAGTGCGCAGACACAAACGGTTGATTTGAAAAAAATTGACGGAAAAGATAGACAATATCAGGGGGTGCTTCAGAATAAAGAAGTAGTGTTTGAACACGGAGTGCTTACTTTGCCGGGAGTGAGTTTCTGGATTGGAAAGGATGTATGAGGATGAAGACGAATATGAGTACCTTACCTATAGTATCTGATATAGAAGCAATTACATACGATTATTTTCCAACTGCATGGCAGGCTGTTGTCTGGCGTAACTGGGGCTATGTCCCGGTGGAAAGAATCGCCGAAGCACTTGGTACCTGCCCTGAGAATATCAGAGCAGCGGCTAAAGAGCTAGGTTTGAATCCGGAAGAACCGGTCAATGAGGCGTGGAAAAAACGCGGATTTTTGACTTTGATTCGCGATAACTGGCATCTGTGTACCTATGAACAGATTATGACGTTATTGAATTTGTCCGAGGAAACTTTGGCTTTCATTTTAAAAGAGGACGATTTCATGTGGATTAAACTGGGCGGGATGAAGCCCGATGTAGAAGCACCGCACTATGCGCCTCTGACAGAGGAAGAGAGGCAAAGGACAGAACAGATTGCGGAGCTTTTTGCAAGACGTTTTCCGGTAGGAGAGGGAGCCCGTGACAATGCATTTGCGTTCGTGGAGGAATTTCAAAGACCCTTGTCGGAAAAAGAGGTTTTGGAAGGAACGAATTTTGCAGATACAGACGGCATTCGTATGATTTATCCTTATTTTGCGTTATACGGCGATACTTTGATTGATGAAAGTATTGACCCGTTTCCGGAGCGTCTGCTTCGTGATTATGCAAGGGCAGGTGTGAATGGAATCTGGATGCAGGGTGTACTTTATCAACTGGTGGAATTCCCTTTTGATCCATCCCTGTCAAAGGGATGGGAGAAGCGAATCCATTCCTTGAAAAAGTTGGTAGAAAAAGCGAAGAAGTTCGGAATTGGTGTGTATCTGTATCTGAATGAACCTCGGGCCATGTCAGAAGCGTTTTTTCAGAAGTATCCGTACCTTCAAGGTGAGAGGGAAGGGGATTTTTATGCCATGTGCACTTCCACGCAGAAGGTTCAGGATTATCTATACCGGAGCATGAAGAAGCTCTTTACCATGGTTCCGGAACTGGCGGGATTTTTCACGATTACCATGTCAGAAAATCTGACCAATTGTTATTCCAGATTGTTTGGAGAGATGAAATGTCCCCGCTGCAAAGAACGGAAACCGTGGGAAGTGATTGCAGAGGTGAATAATCTTATGGCAAAGGGTGCCCATGATGCCGCACCCGATGCAAAGGCGATTGCGTGGACATGGGGTTGGGCAGATGACTGGGCGGAGAAGGTGGTTCCGCTACTTACGGAAGGCCAGATTCTGCAGTGTACCAGTGAAGAAGCAATGCGGTTTTGTATTGGTGGTGTGGAAGGAAGGGTGCTGGATTATACCATGTCTCTTTGCGGACCGGGTGAAAAGACGCGGAAAATGTGGAAGACTGCCGGGAAATGTGGCATGCAGATGTCTGCCAAGGTTCAGATTAACGATACATGGGAGATGGCAACGGTTCCGTATATCCCGGTATTTGATAAGGTGGCGGAGCATACCCGTAATCTGAAGAAACAGGGAATCCGTCATCTGCAGGTGAGCTGGACTCTGGGCGGGTGTCCCAGTCCCAATTTGCGGCTGGCGGCGTGGCTGATGGAAGAGAAGGGAACGGTACAGGAGTTTTTAACAGACTGGCTGGGCAGAGACGCAGGTGAGGCTGTCTTTGAAGCACAAAAGAAGCTGAGTCAGGCATTTTCTCATTTTCCGTTCCATATTGATTCTTTGTATTATGGTCCACAGAATTATGGGCCGATGGCTCCGTTCTTTTTAAAAGCCACCGGGTATCATGCCAGCATGGTTGGCTTTCCCTATGATGATTTGGAACGCTGGAGCGGCATTTATCCGACGAATGTGTATGAGGACGAATACCGTCAATTGTGCGATGGCTGGCGGGAAGGTCTGGAACTTTTGATGCGGTACGAAGGGTATGACAAGGAGCTGGATGAAGTGATTCTTATGGCAAAAGTGATTCTTTGTCAATATGAAAGTGCGTATCATCATATCCGGTTTGTCAATTGCCGGGGGACGATGTCGGAAGAACTGTTATTCATTATTCGCGAGGAAATGGAAACAGTGCAGAAGATGATTCAGCTACGGCTTGTGGATTCCCGGGTGGGATTTGAATCCAGCAACCATTATTTTTATACGCTACAGGATTTGCGG
Organism: uncultured Eubacteriales bacterium; assembly: GCA_900316755.1. GTDB lineage: Bacteria > Bacillota > Clostridia > Lachnospirales > Lachnospiraceae > Faecalimonas. The sequence goes on from ONED01000040.1 coordinate 36,198, forward strand.
GAGAAAATGATTAATCTTGCGTTTTGTGAGACTTACTTATATCATGAGCTTTATCAAACAAAATCATGAGATTTTTCAAACAAAATTTTATAGACGATAACCGAGAAATCCGTTATACTAAGTATAGTTAGATACTTCGTGTAACGGATTTTGCTTTGGAGGTGTTTTCATGGGGAGAAACGTAGCCATCGGTATACAGAACTTTAGTGAGCTTATTGAAAAAAATTACTTTTATGTAGATAAGACCGCCTTCATCAAGGAATGGTGGGATAGCGGGGACAGTGTGACACTGATTACCAGACCGAGGCGGTTTGGAAAGACGCTGAATATGAGTATGGTGGAGCAGTTCTTTTCGCTGGAATATGCAGGACGGGGAGATTTGTTTGAAGGACTTGCTATCTGGGAAGATGAGGAGTATCGGAAGATACAGGGGATCTATCCGGTGATTAGTCTTTCCTTTGCCAATGTGAAAGAACGCACCTATGTACAGACCAGGGAGCGCATTTACCAAATTCTTGCAGATTTGTATAATAAATATCACTTTTTGCTGGATAGTGACATTATGACGGCTCAGGAGAAGGAGTATTTTCTGAGTGTGCGTCCGGATATGCCGGAAACAGTTGCGACTTTCTCTCTGCATAAGCTTTCTGACTTTTTGCACCGGTACTACGGAAAGAAAGCCATCATTCTTTTAGATGAGTATGATACGCCCATGCAGGAAGCTTATGTAGACGGATTTTGGGATGATTTGGTGGGATTTACCAGAAGCCTTTTTAACTCTACCTTTAAGACGAATCCATACCTTGACAGAGCGATTATGACCGGGATTACCAGGGTAAGTAAGGAATCCATCTTTTCTGATTTGAATAATCTGAAAGTGGTGACTACCACATCAGATGAATATGCGACTTCCTTTGGATTCACGGAGGAAGAGGTATTTGCTGCACTGGAGGAATGTAATCTTGCCGGAGAAAAGGAAGAAGTGAAGCGATGGTACGACGGATTTATCTTTGGAACACATAAAGATATTTATAATCCGTGGTCCATTTTGAATTTTATAGACACAGGAAGCTTTAGCACTTACTGGGCCAATACCAGTGCAAATAGTCTGGTAGGGAAGCTCTTGCGGGAGGGTGACCGGAGAATTAAGGAGAAATTTGAAATACTGATAGAAGGCGGCGTAATACAATCTCCCATTGATGAACAGATTGTGTACAATCAACTGCGGGGTGGAGAGGGTCCTATCTGGAGTCTTCTGCTTGCAAGTGGGTATTTGAAAGTGCTGTCTTACGAAAGTATCCTGGAGTCTTCCAATCCAAAGTATACGCTGACACTGACCAATTGGGAAGTGAGATTGATGTTCCAAAACATGATACGGAACTGGTTTATGGATGCCGAGGGAGATTATAATGA
>ONED01000056.1 GCA_900316755.1 uncultured Eubacteriales bacterium
TTACTAATCGGTCGAGGGCATAACCAAAAGGTGATAGGAACAAAGAAGATGGAAAGATAGAAATCATGGAAAGAATCTGTATGTGGTTTTGAAGGTACATATATAATAAATATAGGGGATTGGTCAAATGGTATGATAGGAGTCTCCAAAACTTTTGGTGGGAGTTCGATTCTCTCATCCCCTGCTTAAAAGCTCAGTGTTTACTGGGCTTTTATTTTTTGCTGCATCGATTCAAAATAATAGCAACACATCTGGATTTTTCATGGGTTGAGTGATAGAATTATTTCTAGAAGGGTAACGACATTTGAAAAGGTGAACAGTGATGGAAATTTCAGACAAATATCAAAACGCACTTAATTTTGCAACAAAAAAACATGAAGGCCAATTTCGAATTGGTGGTCTGCCTTATATCACTCATCCAAAAGCAGTTGCAGATCTTTTACGTGAAAAGGGGTATGATGTTGATTATCAGATTGCCGGACTGTTTCATGATTTATTGGAAGATACGGATGCAACGGAAGAAGAGATTATGGTGTTAGGAGGGGAAAAGGTTCTGGAGGCGGTACGTCTCCTTACAAAAAGTGACGGATATGTCATGGCAGACTATGTTTCTGAAATTAAGAAGAATCCCATGGCAAAAGCCGTAAAAGCCGCAGACCGGCTTCATAACCTTTGCTCAGCAGTCGTCTGTGACGACAATTTTAAGCGCAAATATATTTTGGAAAGCAATAAGTGGTATCTGGATTTTGATCCTGAGATACCCAAAGCGGTGAAATATCTGGAAGATACCCTGAATATCCGGACTTTCGGAAAAGAAACATGAACGCATCCGAAAGCCGGTGTACTTTTTTTATGCGTCGGTCATGTGAGCCAGAATAAATTTTTTCATTGCCTGAAAGCTTTCATTGCTCATCTGGTGTTCCATTTCGCATGCGTCTCTTGTAGCTGTTTCAGGGGCAACCCCCAACGAAATCAGCCAGTCAGAAAGTACCTGATGGCGGTCGTACACGCTAGTCGCAATTTCCAATCCTTTTTTTGTTAATGTGATAAATCCGGCAGAACTTACTTCTATACATCCATTTTCACGCAGATGTTTCATTGCGACACTGACGCTGGGTTTTGAAAAGTTCAGTTCAGCGGCAATATCGACAGAGCGCACAACCGGGAGGCGCTTGCTGAGCAGTAAAATCGTTTCGAGGTAATCTTCTGAAGACTTGTTATTTCCCATGGTATTTCCTTTCTGTCTGGAGTCTGTAACGATGCACTCAAGTTTCTTCCATTGTAACAATCTTATTAAAAAAAAGCAAGGTATTCTAAAAAATTACGTTTTAGTTATTGACAAATAATTCTAGTAAGCTTATACTAACTCTCGTAATAAAGAAACACTGGGATGAAAAGGAGAGCAGGTGGTTAGGATATGCCTTTGACAATGGCGGAAACCGGTCGGGAAATTCGAATCAGAAAAATCGGCGGAAAAGAAGAAACCAGGCGTTTTTTAGAAAGTCTGGGATTTGTGATAGGCGGATTTGTTACCGTTGTATCAGAAATCAATGGCAATCTGATTGTGAAAGTGAAGGATTCACGAGTGGCAATCAGCAGGGAAATGGCAAATAAAATTATGGTGTAAGGAGGAGCAGTATGGCAACACTGAAGGAAGCAAAATGTGGTCAGACCGTAAAGGTTGTAAAAATCCATGGTGAGGGTGCAGTGAAACGCAGGATTATGGATATGGGCATTACAAAAAATACAGAAATATTCATCCGTAAAGTAGCACCTCTTGGTGATCCGGTAGAGGTAACTGTGAGAGGATATGAGTTGTCTCTGAGAAAAGCGGACGCGGAAATGGTAGAAGTGCAGTAGTTTTTATTTTTTTCAACATAAGTTAGTCTAAACTAAAATAAGTTACGAACATGTAATCGGAAAGTGAGGGTAAATATGAAAGTCAGGATAGCGCTTGCAGGAAATCCGAACAGTGGAAAAACAACTCTGTTCAATGCTTTAACCGGATCAAATCAGTTTGTAGGGAACTGGCCGGGAGTTACAGTGGAAAAGAAAGAAGGAAAGATAAAAGGATATACATCGAAGGGAGACGAGGCGGTTCTTGTGGACCTTCCTGGGATTTATTCTCTGTCCCCCTATACTCTGGAGGAAGTGGTGTCAAGAAACTTCTTGATTGGGGAAAAGCCGGATGCAATTATCAACATTATTGATGGTACGAATCTGGAAAGAAACTTATATTTGACAACACAGCTTACAGAACTTGGAATTCCGGTCATCATTGCAGTGAATATGATGGATTTGGTGAGAAAGAACGGAGAGGAGCTGGACATAGAACGGCTTGGAAAAGATACCGGATGTAAAGTGGTAGAGATTTCTGCACTGAAAGGAGAAGGAATCGACCAGCTTGCCAAACGTGCAGTTGCAATTGCGAAAAGCGGGAAGAATACATATCCGGCGCACAGCTTTGAAGGTTGCGTAGAACATGCGATTGCGCATATTGAAGAGGCGATTTATGGGCATGTGGATTCGAGTATGGAGCGTTGGTATGCGGTAAAGCTCTTTGAGCGGGATGAAAAGGTACAGGAGAGCCTGAAGCTTACAAAAGAGCTGCTGGATCATATTGAGGAAGATATTGCAAGCTGTGAAAGAGAGATGGATGATGATGCAGAGAGCATCATTACAGGAGAACGCTACAATTACATCGGAAGCATTATCGAAGATTGCTATAAGAAGAGAGTGAAGAAACAGATGTCCGTGTCGGATAAGATTGACCGCGTTGTGACAAACCGTTTTCTTGCACTGCCTATCTTTGCAATTGTGATGTTTTTGGTGTATTATGTATCTGTTACAACTGTCGGAAGTATTTTGACAGACTGGACGAATGATACGTTGTTTGGAGAATGGATTATTCCGGGAGCAAGGAGCGCTTTGGAAGCGATTGGCTGTGCCGAGTGGCTTGTCGGACTTCTGGTAGACGGGATTATCAGTGGAGTCGGTGCAGTACTTGGATTTGTTCCGCAGATGTTGGTATTGTTCCTGTTTCTTGCCTTTCTGGAAGGCTGTGGATATATGGCACGTATTGCGTTTATCATGGATCGAATTTTCCGCAAATTCGGGCTGCCAGGGAAATCGTTCATCCCGATGCTGATTGGCACAGGATGCGGAGTTCCGGGAGTTATGGCTTCCAGAACGATTGAAAATGACAGAGATCGTAAGATGACGATTATGACCACGACGTTTATTCCGTGCGGTGCAAAACTGCCGATTATTGCTTTGATTGCAGGTGCCTTATTCAACGGTGCGGCATGGGTGGCTCCAAGTGCATATTTCGTAGGAATTGCGGCAATTATCTGTTCCGGTATTATTTTGAAAAAAACAAAAATGTTTGCAGGAGACCCGGCACCGTTTGTAATGGAGCTTCCGGCATATCATCTGCCAACGGTGGGAAATGTGCTCAGAAGTACATGGGAACGAGGATGGTCTTTCATCAAGAAGGCAGGAACGATTATCCTTCTTTCTACAATCTTTGTATGGTTCGCTCAAGGGTTTGGATTTGAGGGCGGACATTTCGGCATGGTGGAAGATATGGAAAACAGTCTTCTGGCTGCAATCGGTTCTGCGATTGCATGGATTTTTACTCCGCTTGGATGGGGAAACTGGAAATCTGCAGTGGCAGCGATTACCGGATTGGTTGCAAAAGAAAACGTGGTCGGTACATTTGGTATCCTGTATGGATTTGGTGAAGTTGCAGAGGACGGAGTGGAAATCTGGGGAGCCCTTGCAGGCGCTATGACACAGATTGCCGCTTACTCTTTCTTGGTATTCAATCTTTTATGTGCACCGTGTTTTGCTGCAATGGGAGCAATCAAGCGGGAAATGAACAATGCAAAATGGTTCTGGTTTGCGATAGGATATCAGACATTGCTGGCTTATGTGGTTTCGCTCTGCGTTTACCAGCTTGGAACATTGCTTACGACCGGGGCATTCGGAATCGGAACAGTTGTCGCATTCCTGCTCATAATCGGCTTCCTGTATCTGTTATTCCGTCCATATAAAGAAAGTCAGAAACGGAACGTACCCAAGAGTGTTTCGGGGAAAGTGAGTGCATAGACAAAAATCAGGAGGTATAAATTTATGGGAACCGCAATTGTGCTTGTTATATTGATAGGTGTGGTAGGACTGATTATCCGCAAGATGGTGAAAGACAAGAAAGCCGGAAAATCTCTGCAGTGCGGACAGGACTGCAAACACTGTAGCGGACACTGCCATTGATAAGAAAAATAGAATTAGAATCTTCTTTTTGAACATACTAAAAGAGAAAATTGGTGTTTGGAAGGAAGAGAAAAATGTTTGCTTCATGGAAAGAAAAGATAGGAATAGGAAAAAAGAAAGAAGAGGTTTTGAAAGCACCGGTTTCCGGAAAAACGGTTGCGATGAAAGAGGTGAATGACCCTACATTCAGTGAAGAAATGCTGGGAAAAGGGATTGCCATCCTTCCGTCGGAAGGGAAAATCGCCTCTCCGGTTGATGGAACGGTGGATATGGTATTTGATACAAAGCATGCTATTTCCATGACTTCGGATTCCGGTATCCAGATTCTGATACATGTGGGTCTGGATACCGTGACTTTGAAAGGGGAACCTTTTAAAGCTCATATTGAGTCGGGACAGAAGGTAAAGACAGGAGATTTGCTGCTGGAATTTGACATGGAGGCAATCCGCTCTGCCGGATTGGAAACGATTACGCCGATTGTTATTTGCAATTCGGATGCGTATGAAAATATGACTGCGTATACGGGGAAAGAGGTAGCAGCGGGAGAGCCCATACTGGTGCTGAAAAAATGAAAACGGATTCCTTGATTTCTATGGACGGATATGGTATCTTTCTAGTAGTTGCGGTTCGCTGAAAGAATCGCGTATGACAGGAGGATACCATGAAATATCTTGTAAAAAGAATCAGCGAAAAAAATCAAATTGAAACATGTGAAAAATTTTCTATTGACCACTATATGTGGAACAGCACCCGGGAGCCAAAAGTATATGGCTTTATGGGATATCTGGAGGGAGAAGGTCTGTTTGTAAAGATGGTTTGTGAAGAGACAAACCCGAAGAGATTGTATCAAAATCACAGAGACCCGGTGTATAAAGACAGTGCGATGGAAATCTTTCTGGCATTTCCGGAAGAAGGCGAAAAGCTGCACAACGATTGTATGTATACAAATTTCGAAATCAACTCCAATGGTGCCATGCTGGCAAATTACGGAAAGGGGCGTAAAATGCGGCAGTCCATTACAGATGAGCAGTTTGCATTGACCGGAGTGAAAGCCACGATAAAGGAAGATAAGTGGTATCTGGAGGTACTGTTCCCAGAGTCTTATTTAAAACAAATCTGCGATTTCGAGCGGGTGAAGAGGGGAGCCGCCTTTTACTGCAACTTCTATAAGATTGCAGAAGGTGAGGAAATTGTACATTTCGGAAGCTATTCTCCAATCGAAAGCGAAACCCCGAATTTCCATCTGCCGGTATGCTTTGCAGAGGCAGAAATAGCGGCAAAAGCCGATAGTGAAAATTAAAAACTGATTGTGTAATTGAGTTCTCCCCCAGGGCAATGCTATAATAAAAACAAGAAAAATGTAGTAGAAGGAAGGGTGAGAATATGAAATGTATACGGAATGGCCGGCTGGTTTTGCCGGACAGTATCGTTTCGGGTAAGGCAATTCTCTTTGATGATAAGATAAGAGCCATTATTCCGGAAAACGAAGTAAATGAAACGGAGTATGAAGTGATTGATGCGAAGGGCGCTCTTGTGGCTCCGGGACTTGTAGATATCCACATCCATGGTTATCTGGGAGAAGATGCTTCTGACGGCAGCGAAGAAGGTCTTAGAAAAATGGCAGCAGGTATTGCGAAAAACGGGGTTACTTCATGGTGTCCGACCACGATGACGCTTTCCGTGGAAGAGATTACCAGAGCATTCGATACGGCAAGAAAAGTAAAAGCAGAAGAAAACTGCTATGGAGCGAAGATTTTAGGCGTGAACTGTGAAGGACCTTTCATTAATCCTTCTAAGAAAGGGGCACAGTCTGAAAAATTTATCCTGGCTCCGGACGGCGATTTTATCGTGGGAAATGCAGATATTTTGAAGCTTTTCACGCTTGCTCCTGAGATGGAGGGCGCGTTAGAGTGTATTCAGAAGGTTTCCGAAGATGGAAGAGTCTTGGCTTCTATGGGACACACCGGGGCAACCTTTGAAGAGGCAAATGCCGGGATTGCGGCAGGGGTACGTCATACCACCCATTTGTTTAATGCCATGACTCCGCTGATGCACCGGAATCCGGGTGTGGTAGGTGCAGCTTTGTCGGACAACCGCGTGAGCTGTGAATTGATTGCGGATACCTTCCACGTACATCCGGGGCTTTACAGCATGGTGGCAAAAGCAAAAGGAAATAAGCTGTGTCTGATTACAGACTGTATGCGTGCAGGCGGCATGGAAGACGGTGATTATACGTTGGGCGGACAGCACGTAATCAAGACCGGGATTCAGTGTCTTTTGGAAGACGGAACGATTGCAGGCAGTGTTTTGAAACTGAATGAGGCAGTGAGAAATGTCAAAAATCATACCGATTTGTCTCTTGCGGAGGTGTTCGCATGTGCGAGTCTGAATCCTGCAAAAGCAGTGGGAGAAGGAGAGCGGATTGGTTCTTTGGAAGTAGGAAAATGTGCAGATATCATTATCTGTGATGATGATATTCATGTAAATTTGACTGTGATTGACGGCGAAGTAGTAAATTTATAATAGGGCACTGGAGGAGAAAATGATGATAAAAGCAGTTCTTGACCCACAATTTCAGCCTATGGCAAAGGTAGTAGCAGATTATCAGGAAAAGGTAAAGAAAGCAGGCGGCGTTCCTATGGTGATTGCCGTAGAAAGAAACAAAGGATACATTTCTACATATCAATTAGAAATTTTTGCAGACGATACCGGGCATGATGAGGAAAATTACGGTGTTGCAGAGCGTATTGTGAAGACCCTGTTATGGCTTCATGGGGGTTATAAAGTTACGATTGCAGGCTCAAAGAAGATTTATGAAGGAATAAAAGACGCATACCAAAAAGGCGGCGCAAGAGAGTTTGACGCAGACTTTATGTCCGGTGTGTATGAAAAACCATTTGAGGTGTGCTATGTGGAAAATGCAGCGGATGCACCGAAAGAGTATCAGGCAGCCGACTCTGTTGGACGCCATTTGGACGGATGCCGTATCGGCTTTGATGCCGGCGGAAGTGACCGTAAGGTCAGCGCGGTGATTGACGGGGAGACCGTATATTCGGAAGAAGTGGTATGGTTCCCGAAGCTTCAGTCAGATCCGCAGTATCATTATGATGGGATTTTAAACGCGATGAAGACGGCAGCATCCCATATGCCCAGAGTGGATGCAATCGGCGTTTCTTCTGCGGGTGTTTACATCGATAATAAGATTATGGTGGCTTCTCTGTTCCTCAAGGTTTCCGACGAGGATTTCGAAAAGAAAGTGAAGACCATGTATCTGGACGTTGCAAAGGAAATCGGTGACGTTCCGGTGGAAGTGGCAAATGACGGAGATGTGACAGCTCTTGCGGGCGCTATGGATTTAAATGACAACAACGTGCTTGGTGTTGCCATGGGAACCAGTGAAGCAGCAGGCTATGTGGATGCAGACGGGAATATTACAGGATGGCTCAACGAGCTTGCCTTTGTTCCGGTGGATTATAATAAGGATGCTATGGTAGACGAATGGAGCGGTGACTATGGCTGTGGTGTAAAATATTTCTCACAGGACAGTGTTATCAAGCTGGCACCGGCTGCAGGAATTGATCTGGATGAAAGCCTGTCTCCGGCAGAAAAGCTGAAAGTGGTACAGAAACTGATGGAAGAGGGCGATGAAAGAGCCGCTAAAATATATGATACCATCGGTGTTTATTTCGGTTATACCCTTGCCTATTATGCGATGTTCTATGATATTAAGCATGTCATTATCATGGGACGTGTAACCAGCGGAGAGGGCGGAACGCTGATGCTTTCCCGCGCAAATGAGGTATTGGAAAAAGAATATCCGGAGCTTGCAAAGAAGATTACGCTTCATATTCCGGATGAAAAGAGCCGCCGCGTGGGACAGTCCGTGGCAGCAGCAAGCCTTCCGAAGATTGGATAAATGAATGAGAAACGAAAAAGGGCACTCTGTGGAAATGCAGAGCGCTCTTTTTATATGCTTGTTTATAATATCCTGATGAGTACAAGACCCTGCCGGGAATTAGTGATAAATTCTTTTGTTCTCAAACTTTGCTTCGGATGTCAACTGCACCTTCAGACGTTTGAACTGCTTGATATCTACGGAAGAGAGCATCACGGAAGTATGCGCCTGACAGCTATTTAATTTTGGAAGCTGTTCTAAGGCAAGTTTTGCATTCTCGTCAGTAGCAGCGCAAATGGAAAGTGCAATCAAGACTTCATCCGTATGAAGTCTGGGATTCCTGCTTCCAAGGTACTCGGTCTTCAGTGTCTGAATCGGCTCAATTACGCTTGGGGAAATCAAATGAATCTCATCGTCAATCCCGGCGAGTGTCTTCAATGCATTTAATAATAATGCGGAAGAGGCGCCAAGCAGCGGGGTCGTCTTTCCGGTGATAATCTGTCCGTCAGGAAGTTCCAATGCCGCTGCCGGTCCACCGGATTTCTCAGCCTTATCAAGTGCCGCACGGACTACTTTCCGGTCATCAATCGTAATGTGTGCCTGTTTCATCAAAAGCTCAATCTTATAGGCTTCACTTTCCTGTGCCTTACCCTCTGTAAGTCCTTTCAGTGCAGCATAATATCTGCGGATAATCTCCTGATTGGAGGCTTCCCGGCATACTTCGTCGTCACAGATACAGTATCCGGCCATATTGACTCCCATGTCGGTGGGAGATTTGTATGGATTTTCTCCGTAAATCCGCTCAAAGATGGCATCCAGAACCGGGAAAATCTCCACATCACGGTTATAATTTACGGTGGTGATGCCATACGCTTCCAAATGGAAGGGGTCAATCATATTCACATCATTTAAATCGGCAGTCGCTGCTTCATACGCCAGATTGACCGGATGCTTTAACGGAATATTCCAGATGGGGAAGGTTTCAAATTTGGCATACCCCGCATGAATCCCCCGTTTGTGTTCGTGGTATAGCTGGGAGAGGCAGGTTGCCATCTTTCCGCTTCCGGGTCCAGGAGCCGTGATAATGACCAGCGGTCTTGAAGTCTCAATATAATCATTTTTTCCGTATCCTTCATCGCTGACAATCAGAGGAATGTTGGACGGGTATCCTTCGATAGGATAATGGATATACACTTTAATTCCCAATTTTTCCAGACGGGCTTTGAACAGATTGGCGCTGTTTTGTCCGGAGTACTGGGTGATTACAACGCTTCCCACAAACAATCCCTTTTCCTTAAACGAATCCATCAGTCGCAGTACATCAGAATCGTAAGTGATGCCAAGGTCTCCACGTACTTTATTTTTCTCTATATCGCCCGCACTGATGACGATGACAATTTCCGCCTGATCGGAAAGCTGCATCAAAAGTTTTAATTTGCTGTCCGGTGCGAACCCGGGAAGCACCCGGGAAGCGTGGTAGTCATCAAATAATTTTCCGCCGAATTCCAGGTATAATTTGTTGTCAAAGTGGCTGATTCGTTCTCTGATACGCTCTGACTGCATGTTCAAGTATTTTTCATTATCAAATCCGATTTTCATAAGTTTTGTTCTTCCTATCTCAAGTTTGGGTTCTCTTTGGAACCGGAGTCATAATTACCTGTCTAGTATACTACAAAAGATATGGTTTTATCTATAGGAATTTTAGAAAAGTTTTAGATGTTTTTATTGATTTATGGAATATCAATCTTTATAATAAAGAAGATAGTAGCTAGGAGGACAAAAATGGATAATAACAATGACAATCGAAATAATAAAAATAAAAACAATAAACAGGGATGGATACTGGTTGTAATCACAACATTGATTACTGCCTTTCTTGTGTTTGGAATGTTACAGCTTTCGCAGGATGTCACTACCAAAGAAATCAGCTACACAGAATTTATGGAGATGATAGAAGACGGAAAGGTGGAATCTGTGGTAATTGAGAGTGACAAGTATGTGATTACTCCGAAAAAGGATGAAGACCAAAGCAACATATTGAGTGAAATTGGGATTACGTATTATACCGGCGTGATGGATGACGACACGTTGCTTCAGCGTCTGGATGAGGCGGATATTGATGTAAAAAGGGCGATTCCGGACACGGGTTCTGCACTTGTCTGGAACTTAATATTGACTGTGATTCTTCCGTTTGTGTTGATTTTTGCGCTTATGAGTTATCTGATGAGAAAGATGACAAGAGGCGGAGGCATGATGGGGATTGGAAAAAGCAATGCCAAAATGTATGTGGAGCAGCAGACCGGAGTGACTTTCAAAGATGTGGCCGGACAGGATGAGGCAAAAGAATCTTTGCAGGAAGTTGTGGATTTTCTGCACAATCCGAAGAAGTATACGGAAATCGGCGCAAAGCTTCCAAAGGGCGCACTGTTAGTCGGACCTCCGGGAACCGGAAAGACGCTCCTTGCAAAGGCGGTAGCCGGAGAAGCAAAGGTTCCGTTTTTCTCTCTGTCAGGTTCCGAATTTGTAGAAATGTATGTTGGGGTAGGAGCTTCCAGAGTGCGTGACCTGTTTAAGCAGGCACAGGCGATGGCTCCGTGTATTATTTTCATTGATGAAATCGATGCAATCGGAAAGAGCCGTGATAATGCATTGGGAAGTAACGACGAGCGGGAACAGACGCTGAATCAGCTTCTTTCTGAGATGGATGGATTTTCAACAGATAAGGGATTACTTCTTTTAGCGGCTACGAACAGACCGGAGATTCTGGATCCGGCACTCCTTAGACCGGGGCGGTTTGACCGAAGGATTATCGTGGATAAGCCGGATTTGAAGGGGCGTGTCGATGTATTAAAGGTACACTCCAAGGATGTTAAGATGGACGAAACCGTGGATTTGGAAGCAATTGCACTTGCAACCTCCGGCGCGGTCGGGTCTGACCTTGCAAATATGATAAATGAGGCAGCGATCAATGCAGTAAAACACGGCAGAAATGTGGTATCGCAGTCTGATTTATTTGAGGCTGTCGAAGTAGTTCTGGTTGGAAAAGAAAAGAAAGACCGCATCATGAATAAAGAAGAGAGGCGGATTGTTTCTTACCATGAAGTTGGGCATGCACTTGTCAGTGCCTTGCAAAAGGATGCGGAACCGGTGCAGAAGATTACGATTGTTCCACGAACCATGGGTGCTTTGGGATATGTGATGCAGACGCCGGAAGAGGAAAAATTCCTCAATACGAAGAGCGAGCTGGAGGCTATGCTGGTAGGA
>ONED01000001.1:0-116727 GCA_900316755.1 uncultured Eubacteriales bacterium
GGCGGACGCCCCAATATGGCGCAGGCAGGCGGGAAAAATCCGGCAGGAATTCCGGACGCGATTGCACATGTGAAGGAAGTATTGGCCGGACAAATACAATAAATAAAAATTTATGGTTGACGAATGGAAAAATTATGATATAATATTCCATAGTGCAACGAAAAAATACCCGAACAGTCGTATGGTGCACAATATAGGACTGGAGGGAGGTTAGGTGTGAGTCTATGTCGAATGTAATCGTGAAAGAAAACGAAACGTTAGATAGCGCTTTACGCAGATTTAAAAGAAACTGCGCAAAAGCTGGTATTCAACAGGAGATTCGTAAAAGAGAACATTACGAAAAGCCAAGCGTAAGACGTAAAAAGAAATCAGAAGCTGCTAGAAAACGTAAGTATAACTAATATGTGCAAGCTAAAAGGAGTGTTTGATACACTCCTTTTTCTATAAACAGGAGAACAGGGCATGGAGATTTGGCAACTCGTCTTTTTGGGAATCGTGATATTGGTGGTAGCAGAGTGTATTAGGGAGGTTCGTACGTTCCGTGTGACACGATATCAGATTTCTTCTTCAAAGTTAAAAAATGGAAAACGAAGAAAGATTGTCTTTCTAAGCGACCTTCATAACTGTAGCTATGGAAAAGACAATAAAAAGCTCCTGCAGGCGATAAGAAATGAAAAGCCGGCTCTGATTCTGGTGGCAGGGGACATGATTGTCGGAAAAGAGGGGGCAACGCTAAAGCCTGCGCAGGATTTGATGGAACAGCTTCCGGAAATTTGCGATACCTATTATGCAAACGGGAATCACGAGCAGCGGATGAAGCAGTTTTCCAAAGAAAGCAGGGAAGCATTTGAAACATATAAAGCAGATTTAAAACGGGCAGGCGTTCATTATCTGGAGAACGAAAAGGCGGAAGTCTCCTGGGATGGCTGCAGTGTGGAAGTTTCCGGCTTAGAAGTTCCGGACAGTGTATATGAAAAGTTTCAAAAGATGGCATTGCCGAAACACTATCTGGAAAAAACGCTGGGAAAAGCGGATAAATCCAAATATCAGATTTTGATTGCCCATAACCCGGTGTTTATGGAGGACTATCTGGAATGGGGCGCTGATTTAATCGTATCCGGACATCTGCACGGAGGTGTGGCGCGAATTCCGTTCTGGCGTGGGGTGATTACACCGCAGGGTGGATTGTTTCCTAAGTATTCGGGAGAGATGACAAAAGTGGGGGATGCCTTTGCGGTAGTCAGTAAAGGCATCGGCATCCATACGATAAAGTTACGATTTTTGAATCCGACAGAAATGGTGGTACTGCATGTCGGAGGGACGGAGGAGTAAGATGGGAATACCGGTAAAGTTGGAAGTGTTTGAGGGTCCGCTGGATCTCTTGCTACACTTGATAGACAAAAATAAGGTAGATATTTATGACATTCCGATTGTGGAGATTACCAATCAATATATGGAATACATTCAGGAAATGCAGAAAAAAGACCTGAATGTGATGAGTGAATTTTTGCTGATGGCAGCCACGCTGCTTGACATCAAGTGCAGGATGCTGCTTCCGGCGGAAGTGAACGAGGAAGGGGAAGAAGAGGATCCCCGCCAGGAACTGGTAGAACAGTTATTGCAGTATAAGATGTATAAATATATGTCCTATGAACTGCGCGACCGCCAGATGGACGGAGAACGTCTGATGTTTAAACAGGAAACCCTTCCGGATGAGATTAAAGAGTATCAGGAGCCGGTGAATTTGGATGTGCTTTTAGATGGTGTGACGCTCTCCAAGCTCAATCAGATTTTTCAGGATATTATAAAGAGACAGAATGATAAGATAGATCCGGTCAGAAGCAGCTTTGGGAAGATAGAAAAAGAAGAAGTGACCGTAGAAGAAAAAATGGATTTTCTGGATACGTATATCACGACACACAAACGATTCAGCTTTTCCGATTTACTGAAGAAACAAAAGACAAAGGTGCAGACGGTTGTCACATTTTTAGCGATTCTGGAAATGATGAAGATGGGGAAAATTTCAGTCGTGCAGGAACATACATTTGATGATATAATGATTACATCAATGGTTTAGATGAGGTGAACGATGAGCAGAGCAGAAATGGAAGCAGTCATAGAAGCGATTTTATTTACCATGGGGGATTCCGTGGAAGTTTCAAGGATTGCAAAGGTAATTGAGCAGGATACAGAGACAACGAAGAAGCTGATTCACAATATGATGGATAAATATGAGGAAGAGGACAGAGGAATTCGCATCATTGAGTTAGAGAATGCATTTCAGATGTGTACGAAAAAAGAGATGTATGAATATCTGATTCAGATTGCGAAACAGCCAAGACGCTATGTGCTCACGGATGTAGTTCTGGAGACATTATCCATCATTGCATATAAACAACCGATTACCAAGATTGAGATTGAGCGTATCCGAGGCGTTAAGTCGGATCATGCAGTCAATAAATTGATTGAATACAATCTGGTCGCAGAGGTGGGAAGACTGGATACGCCGGGACGCCCGATTCTGTTTGGAACGACAGAAGAATTTTTGCGGCGCTTTGGAGTACAGTCGGTGGATGAGCTTCCCGGAATCTCCCCGGAGAAGGTGGAAGATTTCAAAGCGGAAGCAGAAGACGAGATTCAACTGAAATTGAATCTATAGAGAGCATATCCGATTTCTCTGAAACATATAATAGAGAAATGATGTTTCAGGTGAAGTTTTGTGAAAAAGTGGATGATATTGTTATTGACGCTTGTGATGGGGATGCCCGTGCAGGCAAAGGAAGAACCAAACGATTTATACGCCCGGTCGGCAGTCCTTATGGATGCAGAGAGTGGGCGTGTTTTATTTGAAAAAAATGGAACAGAGGTGAGGGCGATGGCAAGCACTACGAAGATTATGACCTGTATTCTGGCGTTGGAGCAGGGCAGTGAAGACATGGTCGTCACCTTTTCAAGTAGTGCTTCGAAACAGCCGAAGGTTCATCTGGGCGCCTCTAAAGGGGAACAGTTTTATCTGGGAGATTTGCTATATTCTCTCATGCTGGAGTCCCACAATGATTCTGCGGTTGCAATCGCCGAGGCGATTTCCGGCGATGTAACGTCTTTTGCAGATCGAATGAATCAGAAGGCGAAAGAAATGGGATGTGAACACACATATTTTATCACACCCAACGGATTGGACGCTTCCGACGAAAAGGGAACCCACTCTACCACGGCAACTGATTTGGCAAGAATGATGAGTTATTGTATTATGGATTCTCCGAAAAAAGAGCGGTTTCTTGAAATTACACAGACCGCACAGTACAGTTTTTCCAATCTGGAAGGGAAGCAGACCTATACCTGTACGAACCACAATGCATTTTTAGGTATGATGGAGGAAGCTATTTCCGGAAAAACAGGATTTACGGCAGATGCAGGATATTGCTATGTGGGGGCAGTGGAGAGTGAAGGGAGAACTTTTGTGGTAGCGCTCCTTGCCTGTGGTTGGCCGAACAATAAAAGTTATAAGTGGTCCGATATGAAAAAACTGGTCGCATACGGAATGGAACATTATGAATATCAGAAAATCGAAATTCCAGAGCAGAATGGACAGATACAGGTGTTAAACGGAATTTCAAAGTCCGGAGATTTATTTGAAGATGCGTTCGCGGTGACAAAAGTACAGCAGAGTGAGGCACTTTCACTACTGCTGCACAAAGAAGAAACGGTAGAAACAAAAGTAGAGCAGAAAGAAGCGATTCCGGCACCTGTTCCGGCAGGCACAGAGGTTGGATGGGTCACTTACTATCTGGAAGGAGAAGTAGTCGCGGCATATCCTATTGTCACCACAGAGCCCGTGAAAGAAAAAAATATAGTCTGGTGCTTCCAAAAAATGGCGGAGCGCTACTTTGTATTTTAAATTTCTCTCGTATAGTACCGAAGCCAGTCTTTTTCTGCTTCTGTCAGGTGCGGAGAGACGATTTCATATACCTGTTTGTGATAGCCGTTTAAACGCTTTTTTTCCTCCTCCGAAAGGAGCGAAACATCGATGGCATCCAAATCAAAGGGGACATAGGTCAGAACTTCAAAATGCAAAAACTGCCCATATTCATTTTGAGGTCCTTTGCGGACGAGAAGTTCGTTTTCCAGGCGGATTCCGTGTGACTGTTCCACATAGATGCCGGGCTCATCGGTAACCACCATACCATCCTCGAAGACCTGAGAAGGTTCTTTGGTATGTTTCCAGGTGATGCGGCAGGCTGCTTCATGAATGCTAAGGAGGTAGCCTACCCCATGACCGGTTCCGTGATTGTAGTCAAGCCCCGCATTCCACAAAAACTGTCTTGCCAGAATATCCAGATTTTCCCCGGTGCAGCCATAGAGAAAGTTTGCATTTGCAAGAGCCAGATTGCCACGAAGTACGTTTGTAAAATCTGCTTTCAGTCTGTCACTGATATTTCCAAGAGCAACGGTGCGGGTAATATCAGTGGAGCCTTCCAAATAGTGTCCTCCGGTGTCGGTCAGAAAGAGGGCACCTTCTTTCAATTCACAGTTGCTCTCCTCTGAGGAAGTATAGTGACACATGGCGGCATGAGCGCCATACGCACAGATTGGTTCAAAACTGGGAGAGAAAAAACCTTCCTGCTCGGCGCGAAGCTGCAAAAGCTTTTCCGAGGCGGAAAGTTCTGTGATGGGTTCCTTCCCGAACCTTGTCTTTAACCAATACAGAAACTTTGTATGGGCAACCGCATCTTTTGTGTGGGCTTTTTTTATATTTGCAATTTCTGTTTCGTTTTTTATAGCTTTCATAAGAACGGTGGGATTTCGCTGTTCCACGATTTTTACCTGCGGCGGAATGCTGCAATATAATTTATAGTTGAAGCGTTCCGGGTCAAGCAGGACAGTTTCTGTTTTTTCAATATCTGCTACAAAGTCGTATACCGTGTCATATGGATGGAGCACAACTCCATTTTCTGCAAAATGTTCCCGGATTTCTTTGGAAAGTTTTTCCTCGTCCATGAAAAGATGGACGTGCTCCATCGTAATGACTGCATAGCAGAGAGCGACGGGAGTATACGCCACATCATTTCCGCGAAAATTCAGAAGCCATGCAATATCATCCAACGTGACGAGTATGTGCATGGAGGCGCCGGCTTCTTTCATAGCGTCTCTGACCCGGCTTAGCTTAGATATGGTAGATTCTCCGGAATACATTTCTTCCAGCAGAAAGATTGGCTCTTTTGACAGAGAAGGACGCCCAGTCCATATGGAATCTACGAAATCGTAACGATCCTCCAGAGAAATCTGTTTCTCTGCAAATGTCCGGGTAAAGTTTTTTCCGGTCGCCATGGATATCATCCTGCCATCAAAACCCAGTATTCCTCCCTGCGGCAAAACAGAGTCCAGATATTCCTCTATCGTTGGAACCCCCGGGTTCCCAATCTTATACAAGGTGATACCGCTCCCTGCAAGTTCTTTTTCTGCCTGAATAAAATATCTTCCGTCTGTCCAAAGCCCGGCAGCAGTAAGCGTGATGACGACCGTGCCGTAAGAGCCGGTAAAACCGGTGAGAAAGGTTCTGGCTTTAAAGTATTCCCCCACATATTCACTCTGGTGGCTGTCTGCGGACGGGACGATATAAGCATCTATCTTTTTCTCCTCCATCAGCAGACGAAGTGCATGGATACGTTCTGGTACATTCATGTTTGATTCTCCTTTTTTCTGCCACTGGCAGCAGATTTCATCAATATTTGCATTATAACACATTTTTTTGTAATATGTACTGAAAATGAATTTGTTGGTTAAAAGTGGTTGCAATCTCTTGAAAAACGAGATATATTATATATTGGCAGAAAATTGGGCTAGCAGAAATTTATATAAATGGAGGACTAGATTTATGAGCAAAACGACATCTTTGAACCTCGCAAGTACAAGAATTGCCACTTTACTTGACGAAGGGAGCTTTGTTGAAATCGGCGGTGCTGTCACAGCGAGAACGACAGATTTCAACATGCAGCAAAAAGAAACTCCGGCAGACGGCGTTATCACAGGCTACGGAGTGATTGATGGTAATTTAGTGTATGTTTATAGCCAGGATGCGTCTGTATTAAAAGGCGCCATCGGTGAGATGCACGCGAAGAAGATTGCACGCATTTATGATATGGCTATGAAAATGGGAGCACCGGTCATCGGTCTTTTGGACTGCGCCGGTCTGCGACTGCAGGAAGCGACGGATGCACTTGACGCATTCGGAACCCTTTATTACAAACAGGCAATGGCTTCCGGAGTGATTCCGCAGATTACAGCAGTATTCGGACAGTGCGGCGGTGGGCTGGCAGTTGCTTCTGCAATGACTGACTTTACATTTATGGAAAGCAAGAATGGAAAGTTCTTTTTAAATGCTCCAAATGCGATTGCAGGAAACGAAGTTTCAAAATGTGATACATCCTCTGCAAAGTTCCAAGGTGAAGAGTCCGGTATGATTGACCTGGCAGCATCCGAGGAAGAGATTCTCAGTGAAATCCGCACTTTGGTTTGTATGCTTCCGGCAAACAATGAGGACGATGCTTCTTACGAGGAGTGTATGGATGATTTGAACAGGGTATGTGATGGCATTGAAAATGCAGCCAAGGACACTGCTCTTGTTGCGGCGCTGGTATCCGATGATAATGTATTTTTTGAGACAAAAAGAGAGTATGCCAAGGAGATGGTAACCGGATTTATCCGCTTAAACGGAATGACGGTCGGAGTCGTTGCGAACCGCTCCGAAGTATATGACGAGGAAGGCAATGTTGCCGAAACCTTTGATACGACGCTTTCGGTAAAGGGTGCAAAAAAAGCTTCTGATTTCGTGGAATTCTGTGATGCATTCAGTATTCCGGTTGTGACCTTTACCAATGTGACAGGGTTTAAAGCATGCAAGTGTGCAGAAAAGGCCCTTGCAAGAGAAACCGCAAAACTTACTTATGCATTTGCAAATGCAACCGTTCCAAAGGTGAACGTGATTATCGGAAAAGCCTATGGAAGTGCATATGTGACGATGAACAGCAAATCCATCGGAGCAGATATGGTATATGCATGGCCGACTGCACAAATCGGTATGATGGATGCAGAACTGGCAGCAAAGATTATGTATGCAGACGCAGATGCTGCTACAATCAATGAAAAAGCAGCAGAATATAAAGAACTGCAGGAAAGCCCGATGGCGGCAGCAAGACGTGGATATGTGGACACGATTATTGCACCTGCCGACACAAGAAAATATTTGATTGGCGCTTTTGAAATGTTATTTACGAAGAGGGAAGAACGCCCATCGAAGAAACACGGAACAGTTTAGTGAGGTGAGGCAAGTGAAGAAAAAGATTAGTTTATTACTGTGTATGCTTATCGCCATTCTCTGTCTGGGAGGATGTTCCGGTGAAGATACCGGTATTTCATATGACGCTACTTCGCTGGAAGAATCAGCAGAGTTTATTATTTCCAACTTCTCGCAGATGGGAGAAGAGGATTTGAATCAGTTTCAGGAGCTTTCCGGCTTTCAACTGGACTACACGCTGATGCAGACAGGACTGCGTATATCCGGCGATGACTTTTTAGGGATTATAAACTCATGGATTGCAGCAGAGTCCGAATGTGGAGCATATGTTAGCCACGGAGATTATGAGATTGAAGAAAAGTCCGATGAGATTGTAATTTCCACATTGGCAAAATATGAAGAAAGAGATGCCGTGATTTCTTTCACTTTTGATGAAAAAGGGAATATGGAATCCATGGATGTTTCTGCAAAGATTTCTGTGGGCGAGATTTTGCAGAAAGCCGGTCTGAATACCTTACTTGGTATGGGAACCGTATTTCTGGTATTGATTTTCCTTGCATTCATAATCAGCCTGTTACGGTTTATTCCGATGATTCAGGAAAAACTCGAAAGGAAAGACAAGAAAGAAATTAAGGAAGAAAATCCCGCCGTTTCAGAAGTGGTATCGGAAACAGACGAGACGGATGACTTAGAACTGGTTGCCGTGATTACGGCAGCGATTGCAGCACAGGAAGGTACAGGCGCAGATGGTTTCGTAGTACGTTCCATTAAGAGAAGACCATCAAACAATTGGATTTAAATAAAAATAAATTTTAGGAGGACAACATCATGAAAAGTTATACAATCACAGTAAACGGAAATGTATATGACGTAACAGTAGAAGAAAATACGACAGGTGCGGTAGCAGCGGCTCCGAGAAAGACAGCGGCTCCTGTAGCGCCAAAAGCAGCTCCGGTAGCACCGAAGGCGGCTTTGGCAGCAGGTGGAATTAAAGTGGCAGCCGGCGCGGCAGGAAAAGTATTCCAGATTCCGACTTCCGTAGGACAGGCAGTGAAGAAAGGAGATACCGTCATTATCATTGAGGCAATGAAGATGGAAATCCCGGTAGTGGCTCCGGAAGACGGAACCGTTGCAAGTATTGATGTAGCAGTAGGCGATGCCGTAGAAGCGGGAGCAGTTCTGGCAACATTGAATTAATGGGTGACATCGCAATTGACTACACAGGAGGTTGAAACATGGAATATATTACAAACACAATAGGAAACCTCGTACAGCAGACTGCATTTATGAACTTGACATGGGGCAATTTCATCATGATTGGCGTTGCGTGTTTTTTCCTATATTTAGCGATTCGGCATGGTTTTGAACCATTGCTGCTCGTGCCAATTGCATTCGGGATGCTTTTGGTAAATATTTACCCGGATATTATGCTTTCCCCGGAGGAATCCGGAAACGGAGTGGGTGGACTATTGCACTATTTCTATATTTTGGATGAATGGGCGATTCTGCCGTCGCTGATCTTTCTGGGTGTCGGGGCAATGACAGATTTTGGTCCGCTGATTGCAAACCCGAAGAGCTTCCTTTTGGGAGCTGCGGCACAGTTTGGTATCTTCGCAGCATACCTTGGAGCAATGGCTTTGGGATTTTCAGACAAGGCAGCGGCAGCCATTTCCATCATCGGTGGAGCAGATGGTCCTACCTCTATCTTCCTTGCAAGTAAGCTGGAGCAGACCGCGATTATGGGACCGATTGCAGTGGCGGCATATTCCTATATGTCACTGGTGCCGATTATCCAGCCGCCGATTATGAAAGCATTGACCACAGAAGAAGAACGTAAGATTAAGATGGAGCAGCTTCGTCCGGTTTCCAAGCTGGAAAAGATTTTGTTTCCGATTATCATCACAATCGTTGTTTCTCTGATTCTTCCGACAACAGCCCCGCTGGTTGGTATGCTGATGCTCGGTAACTTATTCAGAGAAAGTGGCGTGGTAAGACAGTTAACAGATACTGCATCCAACGCATTGATGTACATCGTTGTTATCCTTCTCGGTACTTCTGTAGGTGCGACCACGAGTGCGGAAGCGTTCCTAAACTGGGATACGCTTAAAATCGTGGCTCTCGGCCTGGTTGCATTCTCATTTGGTACTGCTGCAGGTGTACTCTTTGGAAAGCTGATGTGCAAGGCGACCGGTGGGAAAATCAATCCACTTATCGGTTCTGCAGGTGTTTCTGCCGTGCCGATGGCAGCCAGAGTATCCCAGAAGGTGGGTGCGGAGGCTGACCCGACAAACTTCTTGCTGATGCATGCAATGGGACCAAACGTTGCCGGAGTAATCGGTACTGCAGTTGCAGCCGGAACCTTTATGGCAATCTTTGGTGTAAGATAGAATTGGAGGAAAATAAACATGGAAATCACAAAAAAACCGATTAAAATTACTGAAACTATTTTGCGTGATGCGCACCAGTCATTGATTGCTACCAGAATGACGACAGAACAGATGCTCCCAATCGTGGAGAAAATGGATAAAGTCGGATATCATTCTGTAGAATGCTGGGGCGGTGCGACCTTTGATGCATCACTTCGTTTCTTGAAAGAAGACCCGTGGGACAGACTGCGGAAATTCCGTGACGGGTTCAAAAATACAAAATTACAGATGTTATTCCGTGGACAGAATATCCTTGGATATCGTCCGTATGCGGATGACGTTGTAGAATATTTCGTACAAAAATCAGTGGCAAACGGAATTGATATTATCCGTATCTTTGACTGTCTGAATGATTTAAGAAACCTTCAGACCGCAGTAAAGGCTGCTGTCAAAGAAAAAGCAGATGCGCAGGTTGCACTTTCTTATACCTTAGGAGATGCGTATACGCTGGACTACTGGACAGACATTGCAAAGAGAATCGAGGATATGGGAGCCACCTCTATCTGTATCAAGGATATGGCAGGTCTTCTGGTTCCATATAAGGCAACAGAATTAGTTGGTGCATTGAAAGAGGCTACCAGCCTTCCGATTCAGCTTCATACGCATTACACCTCCGGCGTAGCTTCTATGACATACTTAAAAGCAGTGGAAGCCGGTGTGGATGTCATTGATACTGCAATGTCACCATTTGCACTTGGAACCTCCCAGCCGGCAACAGAGGTTATGGTTGAGACATTCAAGGGAACACCATATGATACCGGACTGGATCAGAATCTGCTGGCAGAAATTGCAGATTACTTCAGACCAATCCGTGACAAGGCTCTGGAGACCGGACTACTCAATCCAAAGAACTTAGGTGTAAACATTAAGACTTTATTATATCAGGTTCCGGGCGGCATGTTATCCAACTTAACCTCTCAGTTAAAAGAGCAGGGTGCGGAGGATAAATACTACGAAGTGCTGGAAGAAGTACCAAGAGTCCGCAAAGACCTTGGCGAGCCGCCGCTTGTTACCCCTTCTTCCCAGATTGTTGGTACACAGGCTGTATTTAACGTACTGATGGGTGAGCGCTACAAGATGGCTACCAAGGAGACAAAGGACATTCTGAGCGGAAAATACGGTGCAACTGTAAAACCGTTTAACAAAGAAGTGCAGGAGAAGTGCCTGGGAGAGAATCCGGAAATCATCACATGTCGACCGGCAGATTTGATTCCGAATGAATTAGACACCCTTCGTGCAGAGATGGCACAGTGGTCACAGCAGGATGAAGACGTACTCACATACGCCCTGTTCCCACAGGTTGCTACCGAGTTCTTCAAATACAGGGAAGCACAGCAGACGGGAGTAGACCAGACCGTGGCAGACACGGAAAACGGAAGCTATCCGGTGTAAAGGTAAGATAGTAGAGAAGAAATGCAGATTTTGCATTTCTTCTTTTTTTATCTGCGATAAATAAGAACATAATGTTGTAGTAAACTGATTTACAAATGGGTATGACAATGTTAAAATAAACGGGATAAAACAGGATGAACCAATTGGAGGCACAGCATGCACAGCAGAAATACGAATGAACTACTAAAGAAAATAGAAGAAAATTATGACGGGTTCAGCAAGCGTCAGAAGCTTCTGGCAGATTATGTGCTTCGAAATTATGATAAAGCAGTATTTCTCACGGCAGCGAAACTGGGAGAGACGGTGGGAGTCAGCGAATCAACGGTTGTCCGCTTTGCCACGGAATTGGGCTACAAAGGCTATCCGGGATTTCAGAAAGCACTGGAAGAGCTGGTGCGCACGAAGTTGAATTCCATCCAGCGTATGGAAGTGACTTACGGAAGGATTACCCAGTCTGAGATTTTAGAATCGGTGCTGCACTCAGATATTGACAAGATTAAGCTGACGCTGGCGAATATTGACCAGAATGCATTTGAAATGGCAGTCGATACGATTTTGAATGCAAGGAGAATCTATATCGTCGGAATTCGGAGCTGTGCTCCGCTGGCAGAATTTTTGAGCTTTTATCTGAATCTGATTTGTGATAATGTGACGCCTGTTCACACTTATGGCTCCAGCGAGATTTTTGAACAGATGATTCGAATGAATGAAGAGGATGTGATTATCGGAATCAGTTTTCCGAGGTACTCCATGCGCACATTAAAAGCGTTGGAGTTTGCAAGTAACCGCAAGGCGAAGGTGATTACTCTGACCGACAGTATTCATTCTCCGATTACCTTATATTCTTCCTGCAATTTGATTGCAAGAAGCGATATGGCTTCTATCGTGGATTCTTTGGTTGCACCCCTTAGTGTCATCAATGCGCTGGTGGTCGCGCTTTGCATGAAAAAACAAAAGGATGTGATTCACACGTTGG
This sequence comes from uncultured Eubacteriales bacterium, assembly GCA_900316755.1. Lineage (GTDB taxonomy): Bacteria > Bacillota > Clostridia > Lachnospirales > Lachnospiraceae > Faecalimonas. Next base: position 12,089 of record ONED01000001.1, read on the forward strand.
AGACGCTGGAGGAGATTTGGGACGAATATCAGGTATACAGCAGTGATGAGCTGAACCTTGCAGAGGACAGAGTTGCTCTGACTCCCGGAGACCTTGAATATGGAGAAGATGAGGGGAAATCGGATGAGTAAAGTGCTTGTAATCGGCGGTGGCGCTGCCGGAATGGTTGCAGCAATTTTTGCGGCACGTGATGGAAATGAGGTTCATATTTTTGAAAAGAATGAGAAGCTCGGGAAGAAACTATTTATTACCGGAAAAGGCAGATGTAATATTACAAATGCAAGTGATATGGATACACTGTTTGGCTCTGTTGTGACCAATGCAAAGTTTCTGTACAGCAGTTTTTATGGATTTACCAATCAGGACGTGGTGGAGTTTTTTGAGAGTATCGGGGTAAAAACGAAGGTGGAGCGCGGAAACCGTGTATTTCCTGTTTCTGACCATTCGTCAGATGTCATCGGAGCACTTACGAGAGAGCTTTGCCGCCTTGGGGTGGAAATACATCTGGGAGTGGAGGTCAAAAGGGTTTGCGGAAAGGAAGCGTTCGAATTTCTGGAGCTTCGTAACGGAAGAAAGGTAAGGGGCGATGCCTGCATCATTGCAACCGGCGGATTTTCTTATCAGGCAACCGGCTCTACGGGAGATGGGTATCGCTTTGCGAAAGAGCTTGGGCATCAGGTAACGGAGATTTTACCTTCTCTTGTTCCAATGGTTATCAAGGAAGACTATGTGAGAGAATTACAGGGGCTGTCGCTCCGCAATGTGGAGGCTTCCATATACGACGGAAAGAAAAAATTGTACGATGATTTTGGGGAAATGCTGTTTACCCATTATGGGGTAAGCGGTCCCTTGATGCTCAGTGCAAGTAGTTACATTGCAAAAAAAGTCCGGGAAAAGGAGCTTTCTTTAGTGATTGATTTGAAACCGGCGCTTACTTTTGAACAGCTGGATCAGAGAGTGCTCCGGGATTTTGAAGAAAACAGAAATAAGCAGTTTAAAAATGCAGTGCAAAAGCTCTTTCCGGCAAAGTTGATTCCGGTCATGCTGGCAGTAAGTGAGATTGACCCGGAGAAAAAAGTTAATCTGATTACAAAAGAGGAACGGCAGCAGTTTGTGGGGCTGATAAAGAATTTTATTCTGACGATTACCGGACTTCGGGATTTTAATGAAGCAATTATCACAAAGGGTGGGGTGAAAGTAAAAGAAATCAATCCTGCCACTATGGAATCAAAGCTGGTTGGCGGCGTCTATTTTGCAGGGGAGGTCCTCGATCTGGATGCTCTGACCGGAGGATTTAACCTACAGATTGCGTGGTCAACAGGTTACGCAGCCGGAAGCAGTATCAGAAAGGAGAATACAGATTATGGGTTATAATGTAGCAATCGATGGACCGGCAGGAGCCGGAAAAAGTACCATCGCAAAACGGGTTTCGAAAGAGATGGGATTTCTTTATGTGGATACAGGTGCCATGTATCGTGCACTGGCAGTCCATTTTCTCCAATGCGGATTAAAACCGGAGGATACGGAAGGCATTAAAGAAGCGTGCAAAAACGCAGAGGTGACACTTCAGTATGAGGATGGGGTGCAGCAGGTGTACTTAAATGGGGTAAATGTGACAGGTCTGCTCCGCACGGAAGAAGTAAGCAGGATGGCATCCGTAAGCTCCGCCATACCGGAAATCCGTACGCATTTATTGAAATTACAGAGAGATATGGCAGAAAAATATAATGTGTTGATGGACGGAAGGGATATCGGAACCCATATTCTGCCGAATGCAGATGTCAAGATTTATCTGACAGCCAGCGTAGAAACACGGGCAAAAAGAAGGTATCTGGAATATCAGGAAAAGGGAATTGCCTGTGATTTAGAAGAGATTGAAAGGGATATCGCCGAGAGAGATTTTCGTGATATGAACCGGGAAACAGCGCCTTTAAAACAGGCGAAGGATGCCCACCTTGTGGACAGCTCTGATATGACCATCGATGAAGTGGTAGAGACCATCAAGGCATTCTGTAAAAAATAATGGAGTGATAGAAACATATGGATGTAAGATTAGCAAAGACCGCAGGCTTTTGCTTTGGAGTAAAGCGGGCGGTGGACACGGTTTATGAACAGATAGCGCAGCATGAGGGAAAATCCATTTACACATACGGACCGATTATACACAACGAAGAGGTGGTCAAGGACCTGCAGAAAAAAGGAGTCCGGGTTTTAAATACGATAGAAGAACTAAAGGCGCTTTCCGGAGGAATTGTGATTATTCGCTCTCATGGCGTTTCCAAGGAGGTATACGATATTCTCAAGGAGCGGGGCGTCACCTGTGTGGACGCAACTTGTCCGTTTGTAAAGAAGATTCATAAAATTGTTGCAAATGAAAGTGCCAAAGGAGCCCATATCGTTATAATAGGAGACGCGGCTCATCCGGAAGTACAGGGAATCCGCGGATGGGCAGGAAATGATGCGACCGTGATTCGGACGAAAGAAGAGGCGGAATCATTTACAGTACCGGAAAACCAAAAACTATGTGTTGTCTCTCAAACGACATTTAATTACAATAAATTCAAATATTTAGTTGAAATTCTTTCAAAAAAGAGTTATGATATAAGTGTTTTAAATACAATTTGCAGTGCTACGAAAGAGCGGCAGACAGAGGCAGAAAGTATTGCAAAAGAGGTGGATGCTATGATTGTCATTGGGGATAAACATAGTTCCAACACTCAAAAGTTATTTGAAATATGCAGAAATGCATGTAACAATACATACTATATACAGACGCTTGAAGACTTGAATAGGAATCAATTAAAGTCAGTAAAAACGGTAGGTATTACAGCAGGCGCGTCGACGCCAAAGAATATTATTGAGGAGGTTCAAAGTAATGTCGGAATTAACTTTTGAACAAATGTTAGAGAATTCTTTCAAAACAATACATAACGGAGAGGTTGTGGATGGTACGGTTATCGGCGTAAAACCTGAAGAGATCGTTTTAAACATCGGCTGCAAAGCAGATGGCATTATCACTCGCAGTGAATATACGAGCGAACCAAATGCAGATTTGACAACGATGGTATCTGTCGGGGATACGATGACTGCGAAAGTTTTAAAAGTGAATGATGGCGAGGGACAAGCGTTGTTAACCTACAGGAGACTGGCTGCAGAAAGAGAAAATGAAAGATTAAAAGAAGCATTCGAGAATAAAGAAGTCTTAAAAGCAACCGTTACACAGGTACTCGGCGGAGGTTTAAGTGTTGGGATTGAAGAAGCAAAAATCTTTATTCCTGCCAGCTTAGTATCAGATGTGTATGAAAAAGACTTAAGCAAATATCAGGGTCAGGAGATTGAATTTGTAATCAGCGAATTTAATCCGAGAAGAAACAGAATCATCGGAGACAGAAGACAGCTTCTGGTGGCTGAAAAAGAAGAAAAACAGAGAGCCTTGTTTGAAAGAATCAATGTTGGTGATACGGTTGTAGGCACAGTAAAAAATGTTACGGATTTTGGTGCGTTCATTGATTTGGGCGGTGTAGACGGACTGTTACATATTTCTGAGATGTCATGGGGCAGAGTGGAAAACCCGAAAAAGGTATTGAAAGCCGGAGAAGAAGTAAAGGTTTTGATTAAAGATATCAATGACACAAAGGTTGCATTAAGTATGAAGTTCCCGGAGACAAACCCATGGGCAGATGCAGCTGAAAACTTTGCAGTGGGCAAGGTAGTAACAGGTAAAGTCGCAAGAATGACAGATTTTGGTGCTTTTGTGGAATTGGCATCGGGTGTGGATGCACTGCTTCATGTGTCACAGATTTCAAAAGCGCATGTGGAAAAGCCGTCTGATGTGTTGACGGTTGGTCAGGAAATCACGGCAAAGATTGTGGATTTGAATGAAGCTGATAAAAAAATCAGTTTAAGCATGAAAGCACTGGAGAAGGAAGCTGCTCCGGCAGAAGAGGTTGCTCCTGCAGAAGAAGTTACTCCTGCAGAAGAAGTTGCTCCGATTGAAGAGGCTGTTCCGGCAGAAGAAACTGCTCCGGCTGAGACTGAAGCTGAGGAAACAACGGTTGAGTAATAAAATTAAAGAGTTGATATTTGTCAAATAGAGACTACCTGTAGTCTCTATTTGTGCGTTGAGAACGTGTGAAAAATGTCAAAGGAATCTCGTAAAAGGAAAGGAAGGAATCAGAATGAGACTCTTAACGTTCAAAGGTGGAATTCATCCAAAGGATCAAAAAGATCTTGCAAAAGACAGTGCGATTGTCTCTGTGCTGCCAAAGGGGGATTTGGTTTATCCTCTCTCCCAGCATATCGGAGCACCCGCGATTCCGATTGTAGCAGTGGGTGACCGGGTACGGAAAGGACAGATGATTGCAGAAGCCGGAGGATTTGTTTCTGCACCGGTTTATGCATCTGTTTCCGGAACGGTAAAGGCAATCGAACCGCATTTTAATCCGACAGGCTCCAAAGTAAACTGTATTGTGGTTGAGAATGACGGAGCATATGAGGAGGTAGAAGCGGCACCGGTAAAACCGCTTGAAGAACTTACAAAAGAAGAAATCTTAAACAGAATCGGAGATGCCGGAATCGTAGGTATGGGTGGTGCAGGCTTTCCTACGAAAGTAAAATTGTCTCCAAAGGAACCGGATAAAATTGAATATGTGATTGCCAACTGTGTGGAATGTGAGCCCTATATAACGGCGGATTATCGGAGAATGATGGAGACGCCGGAAGATTTGGTAAGCGGTATGAGGGTAGTGCTCCGGCTGTTTGACAATGCAAAAGGAATTTTTGGAGTAGAAGACAATAAGCCGGATTGTATTGAAAAACTGCGTGAACTCACAAAAGATGAGCCGCGAATGGAAGTGCTGGCGCTGAAGACGAAGTATCCGCAGGGAGCGGAACGACAGTTGATTTATGCGACAACAGGACGCGCTATCAATTCCACTATGCTTCCGGCAGACGCAGGATGCGTGGTAGATAATGCAGAAACTTTGATTGGGATTCATAATGCGGTATTGAATGGCAGACCGTTGACGGAGCGTGTAGTAACAGTCAGCGGCGATGGTGTGATATCTCCGGGAAATTTCCGGGTGTTATTGGGAACAAATCACATGGAGGTGGTGGAAGCTGCAGGCGGATTCCAGGGAGAACCGGAAAAAGTGATTTCGGGAGGACCGATGATGGGGTTTGCCATGTTTACGCTTGACACGCCGATTACCAAAACTTCTTCCTCTATTTTGTGTCTTTCCAAAGATGCGGTTGCCGAATATGAACCAAGTGCATGTATCAATTGTGGCCGATGTGTGAGTGCCTGCCCCAGCAGGATTGTTCCTTCCCGTCTGGCAGATTATGCAGAGCGAAATGATGAAGCAGCCTTTGTAAAATGGGAAGGACTGGAATGTGTGGAATGTGGATCCTGCAGCTTTGTATGTCCTGCAAAGCGCCAGTTGAAGCAGTCTATCGGTTCCATGAAGAAAATTGTTTTGGCAAATCGAAGAAAAAAATAGAAAGAGGGAAACTGAAACATGAGTGAAAATTTTAATATATCGTCTTCACCGCACATCCGTTCTAAAATAACAACAAGCAGTATCATGTTGTGGGTTGTGATTGCATTACTTCCTGCGACTGCTTTTGGGATTTTTAATTTTGGACTTCCGGCATTGATGGTAGTGGCAGTGACGGTGGTATCGTCTGTATTGACGGAATATATTTATCAGAAACTGATGCATAAAAAAGTGACAATTTGTGATTTTAGTGCGGTGGTGACCGGTGTGTTATTGGCACTGAATCTGCCGCCTACAGCACCATGGTGGATGTGTGTACTGGGAAGTGTTTTCGCAATCCTGGTAGTAAAACAATTATTCGGCGGGTTGGGACAAAATTTTATGAATCCCGCACTTGGGGCAAGGTGTTTCCTTCTGATTTCCTTTACGGGAAGGATGACAACCTTTGTCTATGATGGGGTATCAGGCGCTACTCCGCTTGCTCTTTTAAAGGCCGGTGAGCAGGTAAATGTGTTCGATATGTTTGTAGGAAATACAGCAGGTACCATTGGGGAAACTTCTGTGATTGCGATTTTACTCGGGGCTGTGTTGCTTCTTGCATTGGGAATTATTGATATCCGGATTCCAGGTACATATCTGGTAACCTTTGTGATTTTTATCCTCCTATTTGGCGGACACGGGTTTGATGTTACTTATATTGCCGCGCAGCTCTGTGGCGGCGGTCTCATGCTTGGCGCATGGTTCATGGCAACCGATTATGTGACCTCACCCATTACAAAGAGGGGACAGATATTATATGGTATCTGTCTTGGAGTCCTGACGGGATTGTTCCGATTGTTTGGAGGCTCGGCAGAGGGAGTTTCTTATGCGATTATTATCAGTAACCTTCTGGTTCCGCTGATAGAGAGGGTTACACTTCCAAAACCATTCGGTAAGGGAGGAGAGAAGTAATGAAGAAGATTATAAAAAATACACTGGTTCTCACGGTAATTACTTTAGTAGCAGGCATCCTGCTTGGATTGGTATATGAGATTACGAAGGAACCGATTGCCAATTCCAAAGAAAAGGCAAAGAACGAAGCATACCGGTCCGTCATGGCAGAAGCAGATACTTTTGAAGCATATGCAGATTTTGATTCAGAGGAAGTATCAAAAGTAATTGCAGACGCAGGCATTCCGGGCTGTCGTGTAGATGAAGCTGTGGTGGCGAAAAAGGGAGAGGAAGTAATAGGGTATGTTATTACGACGACTTCCGGTGAAGGATATGGCGGAGACATTCAGATTTCCATCGGGATTGCAGAAGATGGAACCGTAGAAGGCATCGCAATCCTTTCCATCGGTGAGACCGCAGGTCTTGGCATGCGTGCCACAGAGCCTGAATTTCAGGCACAGTTTGTCGGGAAAAAGGTAGATGCTTTTACCGTTACGAAAACGGGTGCCCAAGCGGAGAATGAAATAGATGCGTTAAGCGGTGCAACGATTACATCGAATGCAGTGACAAATGCGGTCAATGCAGGCGTTACATATTTTCATCATGAGATTGGAGGCGGCGTAAATGAATAAATGTGTAGAAAGACTGTATAACGGGCTTGTCAAAGAAAACCCGACTTTTGTATTGATGCTGGGAATGTGTCCGACACTGGCTGTCACCACCTCCGCCGTCAATGGACTTGGAATGGGACTCACGACAACGGTTGTCCTTATCATGTCGAATATGTTGATTTCCATACTGCGGAAGGTGATTCCGGATTCCGTTCGTATGCCGGCTTTTATCGTTGTTGTAGCATCCTTTGTAACCATCGTACAGTTTTTACTGGAAGGATTTATTCCAAGTCTCTATGACTCACTTGGTTTGTACATTCCGCTGATTGTAGTAAACTGTATTATCTTAGGACGCGCTGAGAGCTATGCGTCTAAAAATCCGGTACTTCCGTCTATCTTTGATGGAATCGGGATGGGGCTTGGTTTTACATTTGGACTTACCTGCATTGGTATCGTTCGCGAACTAATTGGTTCCGGCAAAATCTTTGGCATTCCGATTTTGCCGGATGCATATGAACCTGTGACCATTTTTATTCTGGCACCGGGTGCGTTTTTTGTGCTTGCCGGATTGACTGCGATTCAGAATAAGATCAAATTAAACGCAGGGAAAAAGAGGACCGGATGCGGTTCCGACTGTGGAAGCTGTAAGAGTGCTTGCGGCGGGAACGTTTTTCCGACAGGAAATGAAGAATAGGAGGAATGTGGGAAATGAAAGAATTATTTTTAATTGCAGTTGGCTCTGCACTTGTGAATAACGTGGTACTAAGCCAGTTTCTTGGGATTTGTCCATTCCTTGGTGTCTCTAAAAAAGTGGAAACTGCAGCCGGTATGGGAGGGGCGGTCATCTTTGTAATTACGATTGCTTCGTTTGTAACGGGATTGATTTATAAAGGAATCCTGTCGCCCACCGGATTTGAGTATCTGCAGACCATCGTGTTTATTTTAGTCATTGCCGCATTGGTGCAATTTGTAGAAATGTTTTTAAAGAAAGTGATGCCGCCGTTATATCAGGCACTTGGGGTTTATCTGCCTTTGATTACCACAAACTGTGCCGTACTGGGTGTTGCTCTGACAAATGTACAGAAATCCTACAGCATTTTGGAAGGTGTGGTAAATGGTTTCGCAACGGCAGTCGGATTCACAATCGCCATTGTAATTATGGCCGGCATCCGGGAAAAAACAGAGTACAATGATGTATCCCCTGCATTTCAGGGAACCCCTATCGTCCTGATAACTGCAGGTTTGATGGCGATTGCGTTCTTTGGATTCTCAGGATTGATTTAGGAGGGAAGAAGAGTGAATATAACAGGAATTATAATAGCTGCAGCCATCGTCGGAGGCGTGGGGTTATTCATTGGAGTATTCCTTGGCATCGCAGGAAAGGCATTTGCAGTGAAGGTAGATGAAAAGGAAGAGGCAATTCTTTCTGTTCTTCCGGGAAACAACTGTGGTGGATGTGGATATGCCGGATGTTCCGGTCTTGCAGCTGCAATCGCAAAGGGAGAAGCTTTGGTAGGCGCTTGTCCGGTAGGCGGAGCTTTGGTTGCTGCAAAAATCGGACAGATTATGGGGCAGGACGCAGGCGAACAGATTCGTATGACTGCTCTGGTAAAATGTACCGGAACCTGCGATAAGGCAAATCAGGATTATAAATACTACGGAATTCAAGATTGCAATATGATGACTTTTGTGCAAAACGGGGGTCCGAAATCTTGTAATTACGGGTGTCTGGGGTATGGCACCTGCGTGAAAGCGTGTCCGTTTGATGCCATTCATGTCGTTGACGGCGTAGCGGTAGTCGATAAAGACGCCTGCAAGGCTTGCGGAAAATGTGTTTCTGCCTGCCCGAAGAAGCTGATTGAACTGGTTCCGTACGACCAGAAACATATGGTACGATGCAGTTCCCGTGACAAAGGAAAGGATGTCGTTTCTGCCTGCAAATCCGGATGTATCGGATGTAAAATGTGTCAGAAGGTATGTCCCAGCGGAGCAATTACAGTGGAAAATAATCTTGCGCACATTGACCCGGCACTCTGTACCGGCTGTGGATTGTGTGTGGAAAAATGTCCGAAGAAAATTATTTTATAGTTGATAGTATATGCAAAAGAAAGCGTTGTCCCAAAGATGGCGCTTTTTCTTGCAAAAATAAAAAGGATATGCTATCCTAGGCATTGAGCGGTATTCATAGGAAACTGCATCAGATGATAATGTGTTGTCACTGGCTTCGGAGGTGATAACATGAAAATTGGAATTATCGGCGCCGGAAAAGTAGGATGTTCTCTTGGCAGATATTTGAGAGAACATGGAGCCCCGGTAGCCGGATATAGGAGTAAATCAAAAGAGAGCGCAGAAGAAGCTGCGACTTTCACAGGTACAAAGGCGTTTCCTTCCCTCGGGGAGCTTGTGGAAGCGTGTGATGTTATTTTTATTACAACACCGGACAGAGCGATTTTGCCGGTATGGAAAGACATCGAAAAAGAATCAATACAGGGAAAAATTGTATGCCATTTCAGTGGCTCATTGTCATCCGTTGTTTTTTCTGGAAGGGACAGGCTCGGCGTGTTTGCATGTTCCATTCATCCTATGTATGCGTTCAGCGACAAATTTACATCATACCAAAAATTGAATCAGGTTCTGTTTACTATGGAAGGGGACGAATCGGCTCTGGCTGTCATGAAACCGTTTTTTGAAAAAATGGGAAATTCGGTCTGTGTGATATCCCCGGAGGATAAGGTACGGTATCATGCGGCAGCAGCGATGGCGAGCAATCTTATGATTGGACTGTATCAAATGAGTCTTACGATGTTGGAAGGCTGTGGTTTCACAAAAGAAGAGGCTGAGTGTCTTATAAAACCGCTTGTCCAAAATAATGTGGATGCGCTTCTTAAAACTTCGCCGGAGCAGGCATTGACGGGTCCCATAGAGCGAAACGATAAAGAGACTATAGAAAAGCATCTTACTGTTTTAAACGAGGCCGAGACACAGGTATATGTAAACTTAAGTCATGAGCTCTTAAAAATAGCAGAGAAAAAATATCCGGGCAGGGATGATACTGCGATAAAGGCGATATTGGATGAACCACAAAATCATGTATGAAATGGAGGGAACAGGATGAAAAATACAGTTGTTACACTGCAGCAAATGAAAGAAAAAGGAGAAAAGATTTCCATGCTGACTGCCTATGATTATTCTACGGCAAAGCTGGAAGATGAGGCAGGAGTTAATACTATTCTGGTGGGTGACTCTCTGGGAAATGTGATTTTAGGATATGAAGATACGATTTCCGTCACCATGGAAGATATGATTCACCATGGAGCTGCCGTAGCAAGAGGGGCAAAAAATGCGTTAGTGATTATTGATATGCCGTTTATGTCCTATCAGACTTCGGTGTATGATGCGGTAGTCAATGCTGGAAGACTGATGAAGGAAGGACGTGCCGGTGCCGTAAAATTGGAGGGAGGGGCAGAAGTGTGCCCTCAGATTCGGGCAATCGTAAATGCCGGAATCCCCGTATGCGCACATTTGGGACTGACTCCCCAGTCCATCAATGCATTTGGCGGATTTAAGGTGCAGGGAAAGAGCGAAGCAGCAGCCAGAAAAATTTTGGAGGATGCAAAAGCAGTACAGGAGGCCGGTGCATTTGCTCTTGTCTTAGAAGCAGTGCCAAGGAAACTGGCGGCTCTGATTACAAAAGATTTGTCGATTCCTACCATCGGAATTGGAGCAGGCAAGGAATGTGACGGGCAGGTATTGGTATATCAGGATCTGTTGGGAATGTTTTCGGATTTCACACCAAAATTTGTAAAAAGATACGCAGAAATAGGAGATATCATGAAAAATGCCTTCCGCTTGTATATTGAGGAAATTCAAAACGGAGTATTTCCGGGGGAAGAGAATGAATACAAAATAGACGATACGATTATTGAAAAGCTATATTAATGAAATGCAGCACTTTCTAGAAGGAGGACACCATGAACATTGTATCAACAGTGAAAGAAGTAAGAGAACAAGTAAAAGAGTGGAGAGCACAGGGACTCAGTGTAGGATTGGTTCCGACTATGGGATATCTTCACGAAGGACATAAAAGTTTGATTGACAAGGCAGTGGAGCAGAATGACCGGGTTGTGGTCAGTGTTTTTGTGAATCCGATTCAGTTCGGACCGACAGAGGATCTTGCGACCTATCCGAGGGATTTAGACAGAGATGCCGCATTGTGCGAAAGTGCCGGAGCGGATTTGATTTTTCATCCGGAAAACGAAGAAATGTATTTTGAGGACTTCTGTACCTATGTGGATATGGAGCATTTGACGAAAGGACTTTGCGGGAAGACACGTCCAACCCATTTCCGGGGGGTTTGCACGGTAGTAAGTAAGCTGTTTCATATTGTGCAGCCGGACCGGGCTTATTTTGGACAGAAGGATGCCCAGCAGCTTGCAGTTGTGCGCCGGATGGTAAGGGATTTGAACTTTGATTTGGAGATTGTGGGATGTCCAATCGTCCGGGAAGAGGACGGACTGGCAAAGAGCTCACGCAATACCTATCTTTCCGAAGAGGAGAGAAAAGCAGCCGTCGTACTCAGCAGGAGCCTTGCAAAGGGAAAAGAATTGATAGAAAGCGGAGAGCTGGACGCAGAGACGATAAAAAAAGCGATTCGGGAAGTGATTGATGCAGAACCGCTGGCAAAGATTGATTATGTGGAAGTCGTAAATTTTGATACGATAGAGGCAATTGACACACTGGATGGAATCGTATTGACCGCGATAGCCGTCTATATCGGAAAAACCCGTCTCATTGATAACTTTATTATGACAATTCAGTCATAGTCTGATGAAAGAAAGGGAAGAAAACCATGACAATACAGATGTTGAAAGGAAAGATTCATCGTGCCGTAGTCGTGCAGGCGGAATTGGATTATGTGGGAAGCATCACGGTGGACCCGGAATTGATGGAAGCAGCCGGAATTCTGGAATATGAAAAGGTTCAGATTGTTGACATCGAAAACGGAAGCCGGTTTGAGACATACACGATAGCCGGTGAGCCGGGAAGCGGTATGATTTGCCTGAATGGTGCAGCAGCCAGAATGGTACAAGTGAAAGATCATATTATCATAATGAGCTACTGCGACATGACGCCGGAGGAAGCAAAACAGCACAAACCAAAAGTGGTGTTTGTAGATGAGAAAAACAGAATCAAACGAGTTTCTAACTATGAAAAACATGGGCAGCTTTCGGATTAAGCTGCTCATGTTTGTCATTTATCTCTTGTATCATGTAATTGATAATCTTCGGTGATAAAAATCGCTTCCACACCGTCCAAGGAATCGACGAGCTTTTGCCCGTCTTCTAAACCGAGCAGAAAGCAGGAGGTGCTGAGAGCATCCCCGTCAACGGAGCTTTCCGAAAGAATCGTAACCCCAAGCAGGTGATTGTCGCAGGGATACCCGGTCTGCGTGTCCAAAATGTGATGATAGAAAACTCCATCCACTTCGAAGTAGCGCTCGTAAACACCGGAGGATACCACAGAAGAATTCACTGCATCCACAGAAGTAATGGCATTTCCCTGCTTGTCAAAGGGTTTTTGGATTCCGATATGGAAAGGGGAACCATCCGGCTTTTTACCAATCGTCAGCACATTTCCACCAAGATTGATAAGCGCACTTTTTACCCCTTCGTTTTCCAAATATTCCTTGATGCGGTCTGCCATATATCCCTTTGCGATGCCGCCAAGGTCGATGGCCGCCTGAGGGTCTGTCAGTGTGACAGTGTTCCCCTCGATGAGAATGTTTCGGTAGTTGACATGGGAAAGTGCTTCCTGAATATCCTCTTCCGACGGAATCTGTCCGGTGTTACTTTTAAAATCCCACAGCTCGCTTAACGGGGCAATCGTAATGTCAAACTTTCCATTTGTCAGGTCTCCATATGCAACACCCTTTTGAATCAACTCTAATGTCACATCCGATACTTCCAGCGGTTTCCCGTCCGCATGGTTGATTTGATAGATTTCGCTGGTTTCGATAGTACGGCTGACGGTTTGTTCAAACGCTTCGCACTCCTCAAAACAGCGGTTGAGGAGTGCAAGATTATCCGAATCATAGAGAGTGATGGTGACCACTGTGTCAAAATACAGGGCTGTCTTGGAAATGGGGTTATTGGTTTTTCCGGCACAGCCTGAGAGCAGTAATGCAGTTGTGAGAAGTAGGAAGCACAGTATGCGTCTTAGTTTCATGAAACCCTCCAAAAGTGTTGTTATATGGATATTTTATCTTTTCTGACGGGTTTGTCAATAGCTAGCAATTATTGTCAAGGAGACGGAATATGAACAATAAAAGAAAACATTTTCCACGCCAGGTTATTTACACTTTTTTAGAATTCTGCTAAGATGAAAAGGACGATAAAGAAGTCGCAGAAGATTTATACGAGGGTTTATTGTGAAAAAACAGGATGTAATATTAGTTGTCATTGCCCTTTTGTTTGCCGGAGCAGGATTACTTTTCTATCGAAGTTTAGGGCAGCAGACGACGGGCGTTGTGAAGGTTACGGTAGAGGGGGAACTTTTTGGGACCTATTCTTTAAAAAAGGATCAGAATATCCCCATAAATGACACCAATTATCTCATAATCAAAGACGGACAGGCGGATATGATAGAAGCGAATTGCCCGGATCAGATTTGTGTCAACCAGAAAGCAATTTCGAAAAACCGGGAGAGTATCGTCTGTCTTCCTAATAAAGTGATTGTGGAAGTAGTAGGCGGCGAGGATGCAAAGCTGGATGCAGTGGCAGATTAGAGGGAATGTTTTGAAAACAAAAGTGGCATATTTTGGTGCCTTGACGGCATTAGGGTTGATTTTTAGTTATATAGAGGCGCTGATTCCGATTCATCTGGGAATCCCGGGTGCGAAATTGGGGCTTGCCAATCTGGTAATTGTGGTTGCACTTTATAAAATGAGTGTCAGAGAGTGTTATCTTTTATCTATTGCAAGAGTGATGCTTTCAGGCTTTCTATTCGGAAATCTGTTTGGAATTTTGTACAGTCTGGCAGGGGGACTTTTCAGCCTGACGGTGATGGCGATTTTAAAACGAACGGAGAAATTCAGTATCATAGGAGTCAGCATTGCAGGCGGTGTATTTCATAATGTGGGGCAACTTATCATGGCAGTGGTTGTGCTATGGAGCCTAAGTATGGTATACTATTTACCGATGTTGTTGATTGCAGGCATAGTGACCGGGCTGTTGATTGGACTGGCAGCAAGGGAAGTATTGAAAAGAGACGGAGTGTGGAGAGTATGATTTCGTATATCCGGGGAGAATTAGTGGCGGTTGAAGAAGAAAAAGTAATTGTAGATGTAAATGGCGTGGGATTCGGGATTTTTATGCCCGGACAGGCGATGAACCAGCTTCCGGCATTGGGGAAAGAGATGAAGCTGCATACTTATATGAATGTGCGCGAAGATGCGATACAACTGTTTGGATTTCTGACACGCGACGATTTACAGATTTTTAAACTGGTGATTGGGGTGAGCGGCATTGGTCCCAAAGGGGGACTTAGTATTCTTTCTCATTTGTCACCGGATGAGCTTCGTTTTGCGGTGATGAGCCATGATGTGAAAGCAATTTCAGGCGCACCGGGGATTGGCAAAAAGACTGCGGAAAAGCTAATCATCGAATTAAAGGACAAGCTTCGCATAGAGGATGTGCTGGAAAGAAATGCAGATGTGTCAAAGTCCGCTGCCTCAAGCTCCGCAGCAAATCAGGTACAGGCGGAAGCAATACAGGCATTGGTGGCACTTGGATATGGTAGTACAGAGGCTGCCTCGGCCGTCAGAAAAGTGGAAGTTACGGAAGCACTCACGGTGGAGGATGTGCTGAAACAGGCCTTAAAATATATGATATCTTAGAAGAGACAGGATTGTGTAATGGAGAAACGAATTATCACGACAGAAAATTTAGAAGAAGATTTGAAGATAGAGAATCACTTGCGACCGCAGCTCTTAAAGGACTACATTGGGCAGGAAAAGGCAAAGGCAATGCTGAAAGTGTACATTGAGGCTGCAAAATCCAGACAGGAATCCTTAGATCATGTACTTTTTTACGGTCCTCCGGGACTTGGGAAGACCACCTTGGCGGGGATTATTGCCAATGAGATGCATGTGAATCTAAAAATTACATCAGGACCCGCGATTGAAAAGCCGGGGGAGATGGCAGCGATTCTCAATAATCTGCAGGAAGGAGATGTCCTTTTTGTAGATGAAATTCACCGTCTGAACCGTCAGGTGGAAGAGGTACTGTATCCGGCGATGGAGGATTTTGCGATTGATATTATGATAGGGAAGGGCTCAGGAGCCCGTTCTATCCGTTTGGATTTGCCCAAGTTTACGCTGGTTGGTGCAACGACCAGAGCAGGGATGCTGACGGCACCTCTGCGGGATCGTTTTGGTGTCGTGCATCGCCTGGAATTTTACACTGCAGAGGAACTAAAGACCATTATTATGCGTTCCGCCAAAGTTCTGGATGTGGAGATTGAGCCGAATGGAGCGATGGAGATTGCAAGGCGTTCCAGAGGCACCCCGCGTCTGGCGAATCGACTTTTAAAACGTGTAAGGGATTTTGCTCAGGTGAAATACGACGGTATTATTACCGAGGAAGTTGTCATGTATGCACTGGATTTGCTGGATGTGGATACTTACGGACTGGATCATGTAGACCGCAATATTTTGGAAACGATTATTGTCAAGTTTCAGGGTGGTCCGGTAGGTCTTGATACCCTTGCTGCATCCATTGGAGAGGATTCCGGCACGATTGAGGATGTCTATGAGCCGTATTTGATTCAAAACGGCTTCATCAATCGTACGCCGAAAGGGAGAGTCGTGACGGAACTTGCATATCATCATCTTGGGCTTACCTGTGAAAATGTGTAAAAAGAGTTGGTTTTTGAGAGAAGATAGTTTATAATGATAGGATAGTGAAGGACAGACAGAGAAACATTGAAGGAGGTTCGCTATGGCATCTTCAAGGAACGATACAGAAGTTTTGATTGGCGGAAAGGTTTTTACACTCAGTGGTTTTGAGAGTGAAGAGTATTTGCAGAGGGTATCTACTTATCTGAATCACAAAATCGCGGAATGTTCGAATATAGAGGGATATCGCAGGCAGAGCGCAGAAACGAGAAATACGCTTTTGGCGCTGAATATTGCGGACGACTATTTTAAAGCGAAAAGACAAGGCGCAGCCTTGGAACAGGATGTGGAACAGAAAGATAAAGAAATGTATGATTTGAAGCATGAGCTTATTTCTACGCAGATTAAATGTGAAAATTTAGAGCAGGAGCTTCAAAAAGCAAAAGAAGAAAACCAGCAATTACAGATGCAGATTGTCAAACTGGATGCAGAGATAAAAAACCGTAAGAAATAGACTGTCGCGGGCAGTCTATTTTTCTGACTGTCAGGAGGAAGTATGGAAAAAAAGATTGAAATATTAGCACCTGCCGGTTCTATAGAAAGTCTTGTGGCCGCCGTTTTAGCAGGAGCAGATGCTGTGTATGTCGGTGGAACCCGTTTTGGGGCGCGGGCATTTGCGGATAATTTCAAAGAAGAAGCATTGCTTTGGGCAATCGACTATGTACATTTACACGGCAGAAAAATCTATCTGACGGTGAATACCTTATTAAAAGAAACCGAATTGGAGACAGAATTGTATTCCTACCTTCTTCCTTTTTATAAGCAGGGACTCGATGCTGTCATTGTGCAGGATATGGGAGTCCTAAAATTTGTGAAAGAGCATTTTCCGGATTTGCCGATTCATGCAAGTACCCAGATGACGATTACGGATGTGACAGGTGCACGGTTTCTGGAAAAGCAGGGGGTATCACGGGTCGTAACTGCAAGAGAAATGCAGCTTGATGAAATCCGGGAAATTGCGGAATATACAAATTTGGAGATTGAGAGTTTTGTGCATGGAGCCCTTTGTTATTGCTATTCGGGACAGTGCCTCTACAGCAGTCTGATTGGCGGCCGGAGCGGGAATCGTGGGCAGTGTGCCCAGCCCTGTCGTCTTCCTTACCGGACGCAGGGCGAAAAAAAAGCGCAGTACCTCCTGAGTTTAAAAGATATCTGTACATTGGAGCTGATACCGGAACTTGTGGAAGCCGGAATCCATTCTTTTAAAATAGAAGGGCGCATGAAGAAACCGGAATATGTAGCGTTGGTGACGGCGATGTACCGTAAATATACGGATTTGTATTTAGAAAAAGGAACATCCGGTTTTTTTGTAGACCCGGAAGAGAAAGAGAAGCTGATGGATTTGTATAATCGCGGCGGCTCACATGAAGGATATTATCACACGCAGAACGGACGGGACATGATTTCTTTGGAGCGACCCAACCATGCAGGTGTCCCTGTATTAAAAGTCATGAACGTCTCCGGAAAATCAGTAACCGCAAGAGCAGTTGTAGATATCCATGCCGGGGATATCATAGAACTTCCGGACGGGAAAGAGAATTATACATTTGCAAATACGGTTAGAAAAGGGGAGAAAACGACCTTTCTGACCCATAAAAAGCAGCTATTGGAAAAAGGAATGATTTTGAATCGCATTCGCAATGACAGTCTTATTCACGAAATTGAGGAAACCATTCTGAAACAGAAAAGAAAAGAAAAAATTAAGGGGAAATTAACACTTTTTGAGGGAATTTCTGCTAAACTGGTATTATCTCGTGGCGATACAATGGTGGAAGTGTTTGGGGAACAGGTACAAAGCGCCCTAAATCAGCCTATGGACAAAGAACGCATCGAAAAACAGATGCGAAAGACCGGGAATACGGAATTTGAATTTTCGGAGTTTGAGGTAGAAATGGAGGGAGCACTATTTCTTCCCATGCAGGCTCTGAATGACCTTCGAAGGAAAGGCATTGAGGCTTTGGAACAGGCAATTTTACGACCCTTTCGGAGAGCAGAAAGACTGAGCAGAGCATCCGAAACCCATGTTCCGTCAGAGGGGCTAGACAAGCATGTACCATTTCAGGGGATTTTTGTATCCGTAGAAGAACCGGAACAATTGGAGGCGGCCTATTCTCATCCGGCAGTCAGACGGATTTATCTGGATGCAAATGCAATTTCCCGGATTTGGGAGCCTGCAAGTGCCAAATTGATACAGGAATTTGTGGGAACTGCACATGGACAGGGAAAAGAAATCTATCTTGCCCTGCCACATATCTTTCGGAGCAGAACCAGAAAGCAATATGAGGACGCTTACGAGCAGATTTTTGGACAAGGGTTTGATGGTATTCTGGTTCGGAATTATGAGAGCTATGCATTTTTGCGGGAGCATCACTATGCAGGCAATATTGTGACGGACTATAATCTCTATCAGTTTAATCGCTATGCGAAGCAGTTCTGGCAGGAGGAAAACGTGGAATCCATGACAGCACCACTGGAACTAAATCGTGTCGAGTTAAAAGAAGTCGGTTTGGAGAACAGTGAACTGGTAGCGTACGGGTATCTGCCGATGATGGTCTCTGCCCAGTGTGTCATAAAGACGGTGAAAGGCTGTAAAAAGCAAAAAGGCAGGTTTACGTTTACAGACCGTTATCAGAAAACATTCACGGTGAAAAACAATTGTGATTACTGTTATAATATGATATATAATACAGCGCCGGTTATGTTAACGGATCAAAAGGAAGAAATACAGGAGCTTTCTCCTAAGGCAATCCGTTTACATTTTACGATAGAATCAAAATCGGAGATAGAACGGATTCTTTGCTTGTATGAAGATATATTCTGTAAAAACGAGCCGGCAACAGAACCGGAACAGGAATTTACCAGAGGGCATTTTAAACGGGGAATTAAGTAGGTGATAAATTGGCAAATATAATAATAGAGTGTTCAAAATATCTGATGATTATATTGATTACCATATATGCTTATCAATGCTTTACGGTATTTGGCTATGCAGATGTGGAAGATAAAAAACGGATTTTCCGCAGTCAGAACACACTGATGTTTATGATTCATTTTATGGCATTTGCGGGGATGTATCTAAAGACAGAAGAATGGAAGCTCTTGCTGTTTTACGCCGTACAGGCTGTGATTTTGCTGGCAACGATTTTGCTGTATACGCGCATCTATCCGAAAGTGTCCAGACTGATTGTCAATAATATGTGTATGCTTTTGACCATCGGCTTTATTATGATAACAAGGCTTCAATATACCAAGGCAGTGAAACAGAGTATTATCGCAGCAGGCTCGGTAGCGCTCAGTCTCCTTGTGCCCTCCCTGATTCGAAAATGGAAGGAGCTTCCCCAGCTTCGCCTCATTTATGGAGGAGTGGGTCTGATTGCTTTAGCTGCAGTTGTTGTGATTGGTCAGGTGTCAGGAGGGGCAAAACTCGGATTTGAAATTGCCGGATTCGGAATCCAGCCGTCAGAGTTTGTGAAAATCCTGTTTGTATTTTTTGTGGCGGCCAGTTTTTATTCCTCCACATCCTTTATAAATGTGGTTCTCACAACCATCGCTGCGGCATTCCACGTATTGATTTTGGTGGTATCAAAGGATTTAGGAGCTGCCCTGATTATTTTTGTCGTGTATTTGGTTATGCTCTATGTAGCGACGAGACAGCCTCTCTATATCGCAGCGGGATTGGGAGCCGGAAGTGTGGCGGCGGTAGCTGCATACCATCTGTTTAGTCACGTCAGAGTACGTGTACTGGCATGGAAAGATCCGTTTTCTTCTTATGAGCAGGGGGGCTATCAAGTGGCACAGTCTCTATTTGCCCTTGGAACGGGGAGTTGGTTTGGCACAGGACTATATCAGGGGAAAGCAGATGCCATTCCGGTTGCAGATGAGGATTTCATTTTTTCGGCAATTGCAGAGGAAATGGGGCTGATTTTTGCATTGTGTATGATTCTCATTTGCCTGAGCTGCTATGTCATGTTTTTGAATATTGCCATGCAACTTCGCAACCATTTTTACAAACTGGTTGCATTGGGCCTTGGAACCTGTTATATTTTCCAGACCTTCATCAATATCGGCGGAGTTACAAAATTCATTCCCTCCACCGGGGTGACGCTGCCTCTGGTGAGCTATGGTGGAAGCTCCGTTCTCAGCACCTTTATTATGTTTGCAATTATTCAGGGATTATATATTTTAAGAGAAGACGAGGAAGAAGAGATTGAAAGAAAGAAAACGCAGCAAAAAAGAAACCGGGGAACGCGACCTTCTGCGTAAGGGAATCGTCGGCGTAACCTATTTTTTCGTGGTATTGTTCTTGGTTATGATGGGATATATTGTCTATTTTAATGCAGTAAAAAGTAAGGAAATCATCAACAGCCCGTATAATGTCCGTCTGGATTCGATGTCTGACCGGGTGGTTCGGGGGAAAATTCTGGATAGCGACGGAAATGTTCTGGCAGAAACCATTGTCTCAGAGGATGGGCTGGAGAAGCGGAATTATCCTTACGGAGAAATCTATGCCCATGTGGTAGGGTTTGATTCCATGGGAAAATCCGGACTGGAGTCCACGGAAAACTTTGACCTCCTTACATCAAATGCCTTTTTTCTGGAAAAGCTTGCAAAAGAATTTCAAGAGAAAAAGAATATCGGCGATAATGTTGTGACCACTTTGAATACGGATTTGCAGACAGCCGCTTATAAAGCGCTGGGAAGCTATAAAGGAGCCGTGATGGTGATGGAAGCGAGTACCGGAAAAGTACTTGCCATGGTGTCAAAACCATCCTTTAATCCGAATCACATTGCAGACGATTGGGAATGGCTTACGACGGATGCAAACAGTACGCTTTTGAATCGTGCGACTCAGGGCGCTTATGCTCCCGGTTCTATTTTTAAGATTGTAACGACACTGGAATATATGCGTGAAAACCCGGATTACTCGGATTATTTTTACGTTTGCGAGAGCAAGATTACCGAGGGAGAGACGACCATTCATTGTGCCGGAAACCGCGCGCACGGAGAAGAGACACTTGCCGATTCTCTGGCAAATTCCTGTAATGCTTCCTATTCCAATATTGGATTGGGGCTAGACCTTACTTCCTACCGGAAAACTGCAGAAGAGCTATTATTTAACGCAAAGCTGCCGACGCTTTTGCCATACACGAAAAGTAAATTTCAACTGACAAAGGATTCCGATACAAGTGAAGTGATGATGACTGCCATTGGGCAGGGAAAGACGCAGGTGAGTCCGTACCATATGACACTGATTTCTGCCGCAATCGCAAACGGCGGAACACTGATGCAGCCTTATCTGGTAGAACAGGTGGAAAATTATACCGGTACGACTATCAGCAAAAATATGCCGGAAAGATACGGAACGCTGATGACTTCTGCGGAGGCGGCACAATTGAAAGAATATATGGCAGGTGTGGTACAAAATGGTACCGGAAAGGCCTTGAATGGTGGGAACTATACGGTTGCCGGAAAAACCGGAACTGCAGAGTACAGTAGTGACAAGGCAAAATCACACTCCTGGTTTACCGGATTTACAAACGTGGAAAATCCAGAGCTGGTTATCAGTGTTGTGGTGGAAAGTGCAGACAATTCCGGCATGAGTGCAGTATCTGTCGCGAAGCAGGTGTTAAACGCATACTATGATTGAGGCTGGGGAATCGTGATGAAATATTATTATAATCTTTATATAAGCGAGCCGCTGCTTGCAAAGAAACAAGAGATTTTAGAAAAGCTTAAGCAGGGAAAACTTCAGGTGAACCGATATCTTATTGTCCTTGCGAAAAATCAAAAAAACCATTTGGAATTTTTTGATTCCGCTTTTTTGAAGCAAAAACAGACTGACAAGGATGAGTTGTTTGTAGTCGGAATCGCCGATGGATGTGACGGAGCCCTTGAATTAGTGGAAAAAATTACGCAGGAAGTGTATGATAAAACAAAAGGAACCGATATTCGAAATTACCTTTTGGAGCAACAAAGAGAATTTGAAGAAAGAGTCAAACAGGTGTAACTTATGCTACATATAGTATGGATGCTGTTAAAAATCATAGGGATTCTGCTTTTGGTACTGCTGGGACTTTTGGTAATTATCAGTGCTACTATTTTGACTGTGCCGCTTCGTTACCGGGGGGAGGCAAGTGCTTCCGGCACTGTGGAAAGCCTGCGCATTTACGCAAAGTTTTCGTGGCTGCTTCATCTGGTTTCAGGGTACCTTCTTTACGAGGATGGAAAAACAAAGTGGCAGGTGCTTGTTTTATGGAGAAAGCGCAATTCAGAAAAACCTGTCAGAGAGAAGCAGAAAGCGGAAGAAACCACGGATGTGGAAAAAACTACGAAAGTGGAAGAAACTGCGGAAATGAAAGAAACCGAGGAAGTGGAAAAAACCAAGGAAGCGGAAGAAATTACAGAAAAAAAAGAGTCTGAGAAAACGGGAGAATCTGCAGAAAGAACGAAAAAACAGAAATTTTCAGAAAAGATAAAATATACAATTCAGAATATTTGTGATAAGATAAGACTATGCAGAGAAAAAAAAGAGGATTTACAGGACTTCCTTACAGATGAGATTCATTTATCTTCATGGAAACGGATAAAGCAGGAAATAGTTAGACTTTTAAAATTTTTAAGACCAAAAAAGCTGACCGGAAATCTTCATTTTGGATTTGAAGATCCCTCTGTTACAGGAAAAGTTTTAGCCGTTCTGGGAGCGTTATATCCTTTTTATGGAGAGCATATTCGTATCAACCCCGATTTCGAGAATGAAATTTTTGAGGGAGATGTTTTAGTGAAAGGAAATATCCGTGGTGTGTATGCTCTCATAATTGCGTGGAATTTGTTCTTTGATAAAAATATCAGAACAACCTATAAAGAGTTACAAAAATGGAAAACCTAAAAACAGGAGGAAGAAAGATGGCAAATAATAATTTTAATGCAACCGTAGCAGCATTGTTTCAGGGAATGGATAGTGTAATCTCTTCGAAGACCGTGGTGGGAGAGGCCATCCATATCGGGGATACCATTATCTTACCATTGATTGACGTATCCTTTGGAATTGGGGCAGGGTCATTCAGTGGTGAAAAAAAAGAAAACGGAGCCGGAGGCTTAGGCGGCAAGATGTCTCCCAGTGCGGTACTCGTCATTCAGGATGGAAAGACAAGACTGGTGAATATCAAAAATCAGGACACGGTGACAAAGATTCTGGATTTGATTCCGGATGTCGTGGATCGGTTTAGCTCTGATAAAGAGAAGAAAATGACAGAAAAAGACGTAGAGGATATTCTTGATGAGGCTTAAGCAGGAATGAAGGACTTGCAGTCCGCATATATTGTACCAATAAATATGTGATGGGAGAACAGCATGAGAAGAGTCATTGGGTTTGCATTGTTCTTTATTGCCATTGGCATGATACTTATGATGCTGCTCCCAAATACATTTGCGGGGATTCTGCTTGTTTTCCTGTTTTTACTGTTAGGATATAATTTTTTCTGTTGTTAAACGGGGAAGTTGGATATCGGAAGCGGTAGCCCGAATAAGTGAATACAGCGACAAAAAAACGAGATGCAACTTGGCATCTCGTTTCGTTTTCTGTAAATCGTGTGTAAGATTAAGCACGTTCTACCTTGCCTGACTTTAAGCAAGAAGTACATACATACATTCTCTTTGCATTTCCGTTTTCTGTTTTCACTCTTACGGATTTTACGTTTGATTTCCACATTTTTGGTGATTTTCTATTAGAGTGGCTCACGTTATTACCAAAATGAACACTCTTTTCGCAAATAGCACATTTAGCCATGACAGCACCTCCTAACGATACTAAAAATTATATCAGACTCACAACACAGGTTATTCTAACAGATTTGATACTGTTTTGCAAGCATTTCTTTTACAAATTCAAAAATGGTTGTAAAATGAGAAGAAACAGAGTATAATAAATTTGTTCTATACATGAAAACGTATGAAATCCATTAAAGAATTGGAGGAATGAATATGAAAGGTAGTATGACCACAGATTTGGGAATTATTACAGTGGATCCTGAAGTGATTGCGAAATACGCGGGAGCCGTAGCCGTTGAATGTTTCGGTATTGTCGGCATGGCAGCAGTAAGCATGAAAGACGGACTTGTGAAATTGCTGAAAAAAGAAAGCCTTACCCATGGCATTCAGGTTGTGATTTCGGATGATAACAAGCTCACGATTCACTTCCATGTAATTGTATCGTATGGTGTCAGCATTTCGGCTGTCAGCAGCAACCTGGTTCACAATGTAAAATATAAAGTGGAAGAGTTCACAGGAATGGAAGTGGACAAGATTCACATTTACGTTGAAGGCGTAAGAGTAATCGATTAGTTTAAGGAGGAACTTGTTTTGGCAACTAAGACAATCAATGCAGAAATGCTTTCTAAAATGTTTCTGGCAGGAGCTGCAAACATTGAAGCAAAGAAAGAATTTATCAATGAATTAAATGTTTTCCCAGTGCCAGATGGTGATACCGGAACCAATATGACACTTACGATTATGGCGGCTGCAAAAGAGGTGACTGCGCTGGATACAGTCAGCATGGATACTCTGGCAAAGGCGATTTCTTCCGGCTCTTTAAGAGGAGCCCGCGGTAATTCAGGTGTTATTTTATCACAGTTGTTCCGTGGATTCACGAAAGCAATCAAAGGTACAAAAGAAATCGATGTATTTGCTTTGGCAAATGCATTGGAAAAAGCAAAAGAGACCGCATATAAAGCAGTTATGAAACCAAAGGAAGGTACGATTCTGACTGTGGCGAGAGGAATTGCAGACAAAGCTCTGGAGCTGGCAGAAACGGTGGATGATTTAGAAGAATTTATTCCACAGGTACTGGAACATGCGGAAGATGTACTTTCAAAGACTCCGGATTTGCTTCCGGTTTTAAAAGAGGCAGGCGTGGTGGATTCCGGCGGACAGGGACTGTTGGAAGTGCTGAAAGGCGCATATGATGCATTCCTTGGAAAAGAGATTGATTACAGCCAGATTACACCGGGCACAAATGTCAATATGACAAAAATCAGCGCAGAGACCAATGCGGAGATTAAATTCGGATATTGTACGGAATTTATCATTCTGGCGGAAAAAGAATTTACGGAGGATGACGAGAGAACGTTTAAGGCTTACTTAGAGTCTATCGGAGATTCCATAGTGTGTGTTGCTGACGATGAGATTGTAAAAGTGCATGTACACACCAATGATCCGGGGCTTGCAATTCAAAAAGCCCTCACATATGGTCAGCTTTCCCGCATGAAGATAGATAACATGAGAGAAGAGCATGAAGAAAAGTTGATCCGTGATGCGGAAAAACTCGCAAAAGAACAGAAAGCGAAAGTAAAGGCGGAGCAAAAAGAATATGGATTTATTGCCGTTTCCATCGGAGAAGGCTTAAATGAAATTTTCCGGGAGCTCGGCGTGGATTATATCATCGAGGGCGGTCAGACCATGAATCCGAGTACGGATGATATGCTGACAGCGATTGACGAGGTAAATGCAAAACACGTATTTATCTTCCCGAACAATAAAAATATTACCCTTGCAGCCAATCAGGCAAAATCGTTGGTAGAGGATAAAGAGGTTATTGTGATTCCGACAGCCACCGTACCACAGGGGATTACGGCAATCATCAATTTTGTTCCGGATTTGACGGCGGAAGAAAATGAAGAAGTGATGTTGGAAGAAATCAAACGTGTGAAATCCGGTCAGGTGACTTATGCGGTACGTGATACGCATATAGATGACAAAGAGATTCACAAGGATGATATCATGGGAATCGGTGATGCGGGAATTCTTTCTGTGGGAGCTGAAATTGAGGCGACTACCATAGATATGATTTCTCAGTTGGTGGATGAAGGTTCAGAGCTTATCAGTGTATATTACGGTGAGGATGTCTCTGAAGAAGATGCCGCAGCATTGACAGAGAAAATCGAAGAATTATATCCGGATGTGGATGTGGATACGCATTTTGGCGGACAACCAATCTATTATTATGTATTAGCGGTAGAGTAGATACAAATGGGAGATTGCACAATGTGCAATCTCTTATTTCATCATATGAGGAATGAAAAATGAATGAGCAGTCAAAAATCAGTGAATTAAAGGGCGTCGGTGAAAAAACGGAAAAGCTGTTTCAAAAACTGAATATTTTTACAGTGGATGACCTGCTTCATTACTATCCGAGAGGCTATGAAATCTACGAGGAGCCCATATCGATTGGGTCTGCCGGGGAAGGAGAAACCGCGACTGTCACTGGCAGCATTTACGGGAAAGTACAGGTTGCCACTATGCGGAATCTACAAATTACCACTGCATATGTAAAGGATCTTACGGGAATCATAAAAGTGGTCTGGTTTCGTATGCCGTTCCTTCGCAACACCTTAAAAAGCGGAAGTGTCATCACGCTGCGAGGAAGGATTGCAAATAAAAAAGGAACGCTTGTGATGGAACATCCGGAGATATTTTATCCCAGCGTTTCCTACGATGCAAAGCGAAATACGATGCAGCCGGTGTATCCTCTGACTGCAGGACTCACCAATCAGACGATTCAAAAAGCAATGAAACAGGCAATCGAGTATCTGGATTTAAAGCAGGAATTTTTGCCTTCTGAGATTCGGATGGAATATCATCTGGCAGAATACAATTATGCCATGCGCCGGATTCATTTTCCGGAAGATAAGGAATCCCTTTATCAGGCAAGAGAAAGGCTTGTTTTTGAAGAATTTCTGATATTCATTCTTGCCCTTCGCCAAATGAAGGAGACCAATGCCAGACAGAAGAACCTCTTTACGTTTCCAAATGAGCAGGAAATTGACCGGTTTATCCTGGAATTGCCCTATGAACTTACAGGTGCCCAGAAAAAAGTCTGGGAGGAAATTCGAGAGGATATGAGAGGTTCCCATGTGATGTCGCGGCTGATTCAGGGAGATGTGGGCTCCGGAAAAACTGTGATTGCCCTGCTTGGTCTATTGTTTGCAAGTCTGAATGGATATCAGGGGGCGCTGATGGCTCCTACGGAGGTGCTGGCAAAGCAACATTATGATTCTATTTGTGAATTACTAAAAACACACCGAATTCCGGTACGGGCAGAGCTTTTGACCGGCTCCATGACGGCAAAAGAAAAACGGGAAGCCTGCGGGCGAATCGAGTCGGGCGAAGCGCAAATCATCATCGGCACACATGCATTGATTCAGGAAAAGGTGCAATATCATTCTCTGGCGTTGGTGGTAACGGACGAACAGCACCGCTTTGGTGTGAAACAGCGGGAAAACCTTTCCTTAAAGGGAAAGATGCCACATATTCTT
This sequence comes from uncultured Eubacteriales bacterium, assembly GCA_900316755.1. GTDB lineage: Bacteria > Bacillota > Clostridia > Lachnospirales > Lachnospiraceae > Faecalimonas. Next base: position 39,387 of record ONED01000001.1, read on the forward strand.
GTTATGAGCGCTACCCCGATTCCCAGGACGCTTGCTATGATTGTTTACGGAGATTTGGATATTTCTGTAATTGATGAACTTCCGGCAAACCGGCTACCGATAAAAAATTGTGTGGTAGATACCGGTTACCGCAGCACAGCCTATCATTTTATTCGAAAACAGGTGGCGGAAGGAAGACAATGTTATGTCATCTGTCCGATGGTGGAAGAAAGCGAAACGCTGGAAGCAGAAAATGTTCTGGACTATGCCAGAACCCTTCAGGAAGAGCTTGGAAAAACCATAAAGGTGTCTTATCTGCATGGAAAAATGAAACAGAAAGAAAAAGACGCGATTATGGAGGCTTTTGTGCAGAACCGGATTCAGGTCCTGGTTTCTACGACTGTTATCGAGGTTGGCATCAATGTACCGAATGCAACGGTTATGATGGTGGAAAATGCAGAGCGGTTTGGATTGGCGCAGCTCCATCAGCTGCGGGGACGTGTCGGACGAGGCAAATACCAATCCTATTGTATTTTTATGAGCGCCTCAAAAACAAAAGAAACCAAGGAACGTCTGGAAATTTTAAATAAAACCAATGATGGTTTCAAAATTGCAAGCGAGGATTTACGGCTGAGGGGTCCGGGAGATTTGTTTGGAATCCGGCAAAGCGGGATTCTGGATTTTAAACTCGGTGATGTGTTTCAGGATGCAAGGCTCTTGCAAAAAGCCGGCGAAGCTGCCAATTCGCTTCTTTTGAAAGACCCAAAGCTGGAACTTCCAAAACATCAAAATCTAAAAGAATATTTACAAAATTATATTCGCGAAGGCATGCTGGAAACAACCTTGTAAAGACAGGATAAATATACCAGAGTATGTTTTCGAAACCTCCACATACTATGGATGTAACATCAAACGAAGTTACAAAAAGTTATCTAAAGGAGGAAAACGAACATGGCAAGTCGTTCATCAAACAGAACAGCAGTGCCGGAGGCAAAGGCTGCATTAGACAAATTCAAATACGAAGTAGCAAGCGAACTTGGAGTACCGTTGAAGGAAGGTTATAACGGAGATTTAACATCAAGACAGAACGGTTCTGTTGGCGGTTATATGGTTAAGAAAATGATCGAACAGCAAGAAAAGCAGATGTCCGGTAAATAAGAAACATTGGAACAAAAAGGTGCGGTTTTTTGTAATCGCACCTTTTTTGTGATGTTATCTGTTTGACAGCTCACAGAGAAATCCGTATAATAGAAAAAAAAGAAATTGGGAGAGTGCCATGCGTGTCATTGCAGGAAGTGCAAAAAAAACAAAGTTAAAAACCATAGAGGGTATGGATACCAGACCGACCACAGACCGTATTAAGGAAACCCTGTTTAATATGATTTCCATGTATTTGGCGGATTCCAGTTTTTTGGATTTATTCAGCGGGAGCGGTGCAATTGGGATTGAAGCGTTAAGCCGCGGTGCTTCCTTCGCAGTTTTTGTGGAACAAAATCAGAAAGCGGTGTGCTGTGTTCGGGACAATTTAAAAGCGACAAAACTGGAGAAGAACGCAGAAGTGCTTACCACAGACGTTTTAAGCGCGCTCAGATGTATGGAACACTCCAGAAAGTTTGACTATGTTTTTATGGATCCACCATATAATCAATTATTGGAAAAGAACGTATTGGAGTATCTAAGTACATCCGACCTGCTGTCCGAGGATGCTTTGATTATTGTAGAAGCATCACTGGAAACCGATTTCTCCTATGTGGATTCTCTTGGATTTTCGATGATTAAAGAGAAGGAATACAAAACCAATAAACATGTTTTTTTGGAAAGAGATACAAAGGAGGTTTCAACATGTTGAGAGCAATCTACCCCGGAAGTTTTGATCCGGTTACCTTTGGACATATGGATATTATCCGGCGTTCTTCCGCAATTACAGAGGAACTGATTGTTGGTGTTTTGCAGAATAAATCAAAAATTCCGTTGTTTTCTGTGGAGGAACGTGTTAGAATGTTAAAAGAAGTCACAAAAGAGATAAAAAATGTGAAAATTGTTCCCTTCGAAGGCTTGTTAATTGATTTTGCCAGAGAAGTGGAAGCCAAAGTGATTGTCCGTGGGCTTCGTGCCGTTACCGATTTCGAATACGAATTGCAGATGGCCCAAACGAACCACAAGCTCAATCCGGAGATTGAGACAATGTTTATGACTACCGGTCTGGATTATTCTTACTTAAGTTCCAGTGTTGTGAGAGAGATTGCTGCGTTTGGCGGTGATATTTCTCAATTTGTACCGGAATCGGTCATAAAGCAGGTGACAGAAAAGATAAAAGGAAAAAAGATACAAGAAAAAAGGAGCGAATAAGATGAGCAGCCGCATTGAACAAATTATTGAGGAAATTGAAGAGTACATTGACAGTTGTAAATTTCAGCCGTTATCTACGACGAAGATTATCGTAAATAAGGATCAGATGGATGAATTGTTACGAGAATTACGGATGAAAACGCCGGACGAGATTAAACGGTATCAAAAGATTATTGCAAATAAGGATGCGATTCTGGCAGATGCAAAGGCAAAGGCAGAAAGTATGATTGAGGAAGCACAGATTCACACAAATGAGTTGGTCAGCGAACACGAGATTATGCAACAGGCTTATGCACAGGCAAACGATATTGTGACTGCAGCGACAGAACAGGCACAGCAGATTTTGGATAACGCAACAAATGATGCAAATGATATCCGCATTGGGGCAATGCAGTATACGAATGATTTGATGGCACAGGCGGAAAGCATTATCGGACACACATTGGACAGTTATACGACCAAGTACGATGGTCTGGTGAATTCTCTTCGTGAATGCTATGATATTGTTCGTACGAACCGAGCAGAGCTGGAGATTCCGGACAAGTCTGACCGAGGGATGGAAGCAGAGTTTGGTATAGATTTGATTGATGAATAAAATCAAATAAAAGGAGGTATGATTCATTGAAAACATATGAAGAGCCGAAGATGAAAATAGTGATATTTGGTGGGGACAATACAAGTTCCAAGACGGGCGATGTGGAGATTGTTCCGCTGACGACGGGTCTTGACCCAATAGAAACTTCTCCAAGTGATTCGGATGAAAAGAAATGGGGAGCTCTGTTCTAGGAGGATTGACCTTGCAATCCATTATAACACAATTTTGATATAGGACAATGCTAACAGGCTGGTTACCGCTGCGGTAATCAGCTTTTCTAATGTATAGAATACAATGGATAGTTTTGTGCCGCCAAGCATTGCCTTGGTCTGTGCTATTGCGCAGATGCCGCCAAAGGACGAGAGGGCAAGAACCAGTGTGTAGGAAGCATAGATGTTCGAAATCGATGATAAGATACAGGGGATTCCGTTTGTAATTTCAAGGAGTGAGAAAATGACCGCAGACGGAAGCCGTTTTCCAAAGGAAAACAGGATGGAAAACAGAATAATATATCCACCGATTTTTGTAATGGTTTCAAACGCATTCAGAATGCCGTGGTCTAATATATCGAAAGTGAAGAAAAGTGGTTTTTCCTGTGTTTTGCAGAATGCAGTCTGCCGCGGCCGGATATGATACCATCTGCGAAAAATAAAACTGCATAAAACAGGTGACAGATAAAGAATGAGCAGAGTGGGGAACATCAGCGTTTCCTCTTTTAGATTCTGCATCACAATGTATCCTGTGATAAACGCAGGACTTGTATTATTGCAGAAGGAGAGGAGATATTTTCCTTCTGTGAGGGTAATTCGATTTGTTTTTACCATATCCGCGGTTACCTTCGCTCCCACCGGATATCCGCAAAGGAACCCTGCAAGGACGGCAAAGCTCCCATTCGGGGATACACAAAAAAGTCTCTGAAAAAGAGGCCCGCAGAGGCGTGAAATATAGAAAATTGAGTTTGTAGAAATCAAAAGGTTGGTTGCAATCAAAAAAGGCAAAAGGGTGGGCAGCACGATTTGGAACCATAAAAGGAGACCCTCCCTAGCTCCGGTTAAGGTTTCTTTCGGAAAGCACAGCATCAGGAAAAAAAAGGCGATGCTTGCGATTGCATAGAGAATCTGTTTCATGAAAAGGGCTCCTTTATGTTTTGTAAATTATATGGCGGAAGGAAGAAAGTTATGCGACGCAGCATATAGTAAAACAAAAAAGGAATTTTATGAAACGAAAGCAGTTACATAATCTCATTCTTTTAGTCTTTTTCGCGGCACTGTTTACCGAATTGTGGATGAGCAAACTCATTTCAGACAGCAGACTAAAACGACTGTCCGAGGACACGGTGCAAACGCAGGAGTACCGGGCGCAGGAAATTAGTGAGGAACTGCTCCTTTCTATCCGGGAAGAAAAGAATCCATCTATGGAAGCAGGGCTATACTTGCTGGAGAGTAAATTCGGATATCAGACGTTTCCCCATCCTTTTTCAAAAAAAACCTTTGCAAACTTGAAAGACAGATGGAAAAACCAGAAAGGATGGGAAACCTACCAGACTTATACAAAAGCAATTTGGGATGACCTTATGTATTTTCCGATACCGGAATCGACTACGGACAAAAAAATGACAGTAACATTTACTGACAGTTGGATGTCTGAAAGAACCTATGGAGGAAAAAGAGGACATGAGGGAACGGATATCATGGCAACCTGCAATGTGACCGGAATTTACCCGATTGTCAGTATGACCGATGGAATTGTGAGAAGCAAGGGATGGCTGGAAAAAGGGGGATACCGCATTGGAATTGAAGCCCCACTCGGCGCTTATTTTTATTATGCACATTTAGATTCTTATGCCAATATCGAGATTGGAGATAAAATCCGGGCAGGGGAGCTTCTCGGATTTATGGGGAACACCGGATACGGAGAGGAGGGAACTGCCGGGAAATTTCCGGTGCACCTGCACGTTGGTGTCTATATCTATCCAAAGGAGCAGGAGACGAGCGTGAATCCTTACTGGCTGCTGCGATATTTGGAAAATCGGAAAGTAAAATGTGCGTATTCCTATGGAGATATCAAATAAATTGTGGTATACTAAAAAATAGTGCGGATTAGGGGAGGCAAGTCAGATGGATTTACCGGAAAAATTTGTAAAAAAAATGCAAGGTCTTTTAGGAACAGAATTTGAAGATTATATCAAATGTTATGACGAAAAAAGATTCTATGGACTTCGTGTCAACACGAAAAAAATCAGTGTAGAAGCATTTCAGGCAATCTGCCCGTTTGCCATAGAACCTATTCCGTGGATTGAGAACGGATTTTACTATGACGGAGAGACGGTACAGGCAGCCAAGCACCCTTACTATTATGCCGGATTATATTACCTGCAGGAGCCGAGTGCTATGACTCCGGCAAATCGTCTTCCGATAGAGCCGGGGGATAAGGTGCTGGATATTTGTGCGGCGCCGGGCGGAAAGGCCACAGAGCTTGGAGCAAAGCTTCAGGGAAAAGGGGTTCTGGTTGCCAATGACATCAGTAACTCCAGGGCGAAAGGTCTGCTTAAAAATATCGAAGTGTTTGGAATTGGGAATGTGCTGGTACTCAGCGAAGAACCCGGGAAACTTACCGAATATTTTCCGGAATATTTTGACAAGATTTTAATCGATGCCCCCTGTTCCGGAGAAGGAATGTTCCGCAAGGATAAAAAAATGGTGAAAGCATGGGAGGAACACGGACCGGAATTTTTCGCAAAGCTTCAAAGAAATATTGTAACGCAGGCGGCCGCTATGCTAAAGCCGGGTGGGATGCTGCTTTATTCCACCTGTACCTTTGATCCGGAGGAAAATGAAGGCACGATTGCCTATCTTTTGCAGAAATTTCCGGAGTTTATCATAAAGGACATCACTCCCTACGAAGGATTTTCCAGCGGAAAACCGGAGGTGACCGATTCCAAAGACGAAGCTTTTCGAAGGACGGTGCGCATCTGGCCCCACAGGATGCATGGAGAGGGACATTATCTGGCCCTGCTGCAAAAGGGAGAGCGCGTAGGGGAAATTCCGAAACCTTCTGTAAAGGGTCGTGCAAGAAAAGTACCGGAAGAGATTCTTGCATTTTTTCAGGATGTGGACTGGGAAATGGATTGGAGCCGATTGGAACTGTACAGTGAAAAGGTATATTATATGCCGGAGTCGATTCCGGATGTGAAGGGACTTCGATTTTTGCGTACCGGCCTGTATCTTGGGGATTTAAAGAAGAACCGCTTTGAGCCGAGCCAGTCACTGGCAATGTGCCTTAAAAAAGAAGAGTATAAAAATACCGTGAATTTCTCTGCCGATGACGAACGCGTGGTGAAATATTTAAAAGGAGAGACGCTGGATGTGGATGGACTTGTGCCGGCGAAAGCAAAAGGATGGCAGCTTGTTCTGGTAGACGGATATCCTTTGGGATGGGGAAAGCTTTCCAACGGAACCTTAAAGAATAAATACCTGCCGGGATGGAGATGGCAGTCATCATGATGAGGCTGGATAAATTTTTGACAGAGATGGGAATCGGCACCCGCACGGAGGTTAAAAAATATATAAAGCAAGGGAAGGTCAAGGTAGACGGAGAAACTGTGAAACTTCCGGAAACCAAGGTGGATGCAGGCCGGCAGGAGATTACTTATCTGGAGCATCCGGTGCAATATAAAGCATTTGAATATGTTATGTTAAATAAGCCTGCGGGCGTTGTTTCCGCCACAACGGATGCCAGAGAGAAGACGGTGCTGGACTTGATTTCTGAGAAAAAGCGGAAAGATTTATTTCCGGTGGGACGTCTGGATAAAGATACGGAAGGTCTGCTTTTGATTACCAATGACGGAGAACTGGCACACCGTCTGCTTGCACCGAAAAAACATGTGGACAAGGTATATTATGCGAAAGTAAAGGGAGTTGTAACGGAGAAGGACATAGTCGCATTTGCAGAAGGAATTTCGATTGGGCAGGGGGAAACTGCGAAGCCTGCTGTGCTTGAAATTTTAGTCTCCGATGTGCTCTCAGAGATACGGTTAACCATACAGGAGGGAAAATTCCATCAGGTAAAGCGGATGTTTGCAGCCGTGGGAAAAGAAGTGGTTTATTTAAAACGGCTTTCCATGGGAAGTCTGATTTTAGATGAAAGCTTACGCCCCGGAGAATACCGTCCACTTACAAAGGAGGAACGAGAAAGATTATGTTAGAAAATATAGAAGCGATTATTTTTGATGTAGATGGAACACTCATTGACTCCATGTGGATTTGGAGTGATATCGACGATTTGTTTTTGGAAAAATATCATCTGACCCAGCCCGAGCATTTTCATAAGGGCATGGAAGGGATGAGCTATTCGGAGACAGCACAGTATTTCCTGGATGTATTCCCGACACTTCCCCATACAAGGGAAGAACTGGAGCAGGAATGGTATAAGATGGCATATGAGATTTATACCACTCAGATTCCGTTAAAAAAAGGAGCATATGATTTTATCAAAGAAATGTATGAACGGGGAATCAAGCTGGGGATTGCCACCAGCAATAACCGGGAGCTGGCGGAAGGAACGCTTTCTCACAATCAAGTGTTACCCTATTTTAGCTCCATCTGGACTTCCGGTGAAGCCAAGGCAGGAAAACCGAATCCGGCAGTTTACCTTCGTGTAGCGGAATCCTTACACACAGACCCTTCGAAATGTCTGGTGTTTGAAGATGTGCCAAATGGAATTCTGGCAGGAAAAAATGCAGGTATGAAGGTCTGCGCCGTAGATGACCCATTTTCCAGACCGCAGGAAGATAAAAAACGGGAACTGGCAGATTATTATATCATGGATTATGAGGATATCAAAAATAACACCTATGAGGTATTATAAATGACACAGGAGTTTTTACCAATTTGCAGAGAGGATATGGAAAAGCGGGGCTTAAAGCAGCTTGATTTTGTCTATGTGAGCGGAGACGCTTATGTGGACCATCCTTCTTTCGGTCATGCCATTATCACCCGGATTCTGGAATCCCATGGCTATAAAGTGGGAATCATTGCCCAGCCGGACTGGAAAAATGCGGAAAGTATTTCCGTTTTTGGAGAGCCAAGACTTGGGTTTCTAGTATCAGCAGGAAATATGGATTCCATGGTAAATCATTATTCCGTTTCTAAAAAAAGACGGGAAAAAGACGCGTTTACGCCCGGCGGCATCATGGGTAAAAGACCGGATTATGCAACGATTGTATATTGTAATTTGATTCGCCGGACCTATAAAAAGACACCGATTATCATTGGCGGGATTGAAGCGAGTTTAAGACGCATGGCACATTACGATTATTGGTCCGACAAATTAAAGCGTTCCATTCTTTTGGATTCCGGGGCAGACATCCTTTCCTACGGGATGGGAGAGCGCTCTATTGTAGAGATTGCAGAAGCATTAGGCAGCGGACTGGCGGTATCGGATATCACGTATATTGACGGAACTGTGGTAAAGGTAAAGTCGCCGGATTCTGTTTACGATGCGCTGATGCTTCCGTCATGGGAAGAATTAAATGCAGATAAGTTAAACTATGCGAAAAGCTTTTATACCCAATATTGTAATACGGATCCATTTACCTCAAAACGTCTTGTAGAGCCCTATTCGGAGCATCTGTATGTGGTGCAGAATCCACCCTCCAAGCCACTGACCCAGTCGGAGATGGATCATGTATATGCACTTCCTTATAGGAGAACGTATCACCCTTCTTACGAAGAGGCCGGCGGGGTACCGGCAATCGAGGAAGTCAAATACAGTCTCATCAGCAACCGGGGATGTTTCGGAGGCTGCAGCTTCTGTGCACTGACGTTCCATCAGGGAAGAATCATTCAGACCAGAAGCCACGAATCCTTAATTGCAGAAGCAAAGCAGTTTATCTGGGACAAGGATTTTAAAGGATATATTCATGATGTGGGAGGACCGACCGCCAATTTTCGGAATCCCTCCTGCGACAAACAGCTTACGAAGGGAGTCTGCAAGAACAGACAATGTCTGTTCCCCACACCCTGTAAGAACCTTAGGGTAGACCATAAGGATTATCTGAAACTGCTGCGAAAACTGCGGGAACTTCCAAACGTAAAGAAGGTATTTATCCGTTCCGGCATCCGGTTTGACTATCTGATGGCAGATAGGGATGATACTTTTTTCCGGGAGCTTTGTGAGTACCATATCAGCGGACAGTTAAAGGTGGCACCGGAACACGTTGCCGACCCGGTCCTTCAGATGATGGGCAAACCAAAAAACAGCGTATATCAGGCATTTGCGAAGAAATATAAACAGATTAATGAAAAGATTGGAAAAAAGCAATTTTTGGTTCCCTATCTGATGTCATCTCATCCGGGTTCTACGATGAAGGAAGCCATCGCACTGGCGGAGTATTTGAGAGACCTTGGGTACATGCCGGAACAGGTACAGGATTTTTATCCGACACCATCAACGATTTCCACCTGTATGTATTACACGGGTGTGGATCCGCGAACCATGAAATCGGTTTATGTGCCGAAAAATCCTCATGAAAAAGCCATGCAGCGGGCTCTGATTCAATACCGGAATCCAAAGAACTATGATCTGGTGCTGGAGGCCTTGAAATCGGCTGACAGAATGGATTTGGTGGGATTTGAGAAGCACTGTCTCATTCGCCCACGGCAGGGAAAAAAGGTTGCTTTTGCAAAGACACCGGTTAAGAATGCCGACAGACAAAAGAGCGTGCAAAAGAAAAAGACGATTCGTAACGTTCACAAGAAAAAGAAGGCAGAAAACAGAAAGGACAGAACAGGAAGATGAAACTAAAAAAGGGCGATGCCGGATATATTCGGAAACACAAGAGAAATACTATTTGGAAAACGATTCTGGAATTTGGGATTGTTGTTTGTTTACTGGTTCTTGGAATTCTGGAAACGGAAACCCGACTAAATTTATTGACTCTGGTTGCAGTACTTGGATGTCTTCCGGCTTCTAAGGCACTGGTAGAAGTGATTATGATTTTTCCACATCACTCTATTCCGAAAGAAGTGGCAGAGGAAATCAAAGAAAAAACACAAGCTTTGACGGTTGCCTATGATCTGGTGCTTACCAGCGAAAAACATATTATGCCGATAGACTGCATTGTCATCTCGGACAATACCATCTGCGGCTATACTTCCAGCCGGAAAACAGATGTTGCCTTTGCAGCAAAGCATATCAAACAGATGTTATATGCAAATCAGTATACCAAGGTATCGGTTAAGATTTTTGATAATTACGCGGCATTTTTATCACGTGCAGAGGGAATGGACAATATTGCGACTGTGGAAAAGGAAGATACATCAAAGAAGGAAGAATCCATCAAACGGGTTATTTTAAATCTTTCATTGTAGCGGAGGAACTATGCAGGAAATTCTGGTAACGGCAAACGAAGCAGGACAGCGCTTTGACAAGCTGCTGGCCAAATATCTGAATGAAGCACCAAAGAGCTTTCTTTATAAGATGCTTCGGAAAAAGAACATTGTGCTGAATGGGAAAAAAGCAGCCGGAAATGAAAAACTGGAAATCGGAGACCGCATTCAATTGTTTTTATCCGATGATACCATAGAAAAATTTTCCAAAATACAAATAAAACGTACCACACAAAACTTGAATTTCATTTACGAAGATGATAATATTCTAATGGTAAATAAACCGGTTGGGATGCTTTCCCAAAAGGCGGAAGATACGGATGAATCTCTGGTAGAACATATCATTACCTATTTGCTTCAATCCGGACAGATAACGGAAGAGTCTCTTCGAAAATTCAGACCTTCTGTATGCAATCGTCTGGACCGGAATACGAGTGGGATTGTAGTCGCAGGAAAAAGCCTTGCGGGACTTCAAGAAATGGGGGAGCTTTTTCGAACCCGCTCCCTAAAGAAATTTTACCGCTGTCTGGTTTTCGGAGAAGTCCGGGAAACGCAGCATATCAAGGAGTATCTAAAAAAGGATGAAAAAACGAACAAAGTGACTGTTTTTTCGTCACCAAAAAAAAACAGCCTTCCGATTGAAACGGAGTATACCCCGCTTTGGTCAAACGCAGACTGCACATTCCTGGAAGTACACCTAATAACAGGAAGAACCCACCAGATACGGGCGCATCTTGCATCTGTGGACCATCCGATTATCGGAGATTATAAATATGGAAACCGCAAAATCAATGACCGGTATCAGGAAAAATACGGACTGAAAAGTCAGCTTCTGCATGCATTCCGTCTGGAGCTGCCGGAGCTTTCCGGAACCTTGCATGCGGTCAGCCAAAAACAGTTTATTGCACCGCTTCCGGAATTGTTTGAACGGATTTTAGAAGGAGAAACGCACAAAAATGGCAACATGGAATTCGAGAGGACTTCGGGGGTCTACTTTGGAAGAATTCATTAATCGTACCAACGAGAAATACAGGGAACAGAATCTGGCATTGATTCAGAAAATACCGACTCCGATTACTCCGGTTAAGATTGATGAGGCACACAGGCACATCACACTGGCGTACTTTGAACAGAAAAGTACAGTGGACTATATCGGTGCAGTGCAGGGAATCCCGGTGTGCTTTGACGCAAAGGAATGCAATACGGACACGTTTCCGCTGCAGAATATCCATGAACATCAAATGTCTTTTATGGAGGCATTTGAAAAACAGGGAGGAATTTCCTTTTTTCTTATTTACTTTCGCGCCCGAAATGAGTTATACTACATGACATTACAGGAAGTGAAACTGTTTTGGGAACGTGCAAAAGAAGGCGGAAGGAAAAGTTTTCGTTATGAGGAACTGAATCCGGATTTTTTCATGCAGTTAAAAAATGGCTGTTTTGTGCCGTATCTGGAAGCAATCCAGAAGGATTTGGATAGAAGATAAATAGCAGGAGGAGCTTATGAAACAACAAATGTTACATACACCGGAAGGGGTAAGAGATATTTACGGAATGGAATATAAAAAGAAACTGATTCTGGAAGAAAGACTGGAAAGGGTCTTACATCTTTACGGGTATCAGGACATCCAGACCCCAATGTTTGAATATTTTGACGTCTTTGGCAAAGAAATCGGTACCATTCCTTCCAGAGAGTTGTATAAATTTTTTGATAAAGAGGGAAATACGCTGGTCTTACGACCGGACATCACTCCGTCGATTGCCCGGGTGGCGACGACCATATTTGAGACAGAACGGATGCCAATCCGGCTGTGCTACAAAGGAGACACTTTTGTGAACCACCTAAGCTATAAGGGAAAGCTTCGGGAAAGCACCCAGCTTGGAGCCGAGCTTATCGGAGTGGATTCTGTGGATGCCGATGCAGAGATGATTGCAATGGCGGTTTCCTGCCTGAAGGAAGCAGGACTTTCGGATTTTCAGATTCATATCGGAAACGTAGATTTCTTTGAGGGGTTGATGGAGGAAGCACAGCTTAACGAGGAGGAGGAACAGCGTCTTCGTGAGTTGATTAAAAACCGGAACTATTTCGGCGTGGATGAGCTTCTGGAAGGAAGACAGACGAAAGTAACAACCAAGACGGCGTTTCAGATTCTTCCGGAGCTGGTCGGCGGCATTGAGATTATGAAAGAGGCGAAAAAAATTGCGCTAAATTCGAAAATTCTGGAAGCGGCCAAACGGCTGGAGCGGATTTATGAGATTCTGGTTTCCTATGGAGTGGAAAATGACGTTACATTTGACCTGAGCATGAGCGGTACATACGGCTACTATACCGGAATCATTTTCCGGGGTTATACATACGGCACGGGCGATGCCATTGTCAAGGGCGGACGATACGATAATCTGCTTGGAAAATTTGGTAAGGAATCTCCGTCTGTCGGGTTTGTCATCGTTGTGGATGAACTTTTGAGTGCATTTAACCGACAGAAAATAGCAATTCCCTGCGAATGCAAAAATACGTTTATTTTATACGAGGAAGAACGGGCAGCGGAAGCTCTTTCTCTGGCGAAAGAATTTCGGAGCAGCGGAAAGCAAACCTCGCTTGCAAAAAAACAGACCGATAAGGATTTGGAAGCTTATATTGCCCATGCAAAACAGAATTTCTGTACCAGTATGCTTTATTTGAAGCAGGCAAACGAAATCGAGATGATTCATCTGCCCACAGGCAAAAAGAAGAGCGTCACAAGGAAGATAAAGTAGGGTGGAGGAAGCGAGTATGAGATATTTGACATTTGCACTTACGAAAGGACGGTTAGCTCAAAAAACGCTGGAATTATTAGAAGAACTCGGCATTACCTGCCAGGAGATGAAGGATAAAAATTCCAGAAAACTGATTTTTGTAAACGAAGAATTGAAATTAAAATTCTTTCTGGCAAAGGGACCGGACGTTCCCACCTATGTGGAATACGGAGCTGCGGATATCGGTGTTGTCGGGAAAGATACGATTATGGAGGAAGGCAGAAAGGTACATGAAGTACTGGACCTTCGGTTCGGAAACTGCCGCATGTGTGTCTGTGGTCCAAAATCGGCCAAGGAACTGTTAAAGCACAGGGAGCTCATCCGGGTGGCGACCAAGTATCCGAATATTGCCAAAGACTATTTTTACAATAAAAAACACCAGACCGTGGAGATTATCAAATTAAACGGTTCGATTGAGCTTGCACCGTTAGTTGGTCTTTCAGAGGTCATCGTAGATATCGTAGAGACCGGCTCCACGCTCCGGGAAAATCATCTGGAGGTTCTGGAAGAGGTTTGTCCGCTTTCGGCACGTATGATTGTGAATCCGGTGAGCATGCGTCTGGAAAATGAGCGTATCAGAGAGTTGCTGACGAGATTAAGAGTCGTACTCAAGGAGGCATAAGATGAGAATTCAGAGATTAAACGAGCATACCAGAAAGAATCTGTTAGAGGATTTGTTAAAAAGAAGTCCGAACCAGTATCCCCAGTACGAGGAACGGGTTGCGGCTATTCTTGCGGATGTGAGAGAGCGGCGGGATCAGGCTGTCTTTGACCTTACAAAGAAGTTTGACGGTGCCGACATTTGTGCGGAGAATATCGAAGTATCCGAAGAAGAGATTCAGGAGGCTTATGCATCGGCAGACCCCTCCCTGCTTGAGATTCTCCGTAAAGCGAAGGAAAATATACGGGTCTATCATGAAAAACAGAAGCGGTACAGCTGGTTTGACAGCAAGCCGGACGGAACCCTCCTTGGACAGAAGGTTACCGCACTTTCGCGGGTAGGAGTGTATGTACCGGGCGGAAAAGCGGTGTATCCTTCTTCGGTACTGATGAACGTCATTCCGGCGAAGGTGGCAGGTGTCGATGAGATTATCATGGTGACGCCTCCCGGGAAAGACGGAAAGGTCAATCCGAATACCCTGGTCGCTGCCAAAGAAGCCGGTGCAGACCGAATTTATAAAGTGGGAGGTGCACAGGCGATTGCAGCGCTTGCCTATGGAACCGAGAGTATTCCAAAGGTGGATAAGATTGTGGGACCCGGAAACATCTATGTTGCATTGGCAAAAAAGGCAGTGTATGGTCATGTCAGTATAGATTCCATTGCAGGCCCCAGCGAGATTCTGGTGCTTGCTGATGAAACGGCAAATCCAAGATATGTTGCAGCCGACTTGTTGTCCCAGGCGGAACATGACGAACTGGCATCTGCCATTTTGGTGACGACCAGCGAGGAACTTTCGCAGCGTGTTTCCGAGCAGGTAGAGGCATTTACTGCAGAGCTCTCCAGAGCAGACATCATTAAAAAGTCGCTGGAGAATTACGGATATATCCTGATTGCAGATACGATGGAGGATGCCATTGATGTTGCGAATGAAATTGCATCCGAGCATTTGGAAATCGTGACAAAGAACCCTTTCGATGTGATGATGAAAATCCGAAATGCAGGAGCAATCTTTCTTGGAGAATACAGCAGCGAGCCGCTTGGCGATTATTTCGCAGGACCAAACCACATTTTGCCGACGAACGGAACCGCAAAGTTCTTTTCGCCGCTTGGAGTGGAGGATTTCCTAAAGAAATCCAGTATCATCGCATATTCCAGAGAGGCGCTCGAAGGAATCCATACAGATATTGAACGATTTGCAGAGGCAGAACGGTTGACAGCACATGCCAATTCGATTAAAGTAAGGTTTGAATCAAAAGAACAGGGGGACGAAGCATGAATCACAGAGTTGCGACGTGTGAAAGAACCACAAAAGAAACGAGTATTACAGTAACCCTGAATCTGGACGGGCAGGGCAAGACCGAGATTTCTACAGGAATCGGTTTTTTTGACCATATGCTGGACAGCTTTGCAAGACATGGACTGTTTGACCTGAAGGTTCAGGTAAGCGGGGATTTAAACGTGGACTGCCACCACACCATTGAGGACACGGGAATCGTTCTTGGGCTTGCCATTGCAAAAGCATTAGGAGAAAAGACCGGAATCAAACGTTATGGGAGTTTTCTGCTTCCGATGGATGAAGTTCTTGCACTCTGTGCAATTGATTTATCCGGAAGACCCTATTTGAAATATGACGCAGATTTTACCGTAGAGAAGCTTGGCAGTTTCGATACGGAAATGTTCCGTGAATTTTTCTATGCAGTTTCTTACAGTGCTGCCATGAACCTCCATCTCAAAATCATGGACGGAGGAAATAACCATCACATGGCAGAGGCTTTGTTTAAAGCATTTGGCAAGGCACTTGATATGGCATGCATGGAAGAAGTGCGCATCAAAGAGGCATGGTCTACGAAAGGAAGTTTAGCATAATGACATATAAAAAATTGATACCAAGTATCTTTATCCATCAGGGAAAAGCAGTGAAATGGTTTGACAACATGGAAGTCATTTCAGAAGATGTTGTGGAACTGGCGAAGAAATACAGTGAAAACGGCTCAGATGAATTGATTGTATTTGATTTATCTACTACAGACAAAGAGCATGACACCGCAATTGACCTGATGAAAAAAATCAGCCGTGTGATTCGGATTCCCATGATTGCGGGTGGCAATATCCGAAGACAGGAGGACGTGAAAAAAATTTTGTATGCCGGGGCGAAGCAGGCAATTTTAAATTTATCCAAGCCGACAGGGGTGGAACTGATGGAAGAGGTTTCCAATCGTTTTGGAAAGGAAAAAATTGCCGTTTCGTTAAATGATTTTGACCGGTTGTATAAAAGTCAGCATTTGATTGAAAAGTATGCAAATCAGATTATTTTTATGCACCGTCCGGATTTGGAATCCGTTACAAATACCACCAGCGTTCCCACGATTATCCTGACGGATGTGATGGAAGAGACAGAAATTTTCCGTATTTTAAAGTGCTCCGGAATTGAGGGGATTTCCGGAAAATTTGTAAGCCGGAATGATTTTGATTTATTGGCGTTTAAGACAAGATGTGAGGCACAGGGAATCCAGATGACCTCCTATGAGAGTAAAATGGAGTTTTCAGAATTCAAACGGAATGCAGATGGACTCATTCCGGTCATTGTACAGCACTATAAAACCGGAGAAGTTCTGATGCTGGCATATATGAATCAGGAAGCGTTTGAGAAAACAGTAAAGACAGGTATGATGACGTATTTTAGTCGAAGCCGCAATGAGCTTTGGGTGAAGGGAGAAACCTCCGGACATTTCCAGTATGTAAAATCTTTGACGATTGATTGTGACAAGGATACGATTCTCGCAAAAGTGGATCAGGTAGGCGCTGCGTGCCATACGGGAAATCCTACGTGTTTCTTCCAGCCTTTGGTTGGCGGTGAAATGGACGAAAAAAATCCGCTGCAGGTATTTGAAAGCGTCTATGCAACCATTCTGGACCGGAAAAAGAATCCGAAGGAAGGCTCCTATACCAATTATTTGTTTGAAAAGGGAATTGACAAGATTCTAAAGAAAGTGGGAGAGGAAGCGACCGAGCTTGTGATTGCTGCAAAGAATCCAAATCCGGAGGAAATTAAATACGAATTATCGGATTTTCTGTATCATGCAATGGTTCTGATGGTAGAACGCGGTGTGACCTGGGAAGATATTACAAGAGAACTGGCAGACCGCTAATCTTCTAAAGAAATGAAAAGAGGCATATATTATGTTACATAGTATATGCCTTGTTTTTTTGGAGGAAGCTTATGACAGAGACAGAAAAAAGAAGAATGGAATTATTGCAGCAGACAAGAAACATGTACAGCGCCCGGTATAGTCCTCCTGCAGTCCACCCCAGATATCAGGCGACGTATCAAAGTCTGTACAAGGAGAATACCGGGGATGAGGAAGACTCGAAAAAGGGGACGCTTGGAGTGCGTATGACGATTGCAGTATTACTGTTTTGTCTGTTTGCAGCTGCAAAATATAACGGGGTAAAGGAGACGGAAACCGTCGCAAATGAGATTCAAAAGGAGTATCACAGCTTAGTTGACTTCCTCATATTCGATTGATATAATGGGATGATAAAGAACGAAGGAGAACAACATTGAGAAAATTAGCTTTATCAGATGAAATATTGTTACAGGTAGAAAAGCCGGCGCGGTACATCGGAAATGAAGTCAATGCCGTCATGAAAAAGAAAGAGGATGTGGATATCCGCTTCGCATTTGTGTTTCCGGACGTATATGAAATCGGAATGTCTCATTTGGGCATTCAGATTCTTTACGATATGCTGAATCGCCGGGATGATATCTGGTGTGAACGGGTCTATTCTCCGTGGACGGATTTGGACAAAATCATGCGGACAGAAGGGATTCCATTATTTGCACTGGAATCTCAGGACCCAATAAAAGAATTTGATTTCATCGGAATTACCATCCAGTATGAAATGTGTTATACCAATATTTTACAGGTTCTTAATCTGGCACAGATTCCCCTTCTTGCAAAAGAGCGGACAGAGGAACATCCGATTGTCATCGGTGGTGGTCCCTGTGCTTATAATCCGGAACCTCTGGCAGATTTTTTTGACATGTTCTATATCGGGGAAGGAGAAACGGTCTTTTATGATTTGATGGACCGCTACAAAGAATGGAAAGCTTCCGGAAAATCCAAGCAGGCTTTTTTGGAAATGGCAGCGGAGATTCCGGGACTCTATGTTCCGTCTTTTTACGATGTTTCTTACAAGGAAGATGGTACTATCGCTTCCTTTGTGCCAAACAATCCGCATGCAAAACCGGTGATTCGAAAACAGATGGTATCGGATGTGACTCATACTTTCTATCCGGAAAAGCCGGTGGTTCCGTTTATCAAGGCAACCCAGGACCGGGTGGTACTGGAGATTCAGCGAGGCTGCATCCGTGGCTGCCGTTTCTGTCAGGCAGGCATGGTTTACCGTCCCACCAGAGAACGGGATGTTGCCATGCTAAAGGAGTATGCAACGAAGATGCTGAAAAGCACCGGACATGAAGAGATTTCTTTAAGCTCCTTGAGTTCCAGTGATTATTCGAAACTGGAAGAACTGGTAACATTTTTAATAGAAGAATTAGAAGGAAAAGGGATTAACATTTCGCTTCCCTCCCTTCGAATCGATGCATTTTCTCTGGATGTGATGAGCAAAGTGCAGGATATCCGAAAAAGCAGTCTCACCTTTGCACCGGAAGCCGGTTCTCAGCGGCTTCGTGACGTCATCAATAAGGGACTGACAGAAGAAATTATTCTGGAAGGCGCCGGACAGGCATTTGAAGGAGGATGGTCCCGCGTGAAATTGTATTTCATGCTTGGGCTTCCCACAGAAACAGAAGAGGATATCAAAGAGATTGCACATCTGGCAGATAAGGTGGCAAGACGCTATTATGAGATACCAAAGGAACAAAGAAACGGCAGATGTCAGATTGTGGCAAGCTCATCCTTCTTTGTCCCGAAGCCGTTTACCCCGTTCCAGTGGGCGACGATGCTGAATCGGGAAGACTATATTGAAAAGGCGAATATTGTAAATCATGAGATGAAGGCGCAGTTAAATCATAAGAGCTTAAAATATAACTGGCACGAAGCAGACGTGACCGTACTGGAGGGAGTACTTGCCCGTGGGGACAGAAGAGTCGGAAAGGTGATTCTGGAGGCCTACAAAGCCGGCTGTATCTATGATTCGTGGGGCGAACATTTTCAATTCGATCTGTGGCTCCAGGCATTTGAAAAAGCGGGTGTGGACATTGATTTCTATAATTTGCGGAAGCGGGATTTGGACGAAATCCTTCCATGGGATTTTATTGATATTGGCGTGACTAAAAACTTCCTGAAACGGGAATGGAAAAATGCAATGGAAGGGACTGTAACGCCAAACTGCCGGATGCAATGTGCCGGCTGTGGCGCAGCCGTGTTCGGAGGAGGTGTTTGTTTTGAAGGCAAGAATTAAATTTCGAAAATATGGTGTCATGAAATTTATCGGGCACCTTGATGTGATGCGCTTTTTCCAGAAGGCAATGCGCCGGGCTGAGATTCCCATTGCATTTACGGGCGGCTACAGCCCGCATATGATTATGTCCTTTGCCAATCCGCTGGGGGTAGGACTTACCAGTGACGGGGAATATTTTGATGTGGAACTGACAGAAGAAATCGATATGGAAGAAGCGGTATCGAGGCTGAATCAGGTAATGGTGGAGGGGATGGAGGTCGTAACTATGGTTCCTGTTTCTGAAGACAAGAAACGCACCGGAATGTCCATCGTCGCTGCAGCAGATTATGTATCCACCATTCAAACAGGAGCGTTTCCGGAAGATTGGAAAGAAAGAGCAACCGGATTTTTAAATCAACCTGAAATTATGATTACAAAGAAAACGAAAAAAAGTGAAAAAGAAGTGGATATCAAACCTTTGATTTATCAATTTGAGATTCGCGGCGACGGTGTATTTATGCAGGTTGCAACAGGAAGCGTGGAAAACCTCAAGCCGGAAGTGGTCATGCAGGCACTCTGTCAATATCTTGGCGTTGACACGGAACGTGTTTCTTTTTCGCATCATCGGCTGGAAGTATATGCAGATATGGGGAACCGGGAATTTGTAAGTCTTAATAAGGTATGGTAGGAAACAGCATGAATCGGAAACTGGTGATTACAAAACTGGACAATAAAATATTAACGGCACTTCTGGAAGAGGAAGACGTAGTCGAACTACACTGCGCAAAGCAGGAAGAGGAGCTTCAAAAAGCGGTGCTCGGAAACATCTATGTGGGGAAGGTAAAAAATATCGTAGCCAATATTCAAGCCGCTTTTATTGAAATTGCGAAAGGGGTGGAATGCTATTATTCCATGGACCGGAAAGAGCAACCCATTTTCACACACAAAATCGGAAAAAAACCACTGTGCATAGGTGATGAACTGCTGGTGCAGGTCTCCCGGGAGGCTGTAAAGACGAAGGTTCCCACTGTTACCGGGAAGCTGGAACTTACCGGCAAATATGCGGTACTCACAAGGGGAGATACCAGAATCGGTGCTTCCTCCAAGCTTTCGAAAGAGGAAAAGATACGTCTCATAGAAATTGCAAAGGAGTATGCTTCGGATGAATACGGAATCATTATGCGTACGAATGCCAAGGAGGCAGATGAGGAAACCCTGCGGACAGAGCTTCAGAAACTGATTGGAGAATATGAATCGCTTATTACCTCTGCTAAGACGCGGGTATGTTATTCCTGCCTGAGGAAAGCACCTGCTCCATACCTTACGGAACTAAAAAATATTTACCAGGAAGGGCTTACGGACATTGTGTTGGAGGACCTTTCCCTTTACGAGGAGACAAGAAATTTTCTGGAGCAGAATCAACCGGAGGATTTACCCAAGCTTCGGCTGTATTCGGACAAACTGTTGCCGCTCCACAAATTGTACAGTATTGAAAAACATGTGGAACATGCATTAAAAGAGCGCGTATGGTTGAAATCCGGCGCATATTTGGTGATTCAGCCCACCGAGGCACTTACGGTCATCGATGTCAATACCGGAAAATGTATCACCAAAAAGAAAGATGATAAGACCTATTTTCAAATCAATCTGGAAGCGGCAAAGGAAGCAGCGAAACAGATTCGTCTCCGCAATCTTTCGGGAATCATTTTGATTGATTTTATCAATCTTTCTGAAAAAGAATGGATGGATAAGTTGATGGAGCAATTCGAAAGAGAGCTGCACAAAGACCCGATTCCCACCACTTTGGTGGATGTTACCGGATTACAGCTGGTAGAAGTGACACGCAAAAAAATCCGGAAGCCTTTTTACGAGGCATATGAGGTATCACAGATTGTTTTAAATTAAGGGTTGTCATTCAGGGCAAAATGGGTTTACAATGGGATGGAACAAACTATGGAGGAAAGACAAATGAAGAAAGTAGTGAAATTCGGCGGAAGCTCACTTGCCAGCGCCGAACAGTTCAAAAAAGTAGGAAATATTATTCGCGCAGAAGAGAGCAGACGGTATGTCGTACCATCTGCACCGGGGAAACGGTTTTCCGCTGATACAAAAGTAACCGATATGCTGTATCAGTGCTATGAGACTGCAGTTTCAGAAAAGGATTTTAAAGCGCAGTTAGACGCCATTCAGGCACGATATCAGGAAATTATCGATGGATTGGGGCTTCCCCTTTCCCTGGATGCAGAATTTGATGTAATCTGTGAGAATTTTAAAAAGAAAACCGGAGAGGATTATGCCGCTTCCAGAGGAGAATATTTAAACGGAATCATTATGGCAACCTATCTGGGATATGATTTCATTGACGCAACAGATGTGATTTTCTTTGATGAAGAGGGCAATTTTGATGCAGAAAAAACCAATGATATCCTGTCAAAACGACTGGAAAACACAGAGCGGGCAGTCATTCCCGGATTTTATGGTTCTATGCCGGACGGAACGATTAAAACCTTTTCCAGAGGCGGTTCCGATTTGACCGGATCTATTGTTGCAAAGGCTGCTCAGGTGGATGTCTATGAGAATTGGACGGATGTTTCCGGGTTCTTAATTGCAGACCCCAGAATTATCCAGAATCCGAAGCCGATTGAAGCAATCACGTACAAAGAACTTCGGGAGCTTTCCTATATGGGTGCAACGGTACTGCATGAGGACGCGATTTTCCCGATTCGGGAAGAGGGCATTCCGATTCACATTAAGAATACAAACGCACCGGAGGATGCCGGGACTTTGATTGTGGAAGCAACCTGCAGACATCCGAAATACACCATTACCGGAATCGCCGGAAAACAGGGATTTGCTTCTATTACGATTGAAAAGGCTATGATGAACTCCGAGATTGGTTTCTGCCGCAAGGTGCTTCAGGTGTTTGAAGATAATGGGATTTCCATCGAACATATGCCGTCCGGTATTGACACCATGACAGTGCTGATACATCAGACGGAATTCGAGGAGAAAGAGCAGAAGGTATTGGCCGGAATTCATCAGGCAGTGAATCCGGATTCGATTGAATTAGAATCGGATCTGGCGTTGATTGCCATCGTTGGAAGAGGGATGCGCTCAAAACGCGGCACCTCCGGACGTATTTTTTCAGCGCTTGCACATGCACATGTGAATGTAAAGATGATCGATCAGGGTTCCAGCGAGCTGAACATTGTAGTAGGTGTTCGCAATCATGATTTTGAAAATGCCATTCAGGCGCTGTATGATATTTTTGTAAATACGAGGATTTAATTGTTTGCAAAAAACAGTTGACGTGAATCTGTGTATATGCTAAAATACACTAGTGTGCCGCACAGTGAGGTTTCCAAGATTACATATGTTATCAGGATATGTAACACCACAACTGGCGAGTAATGATAATAGGAGGTGCCATATGTACGCAATTATAGCAACAGGTGGTAAACAGTACAAAGTAGCCGAAGGCGATATCATTAAAGTAGAAAAACTTGGTGTAGAAGCCGGAGAGACTTTTACATTTGACCAAGTTCTTGCAGTAAGCGATTCCGAATTAAAGGTTGGAAATCCGACAGTAGAAGGCGCTACCGTTACAGCTTCTGTAATCGGAGACGGAAAAGCAAAAAAAGTTATCGTTTACAAGTATAAGAGAAAATCTGGATACCATAAGAAAAACGGTCACAGACAGCAATATACAGCCGTTAAGATTGAAAAAATCAACGCATAATTTCCAGCTATGACCAAGGTAACGATTTATAGAAACGAATTTAAGGAGTGTGTTGGTTTCAGAGCATATGGGCATGCCGGATGCGGAGAAGCCGGACAAGATATCGTGTGTGCGGCCGTTTCTGTATTGACGATTAATACGATAAATGCTATTGAAGCATTTACGGAAGAGAAATTTTCCGTTGCATCAGATGAAGAAGAAGGCTATATCGAATATAGAGTTTCAGGCAGGCCATTAAAAGAGACGACACTACTGTTAAACGCCATGATTCTCGGCTTAGAGGATGTGGCGAAAAACTACGAGAAGTATATTGATTTCACATTTGAGGAGGTGTAATACCATGATGAATTTAAACCTTCAATTTTTCGCTCATAAAAAAGGAGTTGGTTCTACAAAGAACGGTAGAGACTCAGAATCCAAAAGATTAGGTGCGAAAAGAGCTGACGGACAATTTGTAAAAGCCGGAAACATTCTTTACAGACAACGTGGAACAAAGATTCATCCGGGTCTGAACGTAGGACGCGGTGGCGATGATACCTTATTCGCATTAGTTGACGGTGTTGTAAGATTTGAGAGAAAAGGAAGAGATAAGAAACAGGTTTCTATCTATCCGGTAGCTGAATAGGAATTTTACAGATGCATAAATCGGGCTTCAAATCATTTGGTTTGAAGCCTTGTTTTTTGCGGTATACTTGTTTATACTTAGATTATTAGAAAAAAGCAGGTGAGAGAGATGTTTGCAGACAGAGCGAAGATTTATATCCGTTCAGGAAAAGGCGGCGATGGACATGCCAGCTTCCGAAGAGAACTTTATGTGCCCAATGGCGGTCCGGACGGCGGAGACGGCGGACGTGGGGGAGATGTTATTTTTGAAGTGGATGAAGGACTGAATACCCTTGTCGATTACCGTCATAAAAGAAAATACTGTGCACAGGACGGAGAGCAGGGAGGCAAGAGAAGATGCCACGGAAAAGATGCAAAAGATATTATTTTGAAAGTTCCGGAAGGAACCGTAATTAAAGAAGCAGAGTCCGGAAAAGTCATTGCAGATATGTCCGGTGATAACCGCAGACAGGTGATTCTAAAAGGCGGTCGCGGAGGACTTGGAAATCAACATTTTGCCACTGCAACCATGCAGGTTCCAAAGTATGCGCAGCCCGGGCAGCCGGCTCAGGAATTAAATGTAATATTGGAACTGAAAGTGATTGCCGATGTGGGGCTTATCGGCTTCCCGAATGTGGGAAAATCGACTCTTTTGTCCCGGGTGACAAATGCAAACCCGAAGATTGCAAATTACCATTTCACGACCATCAATCCAAACCTTGGCGTCGTGGATTTGGAGGGAACAGACGGATTTGTTATCGCAGATATCCCCGGATTAATCGAGGGTGCATCTGAGGGGGTGGGTCTTGGGCATGAGTTCTTACGTCATATTGAACGTACCAAGATGATGATTCACGTGGTAGATGCAGCGTCATCCGAAGGTCGTGACCCGATTGAGGATATTTACAAAATCAATGCAGAGTTAGAAGCCTACAATCCTGAGATTGCCAAACGTCCTCAAGTTATTGCGGCAAACAAGATTGATTTAATCTACGAAGAAGATGAAAATCCGGTAGAAAAACTCCGTGCCGAATTTGAACCGAAGGGAATAAAGGTATTCCCCATTTCCGGATTTTCCGGCGAGGGCATCAAAGAACTGTTATACTATGTAAATGAACAGTTAAAAACATTAGACCGGAAAACGATTGTGTTTGAACAGGAATATTTCCCGGAGGAAGAACTGATTCATGAGGATTTGCCATACACTGTTACAGTGGAAGACAACATGTATGTTGTGGAAGGTCCGAAGATTGAAAAAATGCTGGGATATACCAATCTGGATTCCGAAAAAGGATTTGCATTCTTCCAGAAGTTTTTGAAGGAAAGCGGTATTTTGGAGGAATTGGAAAAATCCGGCATACAAGACGGCGATACCGTGCGTATGTATGGCCTGCAATTTGACTATTATAAATAAAGGAGACGAAACGAATGACTTCCAAACAAAGAGCTTATTTGAAAAGTCTTGCCATGGTGATGGATCCAATCTTTCAGATTGGGAAGGCAAGCATTACACCGGAATTGACCGGCGCCATCAATGAAGCATTAGAGGCACGTGAACTGATTAAAATCAATGTGCTTCAAAACTGCCTGGATGATCCGAAAGAGCTTGCCAATACGCTGGCAGAACGTACCCATTCTCAGATTGTACAGGTAATCGGGAAAAAGATTGTGCTTTATAAAGAAGGAAAAGAGGACAAAAAGAAGATTGTCCTGCCTTGATTCTAAGTAGAAGAGGTGTATTTATGAAAATTGGTATTATGGGGGGAACATTTGACCCAATCCACAATGGACATCTGATGCTGGGGGAATATGCTTACCGGCAATATCATCTGGATGAGATATGGTACATGCCGAACGGGAATCCGCCGCATAAATCCAATGCAGCGATTGAAGCTAAGAGTCGAAACCGCGTGGAAATGGTAAAAAGAGCGATTGAAGGAATACCCTATTTTGTGCTTCAGCCTTATGAAATAGAGAATCCCACAATCCATTACTCTTATAAGACCATGGAACATTTTAAAGAGGTTTATCCGGAACATGAGTTTTATTTTATTATCGGGGCAGATTCCCTGTTTAGTCTGGAAAAATGGAAATGCCCGGAGAAGCTTTTAAAAACCTGTATTATTTTGGCAGCCTGCCGGGAAGACAAAGGTACGAAAGACATGCTGTCCCAAATAGAGTATCTGAACAAAAAATACCATGCGGATATTCGTTTTTTAAATACACCGAGCGTCGAGATTTCTTCTACTGAAATTCGCAAAAAACTCAAGGAAGGAATCTCTATAAAAGGACTTGTGCCGGAAACCGTATTGGAATATCTGAGGGAAAATCAATTGTTTGAGGATGGGGAAAATGAGTCAACTGAAGCTGGAAAAAATGAAAAAACGGGTAGCGAGTTACTTAGATAAGGAGCGCTATGAGCACACGCTTGGTGTCATGTATACGGCAGGGGCGATGGCAATGCGTTACCATGTAGATTTGGAAAAAGCACTCATCGCAGGTTTACTGCATGATTGTGCAAAAGGTCTTTCTTCGGATAAAAAGTTGAAATTGTGTGAAAAATATCAATTAACAGTTTCCGAGTCTGAGCGAAAGAATCCGGGGCTTTTGCACGCAAAATTAGGGGCTTATATCGCAAAAACAAAATATGGAATTGATGATATGGAGATTGTAGATGCGATTGCATATCATACAACCGGAAGACCGGAAATGACCCTTTTGGATAAGATTGTATACATCGCAGATTACATAGAACCAAATCGCAATGAGGCACCAAATTTGGACGAGGTAAGAGCACTGGCATTTCAGGATATGGATGCATGTTTGTATGTGATTTTGAAAGATTCCTTGGCGTATTTAGAGACAAAGAATGAGGTTGTGGATCCCAGAACAGAACAAACTTATCAGTATTACAAAAAACTTTTACAGAAATAGAAGAGAAGGAGCGTAAGACTATGGAACAATCAAAACAGATGGCAAAACTGGCGTATCAGGCACTGGATGAAAAAAAAGGAGAAGATATTAAGATTATTGATATTTCAAATGTATCCGTATTGGCTGATTACTTTATCATTGCAAACGGAAAAAATGACAGTCAGGTGCATGCTTTAGTAGATGCCGTGGAAGAGGAACTGGATAAAAACGGATTTACCGTGAAACAGCGGGAAGGATATGGGCTTGGAAGCTGGGTGCTTCTGGATTTCGGAGAAATCATTGTCCATGTGTTTGACAGAGAAAATCGTTTGTTCTACGATTTGGAACGCATTTGGAGAGACGGAAAAACAGTAGGAATCGAAGAACTGTAAAATGAGTATTTCCTTTGTATTTACGAAAATGATTATCCTTTTTTCTGTCCTGATTGTCGGATATATTGCAAATAAAGCCGGTTTTATGGATGCTGTAAGCAATAAAAAGGTATCAGCAATTGTTATTAACCTGGCCATTCCCTGTAAAATGCTAAGTTCTCTGAATGAGGCAGACTGCTCCAGAAAAGATATTTTAGCTATGCTCTCAGTTGCACTTTTGGTGTATGCGTTTTTGATTCTTTTTTCAAAACTTGTACCAAAGCTTTTGAGGATAAAGGGAAGTGAGACTCCGATTCTGGAATTTTTAACCGTATTTTCCAATAATGGGTTTATGGGATATCCGGTAATTGAAAGCATTCTCGGAGCGAGTGCATTAATCTACGCAAGTATTTATGATATGTTTAACAGCATTTTACTCTTTTCTTATGGCGTATATCTGTTTCAGAAGAGTAAAACAGACAGAAAGGGAATAGAATGGAAACGGATGATGAGTACTGCGACAGTTGCAGGATTCCTGACTATGATTTTGGCAATTCTCGGAGTCCGTCTGCCGCAGGTACCACACGAAGTATTTTTGATGATTGGAAATGCTGCAACACCACTATCTATGCTGGTAATTGGTTCCACACTTGCGATGACGCCGATAAGGGAGATATGGAAAGGTTGGAGAGTTTACAGTTTTTCTGTTATTCGACTACTGGTGGTTCCATCAGCAGTATATTTGATTTTTCGAAACTTTATTGGAAATCCACTGATATTGGGAGTGGTCGTTCTGGTTACTGCAATGCCTTCCGCTGCGACTACGGTGATGTTTGCAGAAGAGTATGAGAGTAATGCAAAGTTTGCAGCGCAGTATGTGTTTATCACAACGCTGCTTGCGGTGCTTACCATCCCAATCGTGGGATATCTGTTATTTGTCTGACGATTTCCATAGTAAAAGCAGAAACTGCTGAAATTTTATTTTCTTTCAGTGGTTTCTGCTTTTCTCATTTGTATTACAGTGGACTTCCTCCCTGCATTAATTCATAAAACGAAATACCCCAAATACCTTTCCTACGATTTCACATTGAGAAACGATAATTGGTTCCATATCATCATTCTCCGGTTGCAAACGATAATATCCGTCTTCTTTATAAAATGTCTTGACAGTAGCGCTGTCCTCTACAAGTGCAACAACCATCTCTCCGTTAGAAGCAGTAGGTTTTTTCTCAACCAGAACATAATCTCCATCCAAAATCCCGGCATTAATCATGCTTTCCCCTTTTACTTTCAAAAGGAAAGACTCATTATTCGGCATGAATTCCATCGGAATCGGGAAATAATCCACAATATTCTGTTCCGCAAAAATAGGTTCTCCGGCAGCCACCTGTCCAACAATCGGAACATTGGTCATTTCCTTTCTTGTCAGATTAAAGGCATCATCCATAATCTCAATCGCACGCGGCTTTGTAGGATCCCGGCGGATATAACCGTTTTTTTCTAATGTTTCAAGATGGGCGTGGACAGAAGAAGTGGACTTCAAATGCACTGCATCGCAAATCTCACGCACTGCCGGCGGATAACCGACTCTTAAAATCTCTGCTTTTATGTATTCCAAAATTTCCAATTGTTTCTGACTGATTTTACCATATGACATGAGGCGTCCTCCTAACTGAATTCTCTGTTGATAAATTCATTTTACCATATATGTTTTTAAAAAGCAAACAAATGTTTAGAAAATATGTTCGATTTTTTGTTGACAAACAGATGTTCGTGTTGTATACTAACATCATAAGCAGAACAATTGTTCGGAACAAGCATTCGAATATATATACACGGAGGGGATATATTATGAGCAGACAGGAAATCAGATATCATGCAAAGCAAAGAAGAGCAAAAGAAGTAGCAAAAAAAAGGATGATTCTTTTATTAACTGCCATTTTTCTGATTGTAATCGGATGTGTTGTTTTTGGAAGCATATTTTCCAAAGCACACGCGAACGAAGTTCAAACGGAAGTTCCGTTTAAATATTATAAAAGCATTGTGATTCAGGACGGAGATACCCTTTGGGATATCGCAAAGGAATACCGTACAAATGCTTACTCCGGCACACAGGAATATGTAGATGAGCTGATACGGTTAAATGGATTGCATTCCGATAAAATTTATGCCGGACAACATTTGATGGTTGCATATTACGATACGGAGTTTAAATAAGATTTTAATAAGATTATTTTAAAAAGAATATCAAGACAAATTTCAGCAAAGATATGAAAAGAGCAGTCGGATAAATTCCTTAGTTTGTGTTTATGGGCATTCGACTGTTTCTTATAGAAGTTCCAATCTATACGACAAACACCAATTTTTCCAAAAGATATGGACAAAATAAAGGAAATACGATATAATATTAAAATCAATGATAAAAACACTCTCAGAAAGGAATTCATTCAATGGCTAAGGATATTAAAACCTATTATGAACAGTCCTACATAGACAACACCCTTCGGTTACGGCAAGTTTTAAAAACCCTGCCTCCCTTTGTCAAGGATTACTTCAGGGCGATTGAACCTACAACGTCCGCAAAAACGCGAATTTCCTATGCATACGATTTACGGGTCTTCTTTCAGTTTTTAATTGAAAATAACCCCATTTTTCGAGCTTACACGACGAATCAGTTTACAACGCAGGACTTAGAGAAACTGGAACCGGTTGATCTAGAGGAATATCTGGAATATCTGAAGGTGTATCAATCCCCGGAGGAAAAACAGATGACCAATACAGAACGAGGTCTTGCCCGCAAATTTTCCTCTTTAAGCAGCTTATACCGGTATCTTTACAGACATAAATATGTTGCAAATAATCCAACTGTTTTTGTTGACAAGCCGAAAATTCACGAAAAGGCGATCATACGTCTGGATGCAGATGAGGTTGCCATGTTGCTGGATTATGTGGAATCCTGCGAAGATGCGTTAACCGGTCAGAAAAAAGTTTACTATGAAAAAACCAAAACCCGCGATTTGGCAATTTTGACCTTGCTATTAGGCACCGGAATCCGCGTTTCCGAATGTGTCGGTTTAGACATTGATGACTTGGATTTTAAAAATAACGGAATTACCGTTACCCGTAA
Source organism: uncultured Eubacteriales bacterium (assembly GCA_900316755.1). Taxonomy (GTDB): domain Bacteria; phylum Bacillota; class Clostridia; order Lachnospirales; family Lachnospiraceae; genus Faecalimonas. The sequence continues at coordinate 69,314 of ONED01000001.1, forward strand.
AGGCGGAAATCAGATGGTTGTCTATTTCGGAGATGAAGTGCAGAACGCGCTGGAAAATTATCTGGAAACGACAAGGGCTGCCACTACTCCTCTTCCGGGTCATGAGAATGCCTTGTTTTTGTCCACACAGCGACGCAGAATCGGGGTACAGGCAGTTGAAAATATGGTAAAAAAATATGCCCGTCAGGTAACACCGAATAAGAAAATTACGCCTCATAAGCTTCGCAGTACTTACGGAACGAATTTATATAAGGAAACCGGTGACATTTATCTGGTTGCGGACGTTCTGGGACATAAAGATGTAAATACCACTAAGAAACACTATGCGGCACTGGATGATGCAAGACGCAGGCAGGCTGCATCAGCGGTCAAATTACGAGAATCATAAATATAAATATACGAAAAAGGAGTTCACGACGAATGAAATACTTAAAACAATTCGCTATCATACTCTTAGTCAGTTGTTGTGGCGAGATTCTGAAATACTTTATTCCTTTACCAATTCCTGCAAGCATCTATGGATTGGTTATCATGTTAATATTATTAGTTTCCAAGCTGCTTCCCTTAGAAGCGGTAAAAGAAAGTGCTGAATTTCTGGTAGAAATTATGCCTGTAATGTTTATTCCTGCCGGTGTTGGACTACTTGTTGCATGGAAGCAATTGAAGGAAATGCTGCTTCCTCTTTGCGTGATTACGATTGTAACTACTTTTCTCGTAATGATTGTCACCGGAAAAACAACTGATTTTTTATTAAAATTCAAAAGAAATGAGGCACATAAATGAACAACATGGTATTAAACTCTGCAACGATTGGTGTGGTAATCAGCCTTGTTGCATACGAGATTGGAACATTCCTAAAAAAGAAAACAAAATTGTCTATTCTGAATCCATTATTAATTTCTATTGTTATGGTGATTGGTTTTTTGGCGCTATTTGACATTGATTATGACAGATATAATCAGAGTGCAAAATATTTAAGCTATTTGCTCACTCCGGCAACCGTCAGTCTTGCGATTCCTTTATATCAACAAATAGAAATGCTAAAGAAGAATTGGATTGCAATTATGATTGGTGTTTTGTCAGGCGTCATCACCAGTTTGGTCTCCACTCTATTGTTAGCTGCAATGTTTGAGCTGTCACATACACAATATGTTACTCTCCTGCCCAAATCGATTACTACTGCGATTGGAATGGGTGTATCAGAAGAACTTGGCGGCTATGTGACCATTTCTGTTGCGGTTATCATCGTAACCGGAATTGTAGGAAATGTGATTGGAGAATTCGTATGCCGCCGGTTTCGCATCAAACACCCGATTGCAAAAGGATTGGCGCTTGGAACAAGTGCCCATGCTATCGGAACTACAAAAGCAATGGAATTCGGACAGTTGGAAGGAGCTATGAGCAGTCTGGCAATTGTGGTGGCCGGTCTTCTTACAGTGATAATGGCCTCGTTGTTTGCAATGATTTATTAAAATAACGAGGGATTCGTCAAAGGATGCTCTTTAGTTCATTTAGTGCACCAATTTGATAGTTCACGGTTACGGAATCCGGAACACACTTGTTTGTTGGATTATAAAAACAAGTCTGCATTCCATATCTCATACCTCCCGTTATATCAGAAGACAAAGAATCCCCAATAATCATAACCTCATTCGGCCAAATTCTTGTCTTTTTACCTGCATTGATACGTTTCATGCATTCGTCAAAAAAATTAGAAGAAGGCTTTGAACTACCTATCTCTTCAGAAATAAACAGATTCGAGAAAAAAGGAAGCATTCCGCTTCTTCTCAGTCTGTTTACCTGCTGCTTATAAGGTCCATTGCTGGCAACAAAGAGTAAATACTTTTTATACAGATATTCCAGCGCTCCCACTGCCCCATCTTCCGCAATTGCACTTTCAAATAAAAATTCTCTAAAGTATTTTTCGAAAAGAACTCCATCGAATGAGAGCCCTATGCTTTCTAAAATTTTATTCCACCGTATTTCCTGTAGTTCCTCAAAACTTAGTTCACCTTTTTCAATAGACTGCCACAGGCTGTTATTAATCCGGGTAAACACAGAAAACATATCATCTTTATATTCTCCAATATGAAATTTTTTGAAGCCGATTTTCATAAACTGTTTTACAGATTCATCAAAGCTCAATAAAGTATTATCAATGTCAAATAATATTGCCTTTAGCACAGCTTGTCCTCTCCCAACATTAGACTTCGAATTTCTCTACAGGTTTCTTCACGTATTCCCACTTTTTCGGCAAAAATCTCCCATTGTGAAATCGCCGCTTCCACATCTTCTAATATTTTCATCATTTTCCGAGTTCCTATATTCATGCGGCTTGCACATTGTTTTAAATCTAATTTTGTAAAATCATCCAGTTTTCCATTGGTACTCATTTGATGTCTCGCAAGCCATCTATTATTTTTGTCGTATGCATATGTGATGTCATATGCAGGTGCCAAGCTCCACTTTCCTTTTCGATTCATAAGAAAGGAAAGATTTTTGACATGATCGTCATGGTTTCGTGCCATGATGTTAAAAACCATTCTCCGATACAACTGTTCTATTTCTTTTTGCCCCATCCCCAATCGATATATAACATCTGCTGCCTGTTCATAACTGTTTACTCCCGGTTCATTGAAGTCATAATGAGCAATTGCTCCAAGTGACTGCATATGAATCTTATCTCCTGTTTCGGGATTGCGGTCAAATCTTTTGGTCATAAAATGGTAATTACTATTTTCTTTGTACAGACGACATTCACTCATCTCAATCCCGGCAGCTTTTGCCATCAGATAGTAGGCATACTCAATGCGGGTATATTCCGGTCCGTCTTCAACTTCCCCTTTATCCTTATTGTTTTTTATACCATCGAATTTAATAAGCCAATATCCATAGCCCTTTCCTGCTTCTACTTGTCCAGAACGAATATCCTTCGTCTCTTCATTCCATGCGATTACTGCTTTTGCCCGCGCACCGCCGGCAGATGTTCCTACTTTAATAATCTGTTCCATCGCATAATCATTTTTGGAAATATGAATCGATTCTTTCTCGCTTAAAATATCTGAAGCTAACTGTACAAGTGCATCAATGTTGAGCGACTTATCAGGGGTACCGAAATATTCTTTTGCCGGAACATATTCCAAGGCGCCCATTCCCCGATTTCCCACATAGCGCAATCGTTCTACAGAAGAAAAGTCATGAATGCTTCTCCCCTGCTCGGCAAGATAGCGCTCCACAAGTTTTGTACCAAATTTGTCAGGCAGTGAGTCACAAAGCATTCCCGGAAGCCCTTTGAAAGTTTCTAAACGCAGTGCGGGAAAAGAATATACTCTGTCCGAGAGAGGCATGGCAATGGGTGACACTTCTATTCGGCTTTTTAAAAATTTTTCATCATAATTAAACTTTGCCACAGAATTGATTTCCTCTTGCATAACAACACCAATTCTTGTTCCCCACAAAAAAACTTCTGCTGCAATCATGGTTCATCTCCCCATTTCCATTCGGTTTCTTCCACGTTTTTTACGCGCTTTAATGATACACGTTTTTTTCTGCCCCCCAAATCTAGCATGACAGAAGGCACAACCTCTTGTTCCGGTATCAAAATTTCCAAATTAGATATCAGAGAAAGTGCTCGCATCACATTTAGAATATTTTCCACTTTTACATTCTCACCATTTTCAATTCGTTCCATTGTACTTGCCGAAATACCGGCATTTTCCGCAAGCTGTTTCTGGGTAATGGACATAGAAATCCTTGCATCCTGTATTCTTTTTCCCAGTTCTTTTAGAATATATACATTGCTTTCCGTTCCATATATTTTCATAAAGCACCTCATTTAATTATTCTTTACTGATGAATAGTATAACAAATAGTTATATAATTAGTCAATAAAGAATAATTATTTTTTACGTGTGATTTTAAATCCCAAAAAGAGTACAGCCGGAATAAGAAAAAACAGCTTTAGATGAATGGCTTACAATTATTTTTTAATGAAGCCATCCCGAAAACTCTCTGGTAATCCGACATTTTAAGTGTTCCTTTCTATCTGCCGGCAAAAAAGATGCTTGTACGGAGTTCAAAACGATTTTCAACAAGAGATTCTCATCTAATGAAAACTGTTTTTGTACAAGCCGATATTCGTTTTTGAGAGTTGTATTTGAGACTGTTATATTATCTGTATTTAGGGTTACTCCAAGATTATTCTTCAAAAACGCTACAATCGGATAATCCTCTGCCCTATTAACCGTTTTTGTTTGCAAATTGCTTGAATAACACATCTCAAGATAAATATTTCTCTCTTTCAACACTCGCATCAAGTCTGCATCGTCAACGGCATGAATACCATGTCCAATACGGACGGCTCCAAACTCAAGAGCCTGCCGGATACTCTCCGGTCCTGCTGCTTCCCCTGCATGAATAATTACTGGAATGCCTTTTCTCCCTGCAGCTAAAAATACTTCTTCAAACTGCTTTGTCGGATACGCTGCTTCATTTCCGGCCAAATCAACTGCACAGATGCCTTTTCCCAGATATTTTTCAGCCACATTTATCGTTTCCATATTTTCATGGACGTTTTCATCACCACGCATACAACACAGAATTAGATTTGCTGACATTGAAAAATCTTTGATTCCCTTATTCAAGCCACTAATTGCTGCCTGCACCACTTCTTCCTGTGAAAGATTTCTTTGCTTATGCAACTGTGGTGCAAAACGAATTTCCGCATAACACAATCCCTGTAAATCCAAGACTCTCATAAGCTCATATACCGCATATTCGATACATTCCTGCGTCTGTAATAGTTTAAGCGGCAAATCGAACTTTTTCAAATACTCACCCAGATTGGTGCAATCCGGCTCGACCATCAGCATTTTTTTCAATTCTTTGTCTGAATAATTCAATTCTATGCCACTCATTTGAGCCATCATCGGCACATTTTTAGGGTCTAGAGAACCATCAAGATGCAAATGTAAATCTATCATATAAGTCCACCTTTCTATTTCCTTAGTTCTTCCGGTTCAATGCACACTCTTATTCCATCCTCTGTAAATGCTTCTTTCAAGGCTCTTTCCGTTGGAATAATGGAGAAGAGCAATATAGTACACTCCACTATGCATATTCCCAAGCCAATCCATCCAATCAAATCGTCGCTTTTCCCATAGAACGGAATTTGTATTAAGATTGTTGGAACCAGCATAATCCAACCTATTTTCCACCACCGTTTGCCACAATTCTCATGGGCGAACTTCCATGTATCCATATTTATCATGGAACGCTTTGATCTGTAACCAACCACAGAATTAATTTTCTTTGGACTATGTTTCCACATAAACCATCCGGCAACAATCATCGTAACGGAATACAGCATATTGCAAATAAACATAAACCACCAAAACCACATATAGTTTCACCTCCGCAAAATCCCGACTTATCTGCGACTATTATAACAGAAATACTCCCATATTGCTATTCCATAAGCTAACATTTTATAAGTACAAAAATTCTCTGTGACATTCCTTGCCAAAACCGTAGTATATAGGTAAGATGGAAAGGGAGGGAATTCACATGGAGGACGATAGAATCATAGAACTGTTTTTTGGGCGCCAGGAACAGGCAATTATGGAACTGTCCGAAAAATACGGTAACCTGTGTCACAAAATTGCAATGAATATCTTACACAACAGGCAGGATGCGGAGGAATGTGTCAATGATACCTATCTGGCATCTTGGAATACCATTCCACCTCAGAGACCGGAGCCACTGCGCATGTATGTGTGCAGAATTGCCCGAAACCTTTCTATCAAAAAATATCATTCCAATACGGCGTTTAAACGCAATAGTTTTTATGACGTTGCGCTCGATGAACTGGAAGCTTGTATTCCGTCTGCTGCTACCCTGGAAGATGCTTTTGATGCAAAAGAACTGGCAGAACGGATCAACCGGTTTCTTGAAACGCTTGATGAGAAAGACCGTATCATGTTTGTGCGGCGATACTGGTTTTCGGACTCTGTTTCAGAAATTGCCGCAAAATTTCAGATGAGCAGCCATAATGCAACGGTTCGTCTATCCCGTATTCGGAAGAAATTGGAAAAATTCTTATTGAAAGAGGGGTTTTATATATGAAACGGAAAAAAATTTCAGATGCTTTGAATCAACTGGACGAAACTTATGTGCAAGAAGCTGCGGATTATGAGAAGAAGAGAAAAAGGAAGTCTTATCGAAAGACATGGATATCCCTTGGTACGGTTGCTGCCTGCCTTTGTATCGTGCTGGGCGGGATTGCAATATGGCAAAATTATAGAAACAGTTCTTTAACGAATCCGGATAATCCTGTGACAGTGGTACACGATTTAGGAGCACAGACATCTGAATCCGGTGTGACGATTCCAAAAATGGAGGTTACTCTCTCTACTCTCTCGCTTCCGGATGGTATGGAGGCAGATATGATTGGCTTTTTTATCTATCAGGGACGCTGCTATGTGGAGCTAGACTGGTTTGAGGCAGAAGATGATTTTGTGGGAGAATACCTTGGAACCGCAACCGGTATGATTGATGAATGGACACCGAAGGAAGGCTATGTAGAGCTGGCAGGAAGTATTTCCGGCGATTTCTATTCCGCAAACGGGTATGACCCATCCTTCCTGCTTTGTATGAAAAAGGATGACGGAATGGTAGCGACCTATATAAACAATAACGGAATTACTCTGGAAAAAGGCTCTGACCTTTTTGAAGAACGGCTCCATCTGGCAAATCGCTATTCCTCTGTGAATTACCAAACCAGCAAGGATTGGAATTATGGTCTTGGAGAACCGGTTCGGTTAGAAGATACCAACGCCGAAGTCGTGGACGCTTTTGTGGAAGCATTGAATGATTCTGATTTTATGCTGCTAAGTGATATTCCGCTTGAGAATGGAAACGACAATGTCTACGACAGCAAGGAAATGTATCATCTCTTTTTCCACATGGAAGATGGAATGACTATACATCTGCGTTTATTGGAAGGCGGTTATGTCAGTCTTCAGGGCTTTTACGAGGTCTGTGTAAAAATGGAGGATGTCCCGTTTGAAAATCTGATAAAAGTTTTGTCGAATTAAGCAATTCGGGCTGGGAGAACGAAAATCTCTCAGCCCGAACGTTTTATTTTGTGTCTATTGCATTCGGATAAATCCGCTCCAGACGTTCGTCATCAAAGCGTTCATCCATAATCCTCTGCCATCCTGCCTTGGCCGGTACTCCATTTGTCCGCTGCGTGCTTCGAATCAGAGCCAGACCGGACACAGCCATATCACAACACATAAAGACAACCAGTAACCATGTAATAATTTTCCCGAGCCTTACCGGTACTTTTTCAATCAAAGCGGAAGCCTTAGGGTAAAGAAGTTTCATCCATACTACTGCTGCAATTCCCCAGAAAAAGCAGTACAGCAGATTGATACGCCCTCCCAGATTAAACGGAATATGACTGTAATCCCAGAACACTTTTCCAAACACAATCTCTGTGAAAACGCTGCAGATATATTCATATGCGCCGCCAAGAAAAGTTCCTACCGCAAATAAATAGCGGTCGGATTTTTCCCGATATCTGTATAGTAACAGCGTTGCAAAAGCGATTGCGAGACCCCATACGATACTGAAAGGTCCCCAGACCACACTGCTCCTGCTCATCCACTCACCACCGACGACACGGCAGAATATTGTTTCTGTAATATCCCCCAAAAAAGCGCCTATGAAAAACAGCCAGACAATTTTGTGAAAACTGCATCCGTGTGCAAATACTGTGGAAGTCTCTTTCGGAACATCCAGTTTCTTTGCCTGCGGATAAGCTTTCTGAATTCTCTTGTCCACATGGGAATAAATCTTATGTCCAAGCTTTGCAGTATACCGGGTCAGTGTCCGGTCCACCGTTTCCCAGCGGGACATATCTTTGCTTCGGCCGGACATAATCATAAGTGTCGCCAGAATATCCAGCGCCAGCAATCCAAAAAGCACCCATACTACAATGATTCCCGCAATATCCGGAAGTAAATGGAACACAGAAAGAAAGAATCCATTTCCCCATTTTACAAAAACAAATGCCAGTGCACCCCAGATTGCAGACATGGGAAGCGCAATATATCCGTCTACATTCCATTTTATGTTAGAATAATCCCACCATTTTTCGTGGTAGAACCGTTCAATCAAATGGCCGGCTACCCATTCAAACACCGTAGCAATGATGCAGGAACCAAGGAACAGCCAGATTCCATTAAGTTCTCTGCCGAATATTGTGATAAATACTGCTGAAAATCCATATAGCACACAAAATGGTGCATTTACAAGTCCTCTGTTTACAAATCTCTTTTGTTTCAATGCCGCTGTGACTGTTTCCAGAAGCCATCCAAGAAAGGAACATACAAAAAACAGCCATAACAGTTCATACCCTGTGTAAATCATTTTGGTTTCCCACTCCTTCTTTTGTAACTAATATATGTCTTTGCGTCTTATAGTTGTTCAGAATCTAAAACGATGGTAAATGGTCCGTCATTTATAAGGCTTACCTTCATATCTGCGCCAAAGCTTCCCTGCTCTACCACAGGTACACTTTCTTTACATTTTGCAATAATGTACTCATATAAATGCTCTGCCATATCCGGAGCTCCCGATTCGGTAAAACTGGGGCGATTTCCCTTTTTGCAGTTTGCGTACAGTGTAAATTGGGAAATCAATAATAATGCTCCGTTCACATCCGCCAGAGAAAGGTTGGTCTTCCCGTTTTCATCTTCAAAGATGCGAAGTCCAATCATCTTTTTTACCAACTTATCTGCCACTTCTTCTGTGTCCGTTTGTCCGACACCGATTAGAACCAGAAATCCTTTCCCCATCTGTCCGATTATATTTTCTTCCACCTTGACAGAAGCTTCCGTAACCCTTTGTATTACAAATTTCATAATGACACGCCTCCTTGCGTTCTCTACAATTCTATCACAGGAACAAGATTTCCTCAACTGAAAACCTTGTAAATTTCGGCAAAATACGATACGATAGATAGCGGAATGATTTAGAAAGGGATGCAAATGCAATGAAATTACAACAATTGTTAAGCTATACAAGAAAAGCAGTGGATGATTATCAGATGATACAAGAAGGAGACCACATTGCCGTGGGCATTTCCGGCGGGAAGGACAGTCTGACACTCCTCTATGCCCTTCAGGGATTACGACGTTTTTATCCGCAAAAATTTGAGCTCAGTGCGATTACGGTGGATTTAGGATATAAAGAATTTGACACAGAGCCGCTTCGACAATTATGTGAAAAATTAGAGGTCCCATATCGAGTAGTAAGGACAGACATCGCCCATATCCTGTTTGAAGAGCGAAAGGAAAGCAATCCCTGCTCTCTCTGTGCAAAAATGCGAAAAGGCGCTTTAAATGACGCAGTAAAGGAAATGGGATGCAATAAAGTTGCATATGCACACCATAAAGACGATATCATTGAAACGCTGCTGCTCTCTCTTATTTTTGAGGGAAGATTTCATTCGTTTTCTCCAAAGACCTATTTAGACCGCATGGATTTGACTGTAATTCGTCCCATGATGTATGTGGATGAGGCAGATGTGATTGGCTTCTGGCACAAATACGATTTGCCGGTGGCAAAAAGTCGCTGTCCCATCGACGGGTTTACCAAACGCCAATATGCCAAAGACTTGGTCAAACAGTTGAATCAGGAGCATCCCGGAGCAAAAAACCGGATGTTTACGGCAATTTTAAACGGAAATATCGCCGGCTGGCCTGAAAAGAAAACAAAATAATAGAGTAGAAGGCGTTCTAACACCGCCTTCTACCCCGTTTTATCCTCTTACAATTTTGGATTCTCCACCCGGCATCTAATTTTCATATATTCCTTAATCGCTCTTACCGTTCCGTCAACTCCCAGTTTCGCACTGTTTAAGCAAAGATCATAGCCTTTGGCATCGCCCCACTCTTTGTTGGTGTAATAATTATAATAACTTGCACGTTTCTTATCCGTCTTCGTAATGATATCCTTTGCCTTCGCATCGGTAATGTTAAATTCTCTGGCAACTCTGCGGATACGCGCATCCATATCTGCATAGATAAACACATTCATCACATTTTTATAGTCTTCCAATGCGTAATCCGCACATCTTCCAACCAGAACACATGGACCTTCGTCTGCAATTTTTTTAATCGCATCAAACTGTGCCAGAAAAATCTTATGATTGATTGGCATATCTGCATAGGTTCCGGAGGCATAGCCCAGCGAATATGTATCCATCACCAGCGAATACAGAAAGCTGTTCGTCGGTTTTTCGTCATGTGTTTCAAACAATTCTTCACACAAGCCACTTTCCTTGGCTGCCCTTTTTAACATCTCCTTATCATACAGTTTTACACCAAGGTCATCTGCAAGCTTCTGACCAATTTCATGTCCTGCACTTCCATACTGTCTCCCAATGGTAATAATCATGTTAAGTTCGCCCATATCCTGTCACGCTCCTTTGTATTCCTCAATATCTTATATATAGATATTATACACTAATTCGAAGTCGAAGTGCACAATTTTTTCAACAAATTTACAATGTATTCCGGCAGCGGTGCGTCTACCTCCAGATATTCCCCTGTCCGAGGATGACGGATACCAATGGTTTTTGCATGAAGAGTCTGCCCCTGCAGCTTGTACGGACATTTCGAGGGACCATAAACGGCATCTCCCAGAAGCGGATGCCCGATACTTGCCATATGCACCCGAATCTGATGGGTTCTTCCGGTCTCCAACTGACATTGGATATACGTGTAGTTTTGAAATCTTTGAAGTACTTTATAGTGCGTAATCGCAGATTTTCCGTTTTTATAGTTGACACTCATCTTCTTGCGGTCCGTCGGATGCCGTCCAATCGGTGCATCCACCGTTCCTTCCTCTTCCTTTATCACACCATGAACGATGGCATGATAAATTCTGCAAATGGAATGTTCTTTGAGTTGCTCTGCAATGCGCTGATGTGCCAAATCATTCTTGCACACGAGCAGGGAACCGGTAGTATCCATATCAATCCGATGAACAATTCCGGGGCGCAGACTTCCGTTAATTCCGGATAAATCTTCCCGGCAGTAATACATAAGTGCATTGACCAGCGTTCCGGAATAATGACCGGAAGAAGGGTGCACCACCATCCCCTTCGGTTTATTTATAATCAGCAAATCGGAATCTTCATACAAAATCTCCAGAGGGATATTTTCTGCCAAAATATCCGGTTCTTTTAACTCCGGCTCATTCAACACCACAAAATCTCCGGCGTTTACTTTGTAGTTGGCTTTTCGTGTCTCTCCGTTGACTGTAATGTTTTCCTCTTTCATGAGCTTTTGAATATATGACCTGGAAAGTTCCGGAAATTCTAAAGACAGAAATCTATCTATTCGAAGTCCCGCCTGCGATTCTAACACCTCTATTTCATGTATCATTCGATTACTCCTGCATCTTTTTTACGTTTTCCAAAAAAGCTTTCCCAAAATGTATTCAGTTCCTCCTCCTTATAGTAAAAAAGGATTAACACTACAATGCCCAAGGTTGCCATGGTTACATAGATATCTGCCACATTAAAAATCGGGAAGTCAATCAGTTTTAAATAAAGAAAATCAATCACATAGTTAAGACGCATCCGGTCAATCATATTTCCAACCGCACCTGCCAGAATCAATACCATGCAGACGCGAAGCGGCACGTTTCGCTTTGTAATAGGCAGTCTTGCATAGAGAAACACAATCACCACTGATAAAACACACCCAATAAGCAGGAAAAACCACTGCTTGTCCTGAAACATCCCAAATGCAGCTCCCCTGTTTTCCAGATAACGCAATTCAAATACCCCATCAATAAGAGAAAACGGGGCGTCCATAAGACGGGAAGCTGCTAAAAATTTTGTCCATTGATCCAACAGAATCCCTGCAATGACACATAGAATACTAATCCCATATAATTTTAGATTTGGATTTCTTTTTTTCATAAATATAGTCTCCTTTATACATAAAGTGCAAGTGTCACATAATATCGCCCTTTTTTTGTCTGCAACGTAGTCTCTATATACCGGAAACGCCCCAATCCCCGGACAGAAACCAAATCCTGTTCCTTGATTTGATATCCGTTTGAGGTCACCAGTTTTCCGTTTACAAACACCCTGCCACCCTCAATATACGCTACCAGTTTGCTTCTGGATGAAGAAAAAGCAAGCGCCAAAAGGCTGTCCAGACGCAGGGAAGAAACCGTCCCCTGAATGGTTTTCAGTTTCGGCTCATATTGAAATGTATTGCAGTCTGTCACAGTCGCAATCACAGAAGTATGGCGGATTTTCCGAAGTTCCTCTGTTAAAAAATGCTCCAATGACTTATGCACAAACAAAAATGCATGGTCTTCTTCTACTAAAATATCCCCTGTCTTTGCGCGGTCAATTCCCAGATTCAAAATTGCACCGAGATAATCCCGATGAGAAAGCGGTTCTGAAAATTTTTTCTGAAGCGGACTGATTTTTAAAACGGAAATCGGATATTCCGGACTATAACAAAGAGCATCAGGTAGAAAAGCAACCATCTGACGCTCTGCGAAGTCTATGCCACCAAAGGTGGCGTATTTTGAATAAAGCTCACCTTTTGGTATCGTATGTAGAATATTCAATTCATTTAAATTTAAAAAATCAGAAAAGGTGACAATCCCACGCTGGTAAGCAGTCACAGACAGCTCAATCAATCGCTTTTGTAACAACAATTCTTCTTTTTGCATAGCCTATACCCTAATATCTCGTTTTAATCGACGGTACATCAAAGGATGAATTTAATAAATCCTGTAAATCACCGGAAATATCCACGTTTGTCGGTGTTACTAAAAAGATAAAATTCGAAATCTTCTGAAGATTTCCACTGATTGCAAATGTTGCACCGGATGTAAAGTCGATGATTCTCTGGGCAACTTCCAAATCTAATCCCTCTAAATTTAAAATCACGGTACTTCCGCTAAGCAATGTCTCTGTAATCTCCCTTGCATCATCCACAGTAGTCGGTTTGATTACACATACTTCCATGGAAGCTTTTCTTGCGGGCTGGCGCATCGGAGTCACTTTGTTAGAAGAAGTCCTTGAAGTTCTTGATTTGGTATCATACCTATCATCATCGTCATCATCAAAGTCGTATTTTTTCTCTTTTTTAAAGAAACCCTTCTTTGGTTTATCTTCTTCGAAATCATCGTCCTCGTCAAAGAAATCGTCCTCGTAATCTTCATCGTCACTCAATTTCATAATATCCAGAAACTTGTCTAAAACTCCCATATTTACACTCCAATCTCTCTATATGTTAAATGTCGTAGTTCCTCTCCCCAAAAATGCCTGTACCGACACGAACCATAGTAGCCCCTTCTTCAATCGCAACCTCGTAATCATTTGTCATTCCCATAGAAAGAATTTCGACACTAACATTATCAATGTTTTTCTCTGCAATGTCAACAGATAATTTTTGTAAAGTACGAAAAACGCTCCTGTTTTCTTCCGCATTTTCGACATAGGGTGCAATTGTCATAAGACCTTTCATCCTTAAATGGGGGAATTTTGCTATTTTTTCCACCAAGGGAAGCACCTCATGCACACCAAGACCAAACTTGCTCTCTTCATTTGCCACATTGACTTCCAGTAAGATATTGACAGTCACCCCTTTTTTTGCCGCCTCCTGCTCAATCGTCTCAGCAAGACGAAGTGAATCCACAGAATGAATAAGTTCCACTTTATCCACGATATATTTCACTTTGTTGCGCTGTAGATGACCAATCATATGCCAACGGATATCCTGCGGAAGCTGTTCCCATTTTTCCGTCAGTTCCTGCACCTTGTTTTCCCCGAAGCAGCGTACGCCCGCATCATAGACCTCTCTCAGCATAGATACCGGTTTTGTCTTACTTACCGCAATCAGTGTCACTTCCTCCCGGCTTCGTCCTGCCCTTTTTAAGGCACCCTGTATCTTCTTTTCTACCTCTTCCAGATTTTCCTTTACCATTTTATGATTCCTCCTTAAAACACCACATCATTTTCCTGAATGTTACTGCTGTCCAATGCAATATGGTCGTAGTTTGATAAACCATAGCTGTTTCCTTCTTCTACAATATAGTACGTATCACTTTCACATAAAATCGTAATCTGTTTAAACACGGCATACCCTTTATTGATACAATAAACCCCTTTCAGGGAACGCTTTTCGGATAACCGGAAGGTTTCCATAGAATCCGGCATCAAAAGAACCGCATTTTCTTCCAATTGATTCGGATCCAGATAGACAACCTGCTCATCCTCATAATAAACATTAACAGTTGTAAACGCAGTAATCTCATTTCCTTTTGCATCCTTCGTCTGCACCAGGACTCCGCTGCTACTGCTGTTGCCACCCTGTGTGATATATGATTTAGGTACAACGTAAAAATCTTTTTCCGTCTCTGCAGTTTTGGGAATCTTAAGCCCTGATTCATCCTCCAGGATTAGTTCCACATCCAGATAGCGTTCCGATGCATATCGGACCATGGAGTTTTCAAATGTCAGATAAGCAAGGTAGTGCCCATCCGTGTTTTTTATCTCTAAAGTCGCCCATACCGCCTGATCGTCCTTTGTAAAATTGACTTTTACATATTTTTTGTCCTGCAGAACCTCCGCAGTCTCTCCCGTCAGTTCAAGCATGAGAGTCCATGTATCACTCGTCACAATCTTATAAACGGCTTCTCCTGACTGAATTTGCGCGTTATTTGCATATTCCGTCTTCTTATAACCGGATTTATTCAGATCCGCAATGGTCGCAGTCTCTACGGTCAGATTTTCCATGCCATCTGTCGCATACACAACAATGCCGTCCCTGGCTGCCTTATAAACAGAAATACCCATCTGCCCTTCCTGCGCAAGAAAAGCGTCCAGTTGGTCCGATTTGCTTTGGTTACAGAGGCTCCTTAAAGCATCCTCCATTTCTTCTTTTATCCGATAGGTATCTGAAAAATTTGTCTCCTGATAGTCATGCTGAAACTGCTGAATTTCCAGCATGACAGACCGTTGCTCCCCCGAAGTTAGCGAAATCTCATCCTCCTCCGTATCCTCTGCAAAATTCAGTTCTTGACTCGACAGAGTATAAACCTTGGAACCGTTTTTTACTTTGCTCCCATCCGGAACATAATAGTTGAGATACCCGTCCGCATCTGCCTGTACTACCATCTCATCCCGAATGGCAAGACCGGTGTATGCAGTATCTTTTAGGATGGATCCCTGACGCACTTCATAGACAGTCACATGCGGTGCAGTAAGATACATGACAATCGTAGCTATCAAATAGATAAAAATAATGCCGAAAATAATAATTCCGATATTCATATGGCTTCTTTTCCGAAATTTCAAAATGTTTGATTCTTGTGTCTCAGCCGCCATATATCCCACCTCCTGTCTTATTTTAAAAATTGAAGCGCACATCCATTTAAATAACTACATTTTTTCCCTTGAAACGAATGTTCCCTCCGCATTTTTTCTAAAAACTCATCCTGCAGTTTCCACCAACTGGTGCCCCAGTTTGAAAATACAGCATCTTTCTCCGGAATCCGGCTAAAGAGCCGTTCAACCACAATCTCCGGCGATAAGTATTCCAGGAATGCCTGTAATCTTTGAAAATATTCTTCCTTTGTTCCCGGTGTAATCGTCCCATCTTCATACTGTCTGCCCATCTTCGTATTTTTGGCAATATATAAAGAATGCAGTTTTACCACGTCCATCCGCAGTGCAGACATGATTTTTGCAGTTTCAATGGTATCCCGAAGTGTATCATTCGGAAGATTTAAAATCAAGTGGGTACAGATTGTAAAATCGTATGCTCTGATTTGCGCTACCGCATCAAGATACTCTGCAAGCCCGTGCCCACGGTCAATCAAATCCAGCGTATGGTAATTCACCGTCTGTAATCCCAATTCGATATGAATTGCAAGGTGAAATTCTTCCTGAATCTCTTTTAAAACCTCCAAATATGGCTTTTGTATACAATCCGGGCGGGTGGAAACCGCAATTTCCACGATATCTGATATCTTTGCTGCCTCGCACATATAATCACGGAACTGCGTTACCTCAAGGAATGTATTCGTATAATTTTGAAAATAGGCAATAAACTTTTTTGCTTTATATTTCTCTGCAATCCGCTTTTTCGTCGTTTCAAGCTGTTTTGTAACAGAAACTGTATTTTCCATTGCTTCAAATCCGGTACCAGCCTCAGCACAAAAACTGCAGCCAGCTCCATAAATACGGTTTGGGCAGGAAACCGGAAGGTTCACCGGCAGTTTATATACCTTTTCTTTATATTTTTCTTTTAAAAAATCCGAATATCTCCGGTATACCATCTGTTCCGTCATAAAGATTCATTCCTTTTTAGTGTATATTTCCCTAATAGTTGTAAATACTAGAGATAGAAATTTTTTCATGAAGGAGGAAATATACATGAAATGGTGTGACAATACTGCATTGACACTCGTTATCATCGGTGCAATCAACTGGCTCCTAATCGGTGTCTTCCGCTTTGACCTGGTTGCCTTTCTATTTGGTGACCTTAGTTGGATTTCCAGAATCATTTATACTATCATCGGACTTTGTGGTTTATATCTAATCAGTCTTTATGGCCGCATCGGCACAATGGGAGACAATTAGCAAAAACAGGATAAAGAGGGTTCTCGAAAGAGGACCCTCTCTTTTATTGTATGGAAACCAAAGAAATCAGCTTTGTCATATTGTCATACAGCTTCGGTTTGGAAGCAGCGCCCATAATAATGGAAATATAGGGCTTTGCATTCTCATCTGTTTCATATAAAACCAGACAGGCACCGGCTTCATCTGTCGTACCGGTCTTTCCTCCGATAACCATAACTCCTTCCGGTGCTGTGCGCCCTCCATTGACATATTGATTCGACTGATTCCATATAACTTCTCTGTAAGTGCCGTTTTTCTGGGTAATCTTCGTATGATAGGAGTTCGATGAAATTACCTTTAAAAACGCATCCTGCTTCACACATTCTTTTAAAATCAGATATAGGTCATAGGCAGTGGTATAATGATTCTCATTGTGGTATCCATGCGCATTGACAAAATGAGAATTGGTTGCTCCAAGCATATATGCCTCATCATTCATCAGTTCTGCAAAAGCAGACTCGCTTCCGGAAATATGTTCCGCAATCGCAACTGCGCTGTCATTGCCGGAAGGAAGTAAAAGTCCATACAACAAATCCTCCAGGGTAAGACGGTCTCCCGTCCTTAGACCTGCCCGGGAAGAGTCAAGCGGAACCCCTGTTGCATTTTCACTTACAGTAACCACATCCTCCAAATTCCCATATTTAATCGCCAGATATGCAGTTAAAATCTTTGTGGTACTTGCCGGATAAAGTCGTTCATGAATGTCATCCGCATAAATCACATCCGCCTGTTCCAACCGAAACAACGCTGCCGCATGAAAATCATCCTCTGTCACGAAAGCCTCATTTTCCACATTTTTACTTGTTACACAAAGATAGTCAACCGGTATATCTTCCTTGTAAATCTGCTTTCCATACTGCCCGGATTCATATTCTGCAATAGAAATCCGATTTTCCATGAAAAAGAAGATTGCAAAACACACTACCAATATAAATGCCGCAAGAAAGAAAAGCCTGCCTAAGAACAGACCGCTCTTTCTTTTCTTTTTCCGTGTTTTCTGAAACACCCTCTGTTTTTTATTTGTACATTTCACGCCAATCCAAATCTCCTCTGTCAAGTGCAAGAACAATAAGCTCTGCAGTCGCAAGATTCGTAGCCATCGGAATATTATGAATGTCACACAGGCGCACGACATCGTTTACATTTGGTTCATGCGGCTTTGGAGCTGTTGGATCACGCAGAAAAATCAGTGCGTCAATACCATTCTGTGCAATCTGGCTGCCAAGCTGCTGCATACCACCTAAAGGTCCGGCCAAAAACTTATGAACCGAAAGATTCGTAACCTCCTCTACCAAACGACCTGTTGTTTCTGTTGCAAATAATTCATGTTTGCATAAGATACCTCTATATGCAATACAAAAATTCTGCATGAGTGTTTTTTTGGAATCATGTGCAATTAATCCGATATTCATAGGAATCTCCCCCTTTTAATATTTCTTTGGCTGTAAGCCAACATTTAATACAAATCCAATACTCATATAAAAACATACAATGGATGTCAGCCCTGCACTCACAAAAGGCAGGGACAAACCGGTATTCGGAAGGACTCCGGTCGCAACCCCCATGTTAATGAAGCTTTGAATACCAATCATGGCGGCGACACCACCGCAGATAATCTGTCCTGCAAGGTTCGGTGCCCGCATTCCAATCCGAATACACTGTATTATTATTAATAATAACAAAAAAATGACAATACAACAACCCACAAATCCTAATTCTTCTCCAATAATTGCAAAAATAAAGTCTGTTTCGGACTCGATCAGGAAATTTCCGTTCTTTACAGAGGTAAAAGAGTTGTTATTCAGCCCTTTTCCCTGTAATTGTCCGGAGCCGATTGCCATAATCGAGTTTTGCTGTTGCAATCCGGTACTCGTGGCATACTCCTCCGGATACCGCCATGCCAGAATTCGTTCCATCTGATATCCCTGTAAAAACGGCAGGTCTGCTTCCTGTGCATAAGAAAGAAACATCAGAAACAAAACCACAACAGAGATTCCGATTGCCATTACAGAACCAACGATTTTATAGTCCATTCCCCCCATATACAACAGAATAAAAAATATGGCTGCAATACAGATGGTATTAGACAGATTGGGTTGTGTCACAATCAAAAACAGGGAAGGTAAAACGAGTAATATACATTTCAAGAGAGTCTTCGGCTCCTTCATCTGCATCTCATGATCCATGATAAATTTTGCAAAAAAGAGTACCATAAAAATCTTTGTAAAATCCGAAGGCTGCAGCGTAACAAACTTCATGTCAATCCAACGTTTTGCCCCATTGTACTCTACTCCGAAAAATTCTACCCAGAGCAGCAAAATCAAATTCATACCATACAGCACCCAATAAAAATTCAAAATCCAATCATAATCAATCAAAGATAGGGTAATCAGGGCGACCATACCCAGGCAGACTCCTAATATCTGCTTGGACTGGGCTGACGGAAGGGCGCTTCCGACTGCCAAAATTCCAATGATGGATAAAAGAAGTACGGCAATTACCAATGTGAAGTTGTAATCCTTTATATGATATTTCTTGAGTGTATTTTTTAAAACGTTCACGAATCTTCTCCTGTCAGTTTAATATGTATATCGGTACGGTTAATCTGCACTTCAAAACTTTCCGGTGTTACGTCCATATATTTTGAAACAGTCCGGTATAACTCATTTTTTATCTTTTCCAACGCATCGGGTGTACAGTTCACGCGGTCTGAAACAAGTAATACTTTCAACCTATCTTTTGCAATAAAAACAGAGGATGCTTTCTTCTTTGTCTCAAATACGCCCATCCTTATACCTCCTAATGACTTTTGAACATGCCGGACAGCTTTTTAAAGACACTTGTTCCCTTGGAGAGATTCAGAAATGGAACTTCTTCTCCCACAATTCTGCGACAGATATTGGAATATGCCTTTCCCGCCAGAGAATCCAGTTCAATTACGGGTTCTCCCTGATTGGTTCCGACAACCACCTGTTCATCATCCGGAAGTACTCCCAGCAGATTAACAGCCAGAATTTCGGAGACATCCTCCACAGACATCATATCTCCCCGCTTCACCATATCCATGCGAATACGGTTGATAATGAGGTCCAGCTTCTGAATCTTATGCTTTTCCAGAAGTCCGATGATGCGATCCGCATCCCGGATTGCGGAAACCTCCGGGGTCGTTACAATAATTGCCCTTGTTGCACCGGCAATCGCATTCTGAAATCCCTGCTCAATTCCGGCAGGACAATCCAGCAGAATATAATCATACTCTTCTGCCAATTCCTCCGTCAGCTTTTTCATCTGTCCCGGGGAAATCGCAGTTTTATCCTTGGTCTGTGCAGAAGGCAGCAGATAAAGGGTTTCATAACGCTTGTCCTTAATCAGCGCCTGCTTCATCCGGCAATTTCCTTCAATCACATCTACCAGATTGTAAACGATACGATTCTCCAGACCCATGACAACGTCCAGATTCCGAAGTCCTAAATCCGTATCAATCACAACCACTTTCTTATTTAATTTTGCAAGACCTGCCCCGATATTTGCAGTTGTAGTTGTCTTGCCTACGCCTCCTTTTCCAGATGTGATTACAATCACTTCTCCCATGTTCAAATCCTCCTGTCATTTTTAATTTGTAATAGTCATTCCGGTAGTTCTCTTTGGTATGAAGTGTCAAAAAATTAGTCCGTGTGAGTCTCAACTCCGAGGGAAGAAGCACTTCCGGTCACTAATTCTGAATCCTCTGCTAAGTGAAAGTATTTGCGTACCATATCCCGCCCGATATCTGCAGGGTATCCGGAACTGTATCCGTTTGCAATACGGCAGCTTAAGGCAATCTCCGGATTTGAACTTGGTGCAAATCCGACGAATAATACATGGTCTGCATGGGTTTCACTTTGCTGTGCGGTTCCTGTTTTTCCTGCCATCTGCATTCCTGCCTTTCGCACACTGTCAAAACGGCTGTCTTTTTCTACCATGTAATTCATCCCTTGATGAACGAGCTGAAACGTACTCTGGCTGATTTCCTCTTCTGTAATTTGTTTGTAAACAGACGGTTCATATTCTTTTATAGTATTTCCGTCAATATCTACCACTTTATAAAGTAGCGTCAAATCATACACCGTCCCATTATTGGCAATTCCCGTTACATACTTTGCAAGTTGGCTGGTTGAGTAAATGTGGGAGCCTTGTCCAATCGCTGAGCGCACTGCATCTTCATCACTAATCTGTGGTTCTCTTTCCGGAATTTCCAGTCCGGAGGTCTCTCCAAGACCGAACATTTCGGCGTACTTTGTAATTTTCTCAATCCCCTGCACGGATGAATATGTTCCGTCCGACAACAGACCAAGCCGAAATCCCACATCGTAAAAAAAGTTGTTGCAGGAATGACCTATCGCCTGAACTACGTTCAGACTTCCGTGTCCGCCCGGATAAATCCAGCATTTGGGGCTTGGAGTAACATTCGTATAGGGACCGTTACATTTAAGCAGCGTCCCTGAGGAAATCACACCTTCTTCCAAACCGGCTATGGAAGAAATCATCTTAAACGTGGAACCGGGCGCAGTCAATTCCTGTGTCGCTTTGTTATACAGCGGATTCGCCATATCCACATAAAGCTGATTATAGTAATCCGTGTCCATATTATTTGCCAGACGATTGTTGTCGTAACCCGGATAAGAAACACAGGCGAGCGACCTTCCGGTCGCTGTCTCCGTCATTACAAGGGAGCCGGTGGAAGGTTCCACCCCGAGCTGTCCCGGGGTAATCTCCAGACTCTGTATCTTAGAGCGAATAAATTCATATGGACTGTACCCGGATAACAAACGATTATACTGGGTCTCATCGTATGCCAGAATCCCCTGATCATAAAGCAGCAGGCATATCTGGCTTCCGGAAACACTGCCGTCCTTAATCATATAACGGTAAACCAGTTTTTCAAAGGAATGGTCGGTTTTTAAATACTCTTCCAAATAATTCAAGATTCCCTGATAAATTTCATTGGAATCGGAATATTTTCCTTCCCCATCTACATATGCTTGTACTACAGAGGTATCAATCCAGTTTTGTGCAATCGCATGGTTTAAATATGTGTACAGGTTGATTTCTTCATTCTGCCATGACTGATACACAGCATCATTGGTATCTATTTTCTCTTTTAAAAGAATCTTTGCCTTTGTAGTCAATAATTCGGAAGCGATGTAATGCATATACGCCTGCATTTCTTTCGGCTGATTTTTATATGCCGGTGACGATGCAGACGACAAATCCGAAAGAATCTTACGAATTGCATTTTCCTGCCTCGTACGATAGGCGGCATACACTGCCCGCTCTGTGGACGTAGCATCCTCATAAGCAAAATGGTCGGTATTCAGAATCTCATTTCCGATAAATGCATAATAAATGTCTCCAACCGGAATAATGATGTTGGAAGATACGGTATCCGGATTCCGATTATAGGAAAGGACGTTACTCATCTTTCGCAAAATAATACCCGCCAATTTTTCCTCAATCAGATTGTATGCTGTAATCTGCAGCTCTTTATCGATGGTCAGGTAGACATCATTCCCTGCCTTCGATTCCTTTACCACTTCACTTTCAATCACTTTTCCCACGTTGTTGACATAGACAATCTCTTCACCCTTTTCTCCCTGAAGATACTCGTCCATAAGCTGCTCAATGCCGGCTTTTCCTACAATATCCGTTATCGCATATTTTTTCTGCTGTTCTTCTGTCAATGCGTCATATTCATCCTGCGAAATCTTGCCAGTGTATCCTAAAATGGAAGCGAAATATTTGCTGTCCGGATATTCTCTCAGAGACTCCTCTCCGATGCTGATTCCCTGTAAATCATGCAGGTTTTCCATGATTTCAGCGACGGTCTCGTCACTGACATCGGAGCTTATCGTCGTAGGAATATATTTTTTATAGCTGTTTAAATGCATCCCATATCGAACGGTTACAAGCCGAAGTACGCGCTCTTTGGAATAGGCTTCCCGATCCACACCAAACCCATAAGAAACTCCTTTTTTGGTGGTACGTTTATTGGCGCATAAAAAATCCATGATTTCATCCGGAGTTGCATTTTTTTCATTTTCGCTCAGCTCGTCAATCGTTGCATATCCATAAATATCTGCCAGAAAGCGCTGCCTTTTTGTGCCCTCCGCATACAGAAACTGGTATTGATCGTTCTGCAACACAATCCCAAAATCATTAACCACGGTGTCCCCATGAGATTCCACGATGTCAATTACACGATGAATGGTTTCGTTAATCAGTTCATTTTTCTGCTTTGTATCTTCATAAGAACCGTTATCCTCAATCTGCACAGAATACGCCAGTCGGTTTGTTGCCAGAATTTCCCCATTCCGATCCAAAATATTACCTCTGGTTCCCTGTACCTCGGTCGTTTTCTTAATCTTCAATGTATAGTTTTCCAAATAATCCTCGCCTTCCACAATCTGAAGTGTAAAAAGCCTTTGGATAATTACCAAAAATAACACGCAGAAAAACAGAAACAAGACAACAAATCTGGATTTTAGAATCTCTGCAATATATTCTTTTAATCTGCTAAACAAATTTACTTGCACTCCTTTTTTCTTCTGCCTCTAATCTTTGATTTGCTTTCAGAATCAACTGATAAAGCACCAGCGTTACAAGCACCGTATAGATCAATTCCGGAATCATTATATGTCCCAGATAGTAGAAATAATTAAATCTGCTCCTCATCACAAACAGGAAAAGAAACACGATGTTTTCCAAAATAAAATCACTTGTGCTGATTAGGAAAAGCGGCAGCTTAATATCCTCGGGATAAAAAATTCGCCTAAAAAATCCATTGACATAACCTAATACCATATAAATCAATGCATAAAATCCAATCAAATCACCAAAGAAAATATCTGTGATGATACCGGATAAAAACCCAACCAGCATACCCGCTTTTTTTCCACGCATAAACCCAAAGGAAGACGTTACAATAATCAAGAGATTCGGAGTAATAGAAGCAAAAGAAAGCTTCTGAAATACGGTGCATTCTAATAAAAAGCAAACAATCACGATGCAAATGGTAATCAATGGTCTTTTTATTTTTCGCATTACCTGTTTCTCCCTCTCTAAATGATTATTCCGACAATGCCTGTTTTTTGGTGGAGGTAATCACCAGAACCTCCTGCATATGCTGGAAGTCGACTGCCGGTGTGATATACCCTGACCTTGTAAGGTTATTCGAATCCACTTGTATGTCACTTATATATCCGATTAAAATCCCCGGAAGATATTTGCTGCTGATATGGGAAGTCACTACTTGCTCTCCCACCTCTATCACCGAGTCATTGTTTGGAAGCTGTTCAAAGCGAATCTTCCCTTCCTGCATCAGTGTTAAATCTCCGTCTACAATACATTTGTCAGAAGTAGACAGGATAAGCGCACTGACATGGCTCGCATCGTCAATAATGGAACGAACCCTCGCCCAGTTCGGACCAACCTCTGTTACAATTCCAACCAAACCGGTCCCTGCCATTACATTCATATCCACTGCAATGCCGTCCTTTTCTCCTTTGTCAATAACAAAGGAACTAAACCAGTTCCCGGAGTCATTTGCAGTGACATGGGCGCCTACCTTTTCGTATTCCCCATACTTCTGATCCAACTTGTATAACTCTCTCAGGCGCTCCAACTCATACTTTTCCTGCTGCAGCAGATTGTTCGTTACGGTCAATTCATCCACTTTTTCCTGAAGCGCTTTATTTTCATTTCTGACTTCCTGAAGGGTTTCAAAATTCTGTGTAAAATCATTCATCCACATTCCAATCGTGTTGATTCCTTTCTGCATCGGGACAATCGTATAATTGGCAATCGTTCGGAGTGGTCCGCTTACACTGTCTGTCACCAGTGATAATCCCATTAAAATGACACAGAGGATGGAAAGAATCAATAACCAGTATTTACTTGAAAACGTTGTTTGATTGTTTTTTCTCATTTTAATTCAACCACCTGTAATTCTCATCTGACATTAAATACGTCAATTGTTTCAGTTCTTTGGACTGGATAATTTTTTTCAGCCCCCGCACCGCACAAAATTCCGGCTCTTCTGTCCCATTTACGGCAAGTCCGATTCTTTCTCCGATGTACTCTGAGATTCCTTTTAAATTGGAAAGGCCTCCCGTGAGATAAATTCCGTTTCGCTGGATAGAGCGAAGCACCTCCGGCGGAGTCCTCTCTAATAAGACCCGAATCTCCCGGATACAATTTTCCAAATTATCTTTCATGGCATTACGAACCAAAGGAGCCAAAACCTTCCTCTGCGTCGGAATACCGGAAACCAGATCTCGTCCGGATACTGTTAAACTGTCCTTCTCATCCCCGATGATTCCAAATTTCTTTCGCAGTGTTTCTGCGGTCAGTTTTCCAATCAGGAATTCGTTTTTGGTTTTTTCCCGGTTCACGATGGCCTGGTTGAGTGTATTGCCCCCGATTTTTAGAATGCGGTTTAAAACCATACCGCCTGAGGCAAGTACGGATAATTCTGTTGTCTCCCCTCCGAAATTGACAATAAAGATTCCCGGCGACTTCTGTATATCCAGCCCAAGACCGATGGCATCCGCAATGGAGCGTTCCACAATCCTGACCTCTTTTGCCCTTGCGGTAGAGTGAATCACCAAATCATAAAATGCCTTTTTCTCTACCTCTGTCACATCGGTAGGAACAGCAATCACATACTTGGAACCGCTCACAAAATGGCGCTCTTTTTTCAGCAGATTCTGCAAAAGATACTGCATGTCATAAAAACGGGAAATAACACCCTCTTTCATCGGGAAAACAATTTCAATATGAAGGGGCGCTTTTTCATACATATCGTAAGCTGCATCCCCTACGGAAAAAATCTCTTTTTTGTTTTTGACTGCAACCGTATTCTTCTCTTTCCAGATGGTATTCTTATTTTTATCGTAAACCTTGATTTCATAGGTTCCAAGGTCAAGTCCATAAATGTTGCCAAACATGGTTTGTATCCTTTCAGGTGCTATATCATGTTCTGTTCTGCAAAGCTGATATAGCAATTATTTCCAATAATAATGTGGTCAAGCAGCGAAATTCCGATTAACTCACCGGCTTCTTTTACTCTTTTTGTAAACAAGATATCTGCCTGACTCGGAGTCGGATCTCCGCTTGGATGATTGTGCAGCAGGATAATCGATACCGCGCCGCAGTCCAGAGCCTCTATAAATAATTCTCTGGGAGAAACCAGAGAGGCATTTACTGTCCCCTTTGAAATATTGGATTCTCCCAAAAGCTTTGATTTCGTATCCAGCATCAGAAGCTTCATATGCTCCTGCTTCTGATGACGCATTTCCTCCATGTAGTATTCGGCAATGGTAACAGGAAGATGGAAGACAAGTCCCTCCTTTGCGCTCGCCTTTGCCAGTCTCTTTGCAAGCTCGGAAAGGCAGAGAATCTGAACTGCCTTTACTTTTCCGATTCCTCTAAGCCTCTTTAGCTTTTGCAGCGTAATCTGATGAATGTTTAACAGAGTTTCCTCCCCCGATGGTGCCTCTAAAATACTCTTTGCAAGTTCCAGAGAGTTCATCCCTTTTGTGCCGGTGCGCAGAAGCACTGCTAAAAGCTCCACGTTCGACAACCGTCCTGCCCCATAGCGGAGACATTTCTCATAAGGACGTTCCTCCTCTGCCATTTCCTTCATTTTATATGTTTGGTTCATGTATTATGTAGCTCATTGCACGCAGGCGCTAAACAAAACGATACACAATCGCCGCAATCATCATACCGAGAATGCTTCCAATCGTAATCTTAATCGTCAAACCGAATGTCAGAACCATAATTCCAATATTCAGAACGATGGGACTGTCAAGTCCAAATGACTGTCCGTAACTTAGCCAGCTAAAACCGGAAATATGTTCTGTAAGAGTTCCGACAAAGCTGCCAAGCACAATTCCGGCAAGCATGAGAAGAAACAGCACCCAGCCGTTTTTTGCCCCTGTTCTTTTCATCTGTACTCCACCTCTTTCTCTCCAACAAACTTTATTTATTTTAACACAAAACAAAAATAGTGTATAGAGCCATCCCATTAAATTTTTCTGAAGAAAATTTATAGGCGTTTGTCGAATGGTACAAAATTTTTGCTGATGCTTTCTGCGGTACGAATACCATCCATCGCCGCAGAAGTAATTCCTCCCGCAAAGCCTGCACCCTCTCCGCACGGATAAATCCCCGTTTTTTCAACCTGCATGGCATCATTCCGCGGGATTCGAATCGGGGAGGACGTCCGGCTTTCCACTCCCGACAAAATGACATCCGGATTTGCAAAACCCTGTATTTGTCTGTCGAACGATTTTATTCCATCTTCAATGGATTTAGCGATTTCTTCCGGAAAAATTGCCCTTACATTCGCCAATTGATATGCGCCCTTTATCTGTGGTGTGATGGTTCCGAGTTTTTTCGTCACATGATTTTCACAAAAATCAGCAAACCGCTGTACCGGAACACAGCCTCCTCCGACTTCATATGCTTTTTTCTCCAGCATTCTCTGAAAATACATTCCCGCAAGGGGATGATCCGAGCCGAAATCTTCCGGTGTTACGGTTACAATCACCGCACTGTTTGCATTTTTCCCATCACGGGCATGATAACTCATTCCGTTGATGGCAAGCATTCCCTCCTCTGACGATGCGTTCACTACATAGCCACCGGGACACATGCAAAAAGAGTACACGCCTCTTCCATTTTTCAGATTAGCAGTCACTTTGTAGGAGGCGTTTGGAAGTACATACGGCGGATGTTCGCCATACTGGGATGCATTGATTACAGCCTGTGGATGCTCCACCCGCACTCCTACCGCAAATGCTTTTGCACACATGGGAATCTGCTTCTTATACAACAATTCAAAGGTATCCCGGGCACTGTGTCCAATGGCTAATATCAGATGCTTTGCCGGAATCGTCTTTTTCTCGCCCTCCTTAACAATGGTGATGGAGTTTAATTCTCCATGCTCCAGTTTAAAGTCCATCAGCCGGCTGTGAAAATGCACTTCGCCGCCCCACTGAATGATACGATTTCGCATATTACGGACCACATCCGTCAAGATATCCGTTCCAATATGCGGCTTCGCCTGATACAAAATTTCCTCAGGAGCTCCGTTTTCCACAAAGATTTCCAGCACTTTCCGATTGCGCCCATCCGCATCCTTCACAAGTGTGTTTAATTTTCCGTCGGAAAAAGTCCCTGCACCGCCCTCTCCAAACTGTACATTGGAATCCGGTTTTAATACTCCGGTGGTCCAGAATGTCTCGATATCAGCCGTCCGCTCCTCCACAGAAGCCCCTCTTTCATATACAACCGGGCAGAATCCATGCTCTGCCAGCAGATATGCACAAAAAAGACCCGCAGGTCCGCTTCCGATAATGACCGGACGATAATCGAGCCTTTTTGTGCCGGTCATCGGAAACTGATACAGCGTTTCCCCGGCAATACTGATTTGACTCCCTTTTTGTCTCTTTAGTATCTGTTTTTCGTTCTTCACTTCCACATCTACCGTATAAACATATTGTATCTGCGGCTTTTTCCTCGCATCAATGGACTGTTTCCGGATTTGAAAGCGCAAAATCTCCTGCTCCGGTATCCGCAGCGTTTTCGCAATCTTTTGCAGCAGTTCCTGTTCACTGTGATTTGGATGTAGTTTTAATTGTCCGATTCGAATCATGTTCTGTTCCTTTCGCTGCATAGGTTCCGGCAAGATAACCTGTTGCCCATGCCCATTGCAGATTATAACCTCCGCAGATTCCGTCAATATCCAGCAATTCCCCGGTCAGATAAAGGTCTTTCACATAGCGGGATTCCATTGTTTCGGCATGGATTTCCGTGGTTTTAACGCCGCCTGCACAAACCTGCGCCTGCGCAAATGTGTTCGTTCCCTCAATCTCCATCGGGAAATGACAAAAGCAAGTACACAGTTTTCTCCATTGAGTTTCCGATATCTCCAAAATACAAGTGTTTGCCGGAATGTTCGCTTCTTTCAAAAATATTCCTATGAGCTTTTTATGAAGCATTCCAAGCAGAAAATCCTCTGCACGTCTGTGTCCCAATCGCGCTCTTCGTTCTTCCAAAAACGAAAAAAGCGCTTCTTCCGTCATGGTTGGAAGGAAATTTATCCGGGCTGTCACCTTTCTCTTTTCGTAAAGTGCTTTTGCCGCATAGCGGCTTACCTGAAAGACCGGAATTCCGGAGATTCCATAATCGGTAAGCTGCAGCTCTCCCGTATCGGATGCACACCATGTTCCATCCACAAAAAGATGCACCGCCGCATTCACGCGCACACCGGAGATTTGTTTAAAATATGTCCCCCTGCAGCGCAGCTGTACCAAAGCCGGTACAACGGGCGAAATCGTATGTCCCATGGATTTTGCAAGTGCATATCCGCTTCCGTCGGAACCCAGAACCGGGGCTGCTTTTCCCCCGGTCGCCAGAATCACGGCATCACAGTGATACTCTGACCGTTTTGTTCTTACGGAAAATCCATTCTTATGTTTCTCAATCAAACACACCGTCTCTCCCGTTACAACCTGCACCGACAACCTGTCCGCTTCTAAGCGAAGAGCATCTAAAATAGTGGATGCCTGATCGGAAATGGGATAAAGATATCCCTGACGGTTTTTTAAAATCACACCCAGCTTTTCAAAAAACTGTACCGTTTCCGGATAGCCAAAGCGTTCCAGCACTTTTGAAACAATGGAAACATCCTCTCCTCGAAAACAGTCCGCTCTCATGTCTGTATTTGTGACATTACATCTGCCGTTTCCGGTGGACAGTATCTTTTTTCCCACACGCTCTTTTTGTTCTAAAATCGTAACAGCGGCATTATTTTCTGCGGCCGAAATGGCTGCAGTCAGACCGGAAGCACCGCCTCCGACCACAATTACTTGTCTTGTCTTCATAGAAACTCCTCAATCCATACCTTCCTAATCGCATCCTGTTTTTAGGGAAGGGTTACAATCCCCTTCTGCACCAGTTGTTCCAGTGACATTAAGATTCCCAGCTTTGCATGCTCCCATGTAAGCCCTCCCTGAAAATAGACTGCGTAAGGCGGCTTTATGGGTCCATCTGCACTCAGTTCAATGGAGGAGCCCTGTACGAACGCTCCTGCCGCCATAATCACATCACTGTCATATCCCGGCATGGCCCATGGTTCGGGAGAGACATAGCTGTCCACCGGTGCTGCCGCCTGAATGCCCTTGCAGAAAGCAATGACTCCTTCCGGAGAACCAAGTGTCACTGCCTGAATGATATCGTGACGGCTTTCCGTTCCGTTCGGAATTACCGGAAATCCCAGTCTTTCATACACGTTTGCCGCAAAAATTGCTCCTTTTAGTGCACCTGCAACCACCGTCGGAGCAAGGAAAAAGCCTTGAAAGAAAGACTGCATCACACCCAGAGATGCACCCACCTCTTTTCCAAGTCCCGGAGCCGTCAGCCGGTATGCACAATTTTCAATATATTCTTTTTTTCCGGCAATATAGCCGCCGATTGGTGCAAGACCGCCACCCGGATTTTTAATGAGAGACCCCACTATCATGTCTGCCCCCACATCACTGGGCTCTATGGTCTCTACAAATTCTCCATAGCAGTTATCCACCATACAGATTACATCCGGTTTGAGCTGTTTTACAAACGCAATCAGCTGCCCAATCTGCGTTACAGAAAAACTGGGTCTGGTCTGATATCCTTTGGAGCGCTGAATTGTCACCAGTTTTGTTTTCTCCCCGACGGCCTCTTTTATTTTCTCATAGTCAAACGTGCCATCCTCTAATAAGTCCACCTGGCGGTATGAAATACCGTATTCGGCAAGGGAACCTTTTGATGCGCGGATTCCAATCACTTCTTCTAATGTATCATAGGGTTTTCCTACCGGAGAGAGTACCTCATCCTCCGGGCGTAAGTTTGCTCCAAGTGCCAGAGCCAGAGCATGGGTTCCACAGGTAATCTGCGGCCGTACCAGTGCAGATTCCGTATGGAAGGTTTTTGCATACACCTCCTCCAGTGTATCCCGCCCTTGGTCGCTGTAACCATATCCACTTGCATAATGGAAGCAGCCTTCGCTTACCCTGCTCTCCTGCATGGCATGGAGCACCTTCAGTTGATTATATTCTGCTACTTTATCAATGCTTTCAAATCGTTCTTTTAAGGTTGCCTCTATTTCCTGTCCATAGGAATACACCTTCTCAGAAATTCCCAATTCTTTATACATCATTTGCATATCTAACATAGAATCTTTGTCCTTTCCCTGATATAAGATAACATGACTTCTAATATTTTTTCCTCATCATAGTCATAATGTTCTTTTTCGATCCAAATCACGTCCCGCTCTCTTCGAAACCAGGTGAGCTGGCGTTTTGCAAAATGTCTGGTGTCCCGTTTTAAAATGGAAACTGCCTCTTCATAGGAATATTCCCCATTTAAGTAATTTAGCATTTCTTTATATCCCAGTCCCTGCATAGAAACCATATCCTTTGTATAACCTTTGTTTTTCAAGGCGGTTACTTCTTCAAGAAGCCCCATTTTCAGCATTTGGTCTACTCTTTTCTCAATCCGGTCATACAGCTTTTTCCGGTCATCATTTAACACAAAATAGCAGAATTCATAAGGAGATTCTTTTGCCCGCTCTGTTTCATTGTGTTCTGAAATTTTCTGCCCGGTCAGCCTATAAAACTCCAGCGCCCGGATAACGCGTTTCCGATTGTTTGCATGAATCTGCCCGGCAGATTCCGGGTCCACTTCCTTCAGCATTTCATGTAAATATTCTGCGCCACGCTCCTTTGCAAGTGCTTCTAATTCCTCCCGATACCCGGTGTCCTCTTCATTTTCCGTAAAATCGATATCATAAAGAAGCGCCTGAATATAAAATCCGGTTCCTCCCACCACAATGGGAATCTTTCCTTTTGCATAGATTTCTGCCATTGCCTGTTTGGCCATCTGCTGAAACCGGACCACATGAAATTCACAAGAAGGCTCCAGTACATCCACAAGATAATGCTGAATCCCTTTCATTTCCTCCGGGCGAATCTTTGCGGAGCCAATATCCATTCCCTTATATACCTGCATGGAATCCGCCGAGATAATCTCTCCGCCGATTGCTTTTGCAAGTCCAATGGACGCCTTTGTTTTTCCGACTGCAGTAGGTCCCGTCAAAATAATCAATGGTTTCTTTTTCATGCCGCTATCTAACACTCCTAAATAATTCGCTTAAATTTCTTTTCCAATTCTCGTTTTGTCATAGAAATAATGGTCGGTCTTCCATGTGGGCAGTGATATGGATTTTCCAGCTTCAAAAGGTCGTCAATCAAAACCTCTGCCTCTTGTCGGGACAACCGGGAATTTCCCTTCACTGCGGCCTTGCAGGACATCGACGCCACTTTCTCTGCAATTAAATCCGGAGTAACCGCCGATTGCAGGCCTTCCGTCAGGTTATCCAGCATTTCCATCAGCAGTTCATTCTTCGCAATGTGAAACAGATTATCCGGCACGGCTCGGACCGCGTAAGAAGAACCGCCAAACGGCTCTATCTCAAATCCAATATTTGTAAAATGCTCCATGTAGGTATTTAACGCTTCCTCCTCCTGCATGGTCAGATGAAGAACCAGAGGCGGGCTAAGAAGCTGCGACGTATATTCTCTGGTTTTCATACTGTTTAGCGTTTTTTCATACAGTACCCGCTCATGTGCCGCATGCTGGTCAATAATATATAATTGCTCATGAAATTCCACCAGCCAGTAGGTATCAAACAATTGACCGATAATCCGGTGTTCTTTTACCGCTTCCTTTGTAAGTAGTTTTTCATCGAATAAATTGAGCTGCTCCGGAGCCTTTTGCTGCGACTTTCCATAATTCACCGTCTCCCGGATACGGTCTGTCTGTTCTTTTTCCCGGTGGATACCGGAAATGTTTTTCACCTCTGCCTGCGAATTTTGATTGTGGTACGAAGTCACCCGCTCCCGCATCCTCTGCATAAAATAATCAAGATTTTTTTCGCCTGCCGGCATAGCTTTGGCTTTCTGTCCTTCATCAGGCATTTGGGAAAGAAACGGTCGTTCCGCTTTCGGAAGCTCCACCCTGGGTATCAGTTCTTTCTCACGGAATGCCTCTTTCACAGCCTCATACACAAAATTATAGACTCTCTGCTGATTGTCAAAGCGCAGTTCCATTTTTGTCGGATGCACATTCACATCAATATCAGAGCCATCCATTACAAAATGAAGCACGGTAAAAGGATATTTATGCTGCATCATAAAATCCTGATATCCATCCTCCAGCGCTTTTGCGATAATATTGCTCTTCACATAACGCCCGTTGATAAAATAATTCTCATAGTTGCGGTTTCCCCTGGAAATCAGTGGTTTCCCAAGATACCCTGTTACCTTGATTCCGGAAGAAATGGTCTCCACTTCCTGCAGATTTGCAGCAATCTCCCGCCCGAATACATGATAAATCGTATCCTTTAGCCGCCCGTTTCCGGAGGTGTGAAGCTTGGTCTGTCCATTGTTTATAAATTCAAATGACACTTCCGGATGAGAGAGCGCAAGGCGTATCATCAGCTCATTGACATGACCTGCCTCCGTCATGGCTGTTTTTAAAAACTTTCGCCGCGCCGGTGTATTATAAAAAATATTGCGGATAAAAAAGGTAGAACCATCTCTGGCTCCTGTTTCCTCTATGCCTTTTTCTATCCCGCCTTCAATCCGATAACGGGTTCCAAAAAGCGAATCCTTCTGTTTGGTAATAAGCTCCACCTGTGAAATGGCTGCAATGCTCGACAATGCCTCACCGCGAAATCCCAGTGTTGCAACGGTTGACAGGTCTTCTACCGAACGAATTTTACTGGTAGAATGCCGCAAAAATGCCAGTGCAACTTCCTTGTTCGGAATTCCGCAGCCATTGTCTGTAATCCGGATAAACGAAATCCCGCCCTCCTTAATCTCCACAGTTACCGCAGTCGCACCTGCGTCAATGGCATTTTCCACCATCTCTTTTACAATGGAGGCGGGGCGTTCAATCACCTCGCCTGCCGCAATCTTATCCACTGTAACCTGATCTAAAACTTGAATCTGTGCCATATTTCTCCTTTGGTCCTACCATCTGTTTTTTAATTTGTTCTGTAACCGGTAAATGGTGTTTAACGCATCCATCGGTGTCAAATGGGCGACATCAATCTGCTTTAATTCTTCCAGAACATCATCATCCTTCACCGTATCAAAAAGGGAAATCTGTGCCAAATCCACTTCATCATATTTTTTTACCCTTTTCACCGGTTCCTGGGACTGTACCGAAATATCCCGGATTCTGGTGGTAATGTCTGCATCTATCAATTCATTTACAATCTCTTTTGCTCTTTGGATGACACTATCCGGTACTCCTGCAAGCTTTGCCACCTGAATTCCATAGCTTTTATCAGCACCGCCTTTTACGATTTTGCGCAGGAACACGATATCATCCCCCTGCTCTTTCACGGCAATACAGTAATTATTCACACTGTCAAGCTTCCCTTCCAGCTCCGTCAGCTCATGGTAATGGGTTGCAAACAGCGTTTTTGCTCCCAGAAGACGCTTGTTGCTAATATGTTCTACCACTGCCCATGCAATACTGAGCCCGTCAAAGGTACTGGTTCCGCGCCCGATTTCATCCAAAATCAAAAGACTTTTTCCGGTTGCATTCCGCAGAATGTTTGCCACCTCCGTCATCTCTACCATAAAGGTACTCTGTCCGGAAGCCAAATCATCCGAAGCACCTACTCTTGTGAAAATACGGTCTACGATTCCGATATTGGCACTGTCTGCGGGCACAAAAGAGCCTATCTGCGCTAGAAGAACAATCAATGCCGTCTGACGCATATAAGTAGATTTTCCTGCCATATTCGGTCCCGTAATAATGGAAATACGGTTCTTTTTATCATCCAGATAAGTATCATTGGAAATAAACATCTCATTGGGAATCATTTTTTCCACCACCGGATGACGTCCATTTTTAATATCAATGACTCCTTTTTCATTCATGCTTGGCTTCACATAATTATTGCGTTCCGCAACATAAGCAAGGGACGCAAATACATCCAGCCGGGCAACTGCTTTCGCTGTCTGCTGAATCCGTGCAACCTCGCTTGCAATGCTTTCCCGCACTTCGCAGTACAATTCATATTCCAACGCATACAATTTATCCTCAGCACCCAGAATCATGTCTTCCAATTCTTTCAATTCCGGCGTAATAAACCGTTCCGCATTGGACAAGGTCTGCTTTCTGGTATAGTAATCCGGAACCAGATCCTTGTATGAGTTTGTCACTTCCAGATAATATCCGAATACTTTGTTATATTTGATCCGAAGATTCTTAATTCCTGTTTTTTCCCGCTCGGATTCCTCCAACCGGGCGAGCCATGTTTTTCCTTCTGTCTTTGCATTGCGCAGCTTGTCCACTTCTTCACTGTATCCGGTTTTGATAATCCCCCCCTCTTTCATGGCGAGCGGCGGGTCATCCTCAATGGCATTTTCAATCAAGGCGCAGAGATGTTCCAGAGAATCCAGTTCTTCGTCAAGTCTTCTTAAAAGAGATGCATTTAAATCTCCCAAAATACATTTGATTGGCGGAAGCATCTTTAAAGAGCTCTTAAAAGCAATCAAATCCCTTGGATTGGCGGACTGGTATGTAATCCTGCTAATCAGACGTTCCAAATCGTAGACCGGAGTCAGATATTCCCGGAGTTCCTCTCTGGTAATCGCATTCTGTTTTAACTCCTCCACCGCTTCCAGACGTTTTTCAATTTCTTCCCTGTCTATCAAAGGTTGTTCTACAAAACTGCGGAGTGTCCGGGCGCCCATAGCTGTCTTCGTCTTATCCAATACCCAGAGAAGGGAGCCCCTCTTTTGCTTTTCCCGTAAGGTCTCACAGAGCTCCAGATTTCTTCTGGTAGAGCTGTCAAGCAGCATATATTTCCCGGTCGTATATCCCTTAATCCCGCTCAAATGAGCAAGCGAATTCTTTTGTGTCTCGTATAAATATTGGAGAAGTGCTCCCGCTGCAATCAGGCCACAATTATAATCCCCTAACCCTAACGCTTCCATGCTTGCTACATGAAAATGCTCTTTTAAGACTCTTTCGCAGGAATCATCATCAAAATACCAGGAATCCAATGCATAAATCGTAATCCCGAATCGATGCTTTAGCTCCTCCAAATCCATTCCGCTCACGAAAAGGGGTTCATTACAGATAATTTCCGATGGCTCGTATTTGGCAATCTCATCAATCAGCTTTCTCTCCGTGTCCAGTTCTGTGACGAAATAGTCCCCTGTCGTCACGTCTGCAACAGAGAGTCCAAAGTGGTCTCCGATATAGACGATACACATGATATAATTATTTTTCGATGCATCCAATGCCTGTGTATTTAGGTTCGTCCCAGGAGTGACGATACGCACGACTTCCCGTTTCACAATGCCCTTTGCAAGCTTCGGGTCTTCCACCTGCTCACAGATTGCCACCTTATACCCTTTCTGCACCAGACGGTTTAAATAGCTGTCCACAGCATGGTAAGGCACGCCGCACATGGGTGCCCGCTCTTCCAGTCCACAATTTTTTCCGGTCAGGGTGATTTCCAATTCCCGGCTTGCCGTAATTGCATCGTCAAAAAACATTTCATAAAAATCACCCAGTCTATAAAATAAGATGCAGTCCTTATATTGCTCTTTTGTCTCCATATACTGCTGCATCATAGGGGTTAATTCTGCCACGTTCTTTCTCCTTATCTACAGTTTCCATTTATACAGAGTAAAGTATAGACCAATTTGCGAAAAAATACAAACATTCTTTCCTATAAAACGTGATAATTTGGTTTTTTCTCCCCAAACAACCAGTGCATCAGGTTTCCGCTGAGTATAATGCCGATAACGGCAAATCCGGAAAAGATAACAGCAAATGGCAGACAAATCTGCCCGAACAAATGAAAAGGCTCGTCACTGTAATCCCAAACGCCCCATCCAAGCCATTTATTTACAATGATTCCGGTGATAAATTCGCATGAAACCACAAAAATGGTGCACCGGATGACCTGTACCCACATTGGATCGCTCCATTCCGTTTTACTTCCCTGTAACCAGAAAAACAACAGGCAGATTCCGCCGAGCAAAAACATGCTCCAGTGGGAAAATCCGCGGAACATAAGTTCAATGGAATAATACAGAGTTCCTCCGAGAGCCCATAAAAACAAGTATTCACTCAATTTTTTCATTAGCATAAAAAACGCCCTCCCTATGAATCTACTACATAGTTTGGACGTTCCTTTTTGAAAATATAAATGGAATTTATACCATTTCGCCGAGGTAATAAAACCCTTTGCATTCGTTTAGATGTACATCCACAATTCTCCCAATCAGACTTTCGTCTCCCGGAAAATGAACCAGCAAATTGTTGCTGAGTCTTCCCGTTACCAATGTTTCATCATGGTCGTTCCTCGATTCCACCAAAACAGACTGTATGGTTCCTTCGTGTACACGGCAGACCTCTGACGATATGGTCTGTACTTCTTTCAGCAATCGGTCAAACCGGTCTTTTACAACCTCCTCCGGAATCTGGTCTTCCATAGTCGCAGCCGGTGTTCCGGTTCGTTTCGAATAAATAAATGTAAAGGCACTGTCATAGCGGACCTGTCTGACAATATCCATGGTCTCCAAGAAATCCTCTTCTGTCTCACCCGGGAACCCAACAATCATATCTGTTGTCAGCGAGATATCCGGCACAGCCGTTTTGATTTTTCGTACCAATTCCAAATACTGTTCTTTCGTGTAGCGCCGGTTCATTTTCTGCAAAATGCGGGTGCTTCCCGACTGTACCGGAAGATGAAGATGCTTACATATCTTTTTGGAAGTGCGCATAACTTCAATCAAATCGTCTGATAAATCCTTGGGATGGGAGGTCATAAACCGAATCCGTTTCAGTCCCTCGATTTTTTCAATTTCCCGAAGAAGCTCGGCAAATGTCATCGGGGTTTCCAGATTTTTGCCGTAGGAATTTACATTCTGCCCCAGCAGCATCACTTCTACTACTCCATCTGCAACCAGTCCTTCAATTTCCCGGAGAATGTCCTTGGGATTCCGGCTTCTTTCTCTTCCGCGCACATACGGCACGATACAGTAGCTGCAGAAATTGTTGCAGCCAAACATAATATTCACACCGGATTTGAACGGGAATTTTCGCTCGCTGGGAAGGTCTTCCACAATTTTGTCCGTATCCTTCCAGATGTCGATTACCATGCGTTCCGATTCCAGCCGTGTGACAATAAGTTCTGCAAATTTGTAGATGTTGTGCGTGCCAAAAATAAGGTCCACATAGCGGTATTTTTGCTTCAGCTTTTCCACAACCTCCGGCTCCTGCATCATACATCCGCAAAGTCCAATCATCCTATATGGATTTTCCTTTTTCTGATGCTTCAATTGACCAAGCCTTCCATACACTCGCATATTGGCGTTTTCCCGCACCGTACAAGTATTAAAAATGACAAAATCCGCTTTCTCTTCTTCCGGCTCTTCCACATAGCCAATTTGTTCCAGAATTCCCACCAGTTTTTCGGAATCCCGGGCATTCATCTGACACCCGAAGGTGGTCACACAAAAAGTCAGTGGGCGTCCGATTTGCTCTGAAACCTGATGCACATATTCTCGTGCTTTTTTTATGAAATAGTATTGGCGCTGTGGCTCGTTTGGCGGCGCCTCTTTGGTTAAATCCGCGTCTTCTATGTAGTTTTCTATCTCTCTCACCCGGTTTACCTCCTTAAATGAACTGATTTTGGTTCTCATCATATTCATAATCAATCGCTGCAAGCTTCTCTGTCAGAGCCTGCCTGTCTATCTCCATATCCTCACAAAGCAGTTCCAGATTGGAATAATAATCTCTCAGCTTTGTATTCACCACACTCAGGCAAAGCATGGGGTCATTCGGTAATACATTCTTCATAGATAGTTTCCTCCGTAATCAATACCTTTGGCCGGATATCATGCGCATCCGCAGGAATCACAGATGCTACCTGAAATGCAAAGGCAATGGCCAGCGTATCGTAGTTTTTGTGCCTGGAAAGATATCGGTCGTAAAAGCCCTTTCCGTAACCAATCCGGTTTCGCTTCCAATCAAAGACTGCACCGGGCAGAATCACAAGCGCATTTTCCCCTTCTGCCCTGCGTCCTGTCTGCGGCTCTAAAATACCAAAGTACCCTTCCTTTAGCGCCTCAAAATCAGAGATATAATGGAACTGCATTTCTCCATTTTCAATTTTGGGGACGGCCACTTTTTTCCCTGCGTTCCACGAAGCCATTATGATTTCCCGCGTACCGGCTTCCCGTCTGTAATCCACATAACAGTAGATTTCCGATGCTTTCAAAAAGAAAGGATGAGATACCACTTTCTCAAAAATCCTGTGGCTTTTCTCCTCCCACTCTTTCTCTTCCATACTGCTTCGTTTTGCAAGGACGCACTTTCTAATGTCCTTCTTTGATTCCATATTTCTCCCCCAGATTTGTGATACTTCCATCCTTTTCCTGAATGGAAATATTGTCAAGCTGTCCTCTTAAATTTCGTTTAAATGAATCGATATATTCTCTCCGCAAAATCTGCTGCTCCTGCTTTTCATCAGCTGTCAGACCTTCTTTTTTCGATTTATGATATAATTCATTGATTCTTTTTATTTTTTCTTCTGTCATATCTCTTTCCTCCCGGGAACTTCCTCTTATCTTATACTATAACATCTTCTTCGTCCATATATCAACTCGAATAATTTTCCAAAAATCCATAAACTTGTCCAAGACTATCCACCTTTTTCCCGTTCTCCAGCTCTTTTTGTATAGCATCCGGAAGTTCACTCACTAAGATGGAGGTATATTCATAGACGGTTTTCCCATCCCCCAGATATACCGTAACATACCCGTCTGCTGCCTTAATATAAAAACCTTCCTCTTTTTCCGGCGCGTCTTCCTGCGCCTGTGCTTCTTCCTGTTTCGAAAGCATTTTATGATAACTGATTCGATAGCCTAATATCAACAAAAATACAACCAAAATTGTGAGAATCAAAAAACCGATACTGTATTTTTTCCGCATAATGTGCACTCCTTTTTCATACAGTATTGGCTTTTTTCTATCATTTATGCAGCAGGCAGAAATTTTTTACCGGGAAAAATCAATATTCTTCATCCAATAAATGCAGTTTTACCAGCATTTTATAAATGGTTGCACCCTTTGGCAGTGACACAATCTCATCCGATGTCAGTGCACCGAATTTCAACAGGCATACACCATATACCAAAACAGCGACAAGCAGTGCCAAAATCGTTGCTGCCGCCTTCGGAAGGGCAAGCCCCATCAGCAAATATGCTCCAAAAGTAACGACACCCATAATCGCAGACGCAAAAAGCGGAATCAGAAACGTCCTTCGAATCTCCTGTTTATATCGCACCGCCTTTTTCAAAGCGCGGGCATTTAAAATACACATACTCAATGAAAAGATAATATTCCCCGCTACAACTGCATAAATTTCCCACCGGAACACCACCAGCATGAGATACAGACCGACTAAATGTACAACCAATGAAATCGCACCATGCTTCACAGGGGTCGTCATTTTATTCAGCCCTTGGAGAATGGCATTGGTTACGGTTGACAGACAATAAAATATGACCGTAACCGCTCCAAACTGCAGCATTCGTGCCGGAATCTCGGTATTTCCGTTGTACAGCAAATCCAGAATCGGCTCTGCCAGCACCAAAAATCCCGTAGCGCAGGGAATGGCAATCATCATGACAAATCGAATGACCATGTTAATTTTTGTATGTATCTGTTTTTTCGTCCCCGTCATGGCGGTTGCAGTCAGGCTGGGAATCAAAGCTGCACCCAGTGAATTGGCCACTGCCAGCGGAATGTTAATCAGTGTATTGTATTTTCCGGTGAACATTCCGAGAAGACTTGCGGTCTCCTTTTCCGTATGTCCCTGCATCGCCATAATGTTGCTGAAAATACCCTGATCCAGAGTCTCGCTGATATTATAAATGGCAGTGCTTAAAATCACGGGAGCAATCGTCATAAGGAGCACCGGGTAGATTTCTCCGTAACCTTCCGGATGACCCATTCTGTCCCGCTCCACTCTTCGTTTCAGGGTCGGATAAAAAAGTGCCATGACAACCAACAAAAAAATCAGCCCAATCAAAGCCCCGGAAACGGTTCCCAGAGTCCCTCCTGCTGCCCCGTAGGCATATGGCAGGGAAGAATCTGTCTTTGCCTCAGCAACCTTTTTCCCCATTTCCAACAGATAGCTTGCCCCGATAATACTGACAACTGCATTGACAATCTGCTCCACAATCTGGGAAAGTGCAGTGGGAATCATCGTTCCCATCCCTTGGAAAAATCCCCTCATGACTCCCATCACTGCAACAATAAACAGTCCGGGTGCCAGAACGCGAAGTGCGTAAGCACTCAGTCTCAGGGACATCACTTCTTCTGCAATATAATCGGAGCACACAAAAATAAGAATCCCCACTGCCGCTCCCACGACAATGGCAAATATCAGCGCCCCTTTTAAAATGCGCATGGCATTCTTATATTCTTTTTTCGAAACGCGTGCGGAAACCAGTTTGGAAACCGCCAGCGGAAGACTGTAAGAGGTAAGAAGCAAAGCAATATTATAGATAGAGAACGCGCATCCGTAAAACCCCTGTCCCTCATCTCCCAGAATGTTATTTACCGGGATACGATATGCAATTCCGATGAGTCTCGTGATGATTCCGGCTGCCGCAAGAATCATCCCCTGCAGGAGAAAACTGTTATTGTTTTTCTTTTGTTCTGTTTCCATAGATTCCCTCACTATCTCAAAATCTGTAAACGTTCTAAAATCTCCCGTTGTTTTTCTTCCATCACTATGCGTTCTTCTTCCTCCATATGGTCATATCCGAACAGATGAAGCATACTGTGTGCAATTAAAAATGCATATTCCCGCTCCACGGAATGTCCGTATTCCTCGGCCTGTGCAAGCACTTTTTCTTTTGAAATTACAATATCTCCCAGTATCAGTTCCCCTGTCTCCGGATGGAAGCAATCTTCTGCCTCCTCTAAAAACAAAAAGTTCCCTGCCGTTTCATAATCTATCATTGGAAAAGAAAGCACATCCGTGGGCTTATCCATCTCACGGAACTGTCGGTTCATTTCCCGGATTTCCTCATTCATAGTAAGCAAGAGACTCACTTCGATTTCATAAGGACATCCTACATAATCCGAAGCCGTCTCTATGACTTTTTTTGCAAGCCCACTCGAATCCTCTATGGGGAGTATCACTTCGCCCTCTTCCTCAAACAATACGGTCATGCCTTCTGTCTCCTTCTGCTTTTTGTGTGTTCACTCTTTTTCTCATAATCTTCATAAGCCTTCACAATTTTCTGTACCAGAGGATGTCTCACCACATCCTTACTGGTTAAGGTACAAATCGAAATATCCTCAATATTCTTTACCACTTTTATTGCCACATCAAGACCGGACACCGTGCTTGCCGGCAAATCCTTCTGTGTGGCATCTCCCGTAATGACTACTTTGGAGCCGAACCCGATTCGGGTAAGAAACATTTTCATCTGTGCCGGGGTGGTATTCTGCGCTTCGTCCAAAATGATAAACGCATTGTCCAGAGTACGTCCCCTCATATATGCCAGCGGTGCAACTTCAATCAACCCTTTTTCCGAATTTTTCAAAAAACTTTCTGCACCCATAATCTGATACAGGGCATCATAGAGCGGTCTCAGATACGGATCAATCTTGCTCTGCAAATCTCCCGGAAGGAATCCCAGTTTTTCTCCCGCTTCAATGGCAGGACGGGTTAAAATAATGCGTCCCACCTCGTTATTCTT
The DNA here is from genome assembly GCA_900316755.1 of uncultured Eubacteriales bacterium. Classification (GTDB taxonomy): domain Bacteria; phylum Bacillota; class Clostridia; order Lachnospirales; family Lachnospiraceae; genus Faecalimonas. Next base: position 111,941 of record ONED01000001.1, read on the forward strand.
AAAAGCCGTGATTGCCATCGCCATTGCAAGATAGGTCTTTCCGGTTCCGGCAGGGCCAAGCCCGAAGGTAATCATCTGTTTTCGAATCGCATCCACGTATTTTTTCTGTCCAACCGTCTTTGGTTTAATCGGTTTTCCCTGCAGCGTGTGGCAGATAATATCCTTGTCAATCTCTACCAGTTCCTTTTCACTATCTTCAAATACCAGAGAAATCGCATAGTCCACATTTTGCTCCGTAATCGTATTTCCGCGTGCAGAAAGAGCCGTAAGCTGCTCCAGCACCCTTTTCGCCTGATCTACATGGTTTGCTTCTCCTAAAATCTTTACATCTCCGTCCCTTACAATAAGCGTAACATGTAAGGTGCGCTCTATTTTTTTTGCATACGCATCAAATTGTCCGAAGACATTGCTCTCATGCGCTGCCGGTATTTCTATCACTTGTTCCAGAATACTCATGTATTTGTCCTTTCACTATTTCCTGATTCCTTTTATTCTAGCACAGTCACCTATTGGAAATCAACCGATTTTCGCACGGTTCCGATTGGCTGAATTACTTTTAGAAAGCCTTTTGCCCGAAAACAGTCCGCCTCTTCTATTATTTGAATCTGTTTTTCTTGAACAATACACCCGCTCTCTTCTAATTTTTTACAGCAAAGAGCAATTTTCTCATTCAAAAGTTTCTTTTTTTCTTCTGCGCTCCGCTCCGTTTCCACCAGTTCATAGTCCTTTGTCACGTGTATTCCATACGAAACGGGGAGCAGAAAGCTGTCGTTTAGCTTTAGCTGTGTTTCCTGCGAGAGCTGCTCCTGATTTTCCGCCCTCGTTCTTTTGTTCCCCAGAGTAAAATGATATCCTAACACATTTAAATAAATCTGCCGGTGCGTCTTCTTTGCTTCATATTGTTTCACGAAACAGGTATTTTCACAAATCTCCTCAAAAGGTATCATACATTCCGCATAAACATCGGCATCCGCTGCCTTATAGTCCTCCCGCACGACCTCCCCGGCATCATTTTTCACCTCTACCGTACCTGACACTAAAAGGTCACCCGAGACTACCGTATCTCCTTTATTGACACAAGGAACGCCGCTTCTTGTAATAATTTCCGTAATGACACCGTCTGTGGAAGCCACAATATCACAGGGTTCTTCTTCCGTCTGGTTTACCTGAAACGTATCGGTATTCTCCCTGACAGCGATGATGAGATTACATCCTTCCAAAGAAGCGGAAACCCATATGATGTCATCAAACTGCTTCCGGATATTGGTAACGATTTCTTCGCATTTCACATCTTTGATTTTCATTCCGGCATACACTTCTTCACCCCTCAGATATTCCAGCAGTACATGATCTGTAATGGTCTGATTCCCATCGATTTTGATGTTCCAGATAAATTTTGACAGAAAAAGGATGAGTCCTATGCAGAGAAAAATGCCCGCAAAAAACACTTTCCGTTTGCGGTATTTGTGCATGAAAAAAGGAACTCCGTATCGCTCCAGAATGGTGATTCGAGTCCTCGTTTTTCTTAGAATTGGTTTTAATTCCCGAAATCCTTTTACGGTCATATACATTTCGTAGGCATTGGATTTTGATTCCAATCCCCAGATTTCAATTCCTCGATATTTACAAAGATTTAAAAAACGTTCCGGGGAATATCCGGTAATTCGGATTTTTAAATATCCCTGTAACTGATTTGAGAGTTTTTGCTGCACGACTATCCTCCTTGATGGTACTTAAGACTTTCGATATGACCGACTACTTTCATCTCATCATTGGTATAGTAGATGATTTCCAGTTTTTTTCCGGACAAATGAATCTGCCCGATTTTCGTCTGTACCCGGATAAAGGTGTCTGTATACTCAAGGATTCCCCGGTAGTTTTCTATATATAATTCTTCCTGTCCCACCATACGCACAAGCGGCACACCCAAAATCACATCCTTGGGAATGTTCGCCGCATCAGAGACACGGGATTTAAGTAAATTTTTCCGCATAGAATCACACTAAAAATGCAATTTATTCAGTATATGTGGAAAAAAAGAGAGATATGAATACGCTGCCTGTCCATACTATTCACACCAGCTTTTTCATTTCCATATATGGGAGCACCTCATATCCACATTTTCGATACACCTTGACTGCTCTTTCATTCTCCTCCTCTACCTCAAGCCGGATAATGGTATCAGGATATTTCTTCTCAATGTACGCAAAGAAACGGCTGCCAATCCCAAGCCCTCTGTACGCTTCCTTGATATACAAATCCTCAATCCAGATACAAGGCTTTCCAAACTCAGTGGAAAAACTTTTTGCAAGCATGGCATACCCTTGAATCTCCCCTTCATTTTCAAAAACATACCCTTCCAGATAAGGGCATTCGTTTACGCAGTTTTCAATATCCTTGCGAAAGATTTCTTCCGAACCATTGGTAAAGACGGCCGGTGAACGGTAGAACACCTGCATCATATCAAAAATCTCGTTTGTATCCTCTTTTCTCATATTTCTTATAACCATATTTATGAAAACTCCTATCTTTTTTCTCCTTCAATCACGGACTTCACTACCGGTTGTTTTGGAACTTCTTCTTTTCCAATCTCATAAGCGTTTCGAAGCCGCTCCTTCGCAAGTGCTAATTTTTCTAAATCATTTGCATGAATCGTTGCCAAAGCCTCTCCTGTTTGCACCTTATCCCCACGCTTTTTATGCAGTATGAGACCAACTGCTAAGTCAATCTCACTTTCTTTTGTTTCCCTTCCACCGCCAAGCAGCAGAGAAATCCGACCAATTTCTTCTGTGTAAATCTTAGAAACAAAACCCGCCTCTTCACACAAAACCTCCTCCACATACTTTGCCGCCGGAAGCTTTTCCGGATGAAGAACTTCCTCCTCAGAGCCACCCTGTGCCGTCACAAATTTTCGGAAGGTTTCAAAGGCTGAGCCATCCTTCAATGACAATGCCAGTTTTTCTCGCGCTTCTTCCAAAGACGCTGCTTTCTCTGCAGCCACAACCATATAGGAACCAAGTGTGAATACTAACTCTTGCAAATCCTCGGGTCCATTCCCTTTTAACGTCTCTATTGCCTCTTTGACCTCCAGCGCATTTCCGACTGCTCTTCCAAGCGGCTGGTCCATCTCTGAAATCACTGCCGTCATCTTTCTTCCGGCAAGCGTGCCAATCGAAACCATCGCTTTCGCAAGTGCAATGGAATCCTCCAGCGTCTTCATAAATGCACCATCTCCGGTTTTAACGTCTAAGACAATAGCGTCCGCACCGGAAGCCAGTTTTTTGCTCATAATACTGCTCGCAATTAGGGACATCTCATCCACCGTTCCTGTCACATCCCGAAGCGCATAAAGTTTCTTGTCGGCAGGTGCCAAATCAGCAGTCTGTCCTGCGATTGCCATGTGGATGGTATTGACATTCCGGATAAATGTTTCTCGGGAAAGGGCGGTATGAAATCCGGTAAAGCTCTCCAGTTTGTCAATCGTTCCACCGGTATGACCCAGTCCCCGGCCCGACATCTTTGCAACCGGAACGCCTAAGGAAGCCACCATAGGCCCCAGAACGAGAGAGGTTTTGTCACCCACCCCTCCGGTGCTGTGTTTATCAACCTTCACACCTGCAATCCCGGATAAGTCAAGCATCTCTCCGCTCTCTGCCATTGCCATCGTCAAATTCTTTGTCTCTTCCGGTGTCATTCCCCGAAAACAGATTGCCATCATCATTGCCGACATCTGGTAATCCGGAATGCTGCCATCGGTGTAACCGGTAATCATATACGAAATCTCTTCTCCGGTAAGCTCTCCGCCCCGTTTCTTTTTGACAATCAAATCATACATATTCATATACAAATCACTCCTCCCTCTGATTGATTTTCTAAAATTCTTTTCTTCCCATGCGCACCTCATCCATAAATTCCGCCATTTCCTCCGGAAGACCTTCAAAAAGGTATTGTTTCGCCCCCTTCGAAGTTCTCATATGTTCTTCCTGCATCTGCCGGTTCGTCGTCTGAATCTCTGACAGAAAATCTTTCGCCGAAATACGCTGTGCACCCTGTCCAAGAATGATTCTCTGCTCCAAGGCATCCGAGGTTGCAACAGATACATGGTATTTTTTTGCAATCACCGGAACTGCTTTTTCAATATATTGGTCCGCCGTCTCCGCTTCCTTTGTGTAGACCACATAAATATTGTGATATCGGATGACTTCCCCTGGATTTCCCGGCACTTTATAGCCATCAAATACAAGAATCACCGTATTCTTTTTATATCCCTGATAGTTGCATAAAATATCCATCAGCTTCCCTCTGGCACCTGCCAGATTCACCTCAGACAATTCCCGTAAATCTTCCCATGCAAAAATAATATTATATCCATCTACCAATAAATATTCTTCCACATGCTCCTGCTTTTTGGGCTTTTTCATCTGCTGCGGCATAGAATGCACTGTTCTGGAACTTTGATATGGTTTCCGGTCACGCTTTATCGTTCCATAGGTCCGCTCAAAAATCGCTTTTAATTCCTCTTCGTCTACCTGATTTTCCGGTGCTGTTACAGAAGAAGCTTCCTGCTCCCTGTTTTGCAGTTTTTCCCGGCTTTCTGTGTGCATATATTTTTCCACTTCGTCCCAGCTTACCAAAAACCCGGCGCCATGAGAACAGAAAACAGAGCCGGTGGGGTTTTCCAAGTCTGCTTCTGCATCATAACCAATAGAATCAATCACCTGCTTGGAATCATGACAAGGCTCATATCCTTTCAGAGACAAAAAAATTCTCCCGTGTCCTTTGGAATA
>ONED01000001.1:116754-133275 GCA_900316755.1 uncultured Eubacteriales bacterium
CCCGACATCTGTCGGATATCCGTCATGGCCCGTCCAATAAGCTCCGCCGGAACTTCCAGTTGATATTCATAAACCGGCTCCAGCAGGACACTTTTTGCGCGTTTCAAGCCTTGTCTGACGGCACGGTAGGTTGCCTGTCTGAAATCTCCGCCCTCCGTATGCTTCAAATGTGCCCTCCCGTTTACCAACGTGATTTTCATATCCGTGATTTCCGAGCCTGTCAACACACCCTTGTGCTCTTTTTCCGCAAGGTGTGTCAGTATCAGGCGCTGCCAATTCTTATCCAGAATATCCTCGCTGCAGTCCGATGCAAAGGTAAGACCACTTCCCCGGTTTCCCGGCTCCAATAATAACCGTACTTCCGCATAATGCCGCAGCGGCTCATAGTGACCGGCGCCCTCTACTGTATTTTCAATGGTCTCCTTGTAGACAATACTGCCATCTCCAAACTCTGCCTCTGTTTGAAAGCGCTCTAAAATAATACTCTTTAAAATTTCAATCTGAATCTGCCCCATCACCTGAGCATGAATTTCATTTGCAGCGGCATTCCAAACGATGTGAAGCTCCGGTTCTTCCTCTTCCAATTGCTTTAATTTCAAAAACATGGCGTGCACATCGCATCCTTCCGGAAGCAGAATCTGATACGTCAGAACCGGCGTCAGAAAAGGAGGCTCTGAAGTCTTTTCGATTCCAAATCCCTCTCCGCAATGGGTTCCTGAAAGACCTGTCAAGGTACAGATGCTGCCCGCAGAAATTTCCGGAACAGTGATAAAACTGTCCCCGCAATACACCCGAATCTGGTCTATTTTTTCTTCCTCTGTAAAAAGTGTCTTCACTTTCAGCGTGCCGCCTGTCACCTTGATATGTGTCAAACGCGTTCCCTGTCTGTCTCTGGAAATTTTGTATACTCTTGCTCCGAATGCATCCGGATACTTTGGACAGACAGTCCATTTTGCAAATCCGTCCAAAAATGCTTCCACACCCTGTAATTTGAGCGCCGAACCAAAATAACAGGGAAAAACCTTCCGCTCCCGGATGAGTTCCCGGATTTCATCGTCGGAGATGGTTTCTCCCTCCAGATACTTTTCCAAAAGTGCTTCCTCGCACATGGCCAAATTTTCCAGAAAAACAGCTTCTGTCTGGGCTGTGTCCTCCGGAGAAGATGTCTCATTTTTCTGCTGTAAAACGGAAAAATCAATACATCTTTCATCCAGTCTTTTCTGAAGCTCCGACATTAGGACCTCTCTGTCCGTCCCTTCCCGGTCCATTTTATTAATAAATAAAAATACAGGGATTTCATAGCGCTTCAGAAGCTTCCAAAGCGTCTGTACCTGTCCCTGCACGCCGTCCGCACCACTGATAACAAGTACGGCATAGTCCAACACCTGTAAGGTGCGTTCCATTTCCGCAGAAAAATCCACATGTCCCGGAGTATCCAGCAACGTGATTTTCTTTTCCTCCCATACCACTTCCGCCTGTTTTGAAAAAATCGTAATTCCTCTGGAACGTTCCAGCTCATAAGTGTCCAGAAAGGTATCTCCATGGTCCACCCTGCCCGGTTTTCGGATTTTTCCGCTCAAATACAATATGCTCTCTGCAAGGGTCGTCTTTCCGGCATCTACATGGGCCAGAATCCCGACCACCAATTGATTGTTCTCCATGTCTCTCTATCCTGTCACCTTAATATTGTATCTTTCCATACTCTGAAATAATCGCATCGATTTTCCTTGAGGCTTCGCTTCTTGACAGGGTTTGATACCCCTCTTGAAAGCAAAGATGATGATGCTTACATAATAATCTGAGATATTCCACCTGTTTTTTCGTCATCGATTGTACCGGCTTTGGCTTATAACTTAATTGCACAGGAGCAAATAAGTTCTCCTCCTGTGCTTCAAAATAATGCGCCATGCATTGATATAATTTTGCGGTTGCAAGAGCATCATGGTAAGCGCGGTGTGCCGCCTGATTCGTAATATGATAGTATTCACATAACGCTCCTAGACTTTTGGATTCCAGATTCGTATGTACCTTTCTTGCAATCTGCAGGGTATCAATTCCTTGTTTTTCAAAGGAATACCCGTATTTTTCTGCATATATCTTACTAAACTTGTAATCAAACAAAATATTGTGTCCAACAAGGACTTCCTCTCCGCAAAAGGAAACAAAATCCCGAATAATCTCTTCTGTTGCTCTGGCATCTGCAACCATCTCGTTCGTAATCCCTGTGATGCCGGTAATCATAGACGGAATCGGGATATCCGGTTTCAAAAATTCCGAAAAACGCTCTATGATTTTCCCGTCTTTCACTTTTAAAGCACCGATTTCAATAATCCGGTCATGCTCCGGGGACAGCCCTGTTGTTTCCAAATCAAACGCTACATATGTTTTTATCATGCCTGCAAACTTCCTTTCGTACTTTCCGAAGAATATCTACTGTATGCGCACTCGCACCAAGCAGCTCCGGTCTTTCACAGGTAGACAGATGATATTGAAGAAACAACTCATAGGTTTCCTCATCCATCGCATTTAAAATCGGACGCATATAATTTGCAGGTCCGTCTGCTGCCACAATCTGTATCCGCTCCACATCCGCACAGGCATTGATTTTTTCAATGTCTTCCAGCCTGACATAGTCATACAAATCTTCCGCTTCCGGTGTCACATGAAAGGCATCATTGACCTTTCCGGCTGCCATGCTTTCCCTAATATGATTTTCCTTGAATCCATATGTCAGGATGCTGTATTCATTCATACAGTAAGCAACCAGAATCCATCCATTTTCTTTTGTGACACGGACTGCTTCCCGAAGTGCTCTCTGTTTCTCTTCCATGGTATACAAATGGTACATTGGTCCAAACACAAGCGTCATATCAAATGTATCATCTTCAAATCGTTTTAGGTTTAATGCATTTCCCTGATAGGCTTTTACTGCGCTTTTCTTTTGCTTTAAAATACCCAGATTGTATTTTACTAACTCCACTGCCGTCACATCATACCCTTCATTGGCAAGCGCCACCGAATATCTCCCGGTCCCGGCACCTACATCCAGGATTTTTGCATCCGCCCCAAGTTCCTTAAGATATTTGTGAATATATTTCATGGAAGTAATATACTCCACATTTCCATGTCTTCTGGTCAGACGTTTTTCCTCGCAGAATTTGTTATAATAGGCTTCCAATTCTTTTGACATTACTTCTCATCCAGTTCTGAAGTACAGTGCGGACATCTCGTTGCATCGATTGCAATCTCCGTTTTACAGAATGGGCAAATCTTAGTCGTCGGAGCTGCCTGCACTTCTTCCTCTTCCTTCTTTTTTGTCATCTTTGCAGCCATTCCGTTCATCAGTTTCACCATGCAGAAAATAACAAAGGCCATAATCAGGAAATTGATGATTGCCGTAATAAAGTTACCATAATTTAAAGTAGCGTCTCCTGACAGCTTAATTGCATATTCGCTGAAATTAAGTCCGCCAAACACACCCAGAATCGGATTGATAATGTCATTCACCAACGAGTTCACGATTCCCGTAAACGCACCACCGATAATAACACCGACTGCCATATCCATTACATTTCCGCGACTGATAAATTTTTTGAATTCCTCCATAAATTTCTTCATGATTTTTCCTCCTAGGTTTCTTTTTACATTTTTCTAAAGCAAATTGCTATGAGACTATTATATACGAACCGGCATGGGAAACACAAGCGTAATATTCTTCAAATCCTATTGACTTTTATCTCGGTATTTATTAGAATAAGTGTGTTAATACAATTGGTACACTTGTAACGATATTATGAAGAAAGGAGAATCACATTGATTATCATTGATTATCATGATAAACGGCCAATTTACGAACAGATTATCGACCGTTTCCAAACTTTGATTTTGAATGGTGCATTGGAGCCGGATACACAGCTTCCTTCCGTTCGTTCCCTTGCAATCGAGCTTTCCATTAATGCGAATACCATTCAACGTGCTTACAGTGAACTGGAACGAAAGGGATTTATCTATTCCATAAAGGGGCGCGGCAGTTTTGTCCGCCAAGACAACTCTCTTGCCGAAAAACAAAAAGCAAAAACATTAGCGGAATTGTGCGGACAGTTGAAACAATGCAAAGAAATCGGCATCACACAGCCGGAAGTCATACAATGTGTGAATCAAATTTTTATGGAGGTGAGTGCATGATTCGAATCAAAAATATCAGTAAATCTTTTGGAACCATAAAGGCTGTCAATCAGATGGATCTGACCATCCAAAACGGACTTGTATTTGGGATGCTTGGTACAAACGGTGCCGGAAAAAGTACGCTTCTGCGCATGATGGCGGGTATTCTAAAGCCGGATTCCGGACAAATCTATATTGATGGAGAACCGGTTTGGGATAATCCGAAAGCAAAATCCAAATGCTTTTACATTTCGGATGACCAGTTTTATTATCCGAATGCCACACCGTCGGACCTAATTTCGTTTTATAAAAACTACTATCCAACTTTCGACGAAACACGCTTTCGGGAGATGCTGAATCATTTTGATTTAGATGACACCCGTAAAATCAATACATTCTCCAAAGGGATGAAGAAGCAGGTGTCTATTTTGCTCGGTATCTGCGCCAACGTTCCCTACTTACTCTGCGATGAAACCTTTGATGGCTTAGATCCGGTCATGCGGCAGGCAATCAAGAGTCTGTTTGAAAAAGAAATCGGAGAACGCGAGCTGACCCCGATTATTGCTTCGCACAACCTGCGGGAGCTTGAGGATATCTGTGACCATATCGGAATTCTCCATAAGGGCGGCGTACTGCTTTCGAAAGATTTGGAAGACTTAAGATGCAATCTTCTGAAAGTACAGTGTGTATTACCACCGGAAACAGATGAACAGCTGAAGCAATCTCTTGATATTCTGAAAATACAGCGCAGAGGAAAACTTTTGACAATGATCGTTCGCGGTCAGGAAGAGGCCGTGATGAACGTAATAAGATCATTCGAGCCGATTTATTATGAATCTCTTCCGCTCACTCTGGAAGAAATTTTTATCAGCGAAACGGAGGTGGCTGGTTATGATATGCAAAGTCTCATTTTTTAAATCCATCCGGGAAACCTTAAAGCATCACGTAGCATCGGTATTTGCAACCTGTCTTGTGTTTTTTGTACAGTTGATTGTGTTTGCTCTGCAAGTTCAAAATTTAACACAGGAAAGCCCCTTATATGCTTCTGACACGGAATACCTGTTCAGACAGTTGCAAAATATGACTCAACCCGGATATGGTTACATGATACCTGTTATTTTGGTTGCCATTCTGCTGGCATTCGATTTCTTCCGTTATCTGCACTCTAAAAAGCAGATTGATTTTTATGAATCTCTGCCGGTTCGACGGAAAACATGGTATGCGATTCGCACCTTTACAGCTTTTCTTATCTTTTTACTTCCGTTTACACTGTGTATCGGAATGGAAATGCTGCTATTCGGAGTCTTTGACGTGGCAACCTCTGCACTGCTTCTTCAATTGTTATGGAACTATGTATGCATGATACTTACGTTTCTTGCAACATGGTTTACTGCAGTCCTTGCCATGGTAATAACCGGACATTCGGTGATTGCCTCTTTTGGATTTTTTGTATTATGTGCATATGCACCGATTTTCATACGCTTTCTTTATCCTGCATATGCCTACAGTTTTTTTAAAACCTATGTTTCGGGAGAGATTCCGCTACATTTTTTAACATACTTCTCTCCCATTGGTGCAGCCGCGAATCTGATTCAGGATTCTTCCGGAGCATGGAGCGCAGCTTCTCATGGAAAGGATTTTTTGATTCTTCTGATTTTTATCTTCCTTTTGGGCGGAGTTACTTACTATCTGTTTGTGAATCGTCCTTCGGAAGCAGCCGGTCGTGCCATGACGTTTGAAAAAGCCAATCCGGTCATCCGAATTTTGCTTGTAATTCCATTGACACTCTACCTCGGAGTCGGTTTATATGATATGACCTCTGTAGGGAAGAATATCTGGTTGGTATTCGGATTTATCATTGGAGCAATTTTGCTGCATGGAATCATCGAAAGTATCTTCCAATTTGATATCCGCGGATTTTTGACCCATAAAAAACAAGTAATTTGTTGTATGATAGCCTGCGTGGGCATCACCTGCCTCTTCTGGTTTGATTTATTGGGGTATGACTCCTACCTGCCGGACTCCAACGAAGTAGAATCTATTTCCATTCAGGTATATAATGACTACTATTATGGGAATACAGAAGATGGAGACGGAATCTCCGGGGAATATCTGGAGGATGCTCTGCTTCTGGCAAAAAACATCCTGAATCAAAATGTAAAGGAAACCGATGAAGATTCCGAATGGATTCAATTTGAGTATCGACTGAAAAACGGAGCAGTTAGGAAGCGTTCCTATTCCATGAACTTTGAACAAAATAAAGAATTGCTGGATAAAATCTATGCAACGAAAGAATTTAAAGATGATTACTGCCGTTTGTATCACTCTGATTGGAGTCATATTACATCCGTAAGATGGGTGGATTCGGCTACGGATTTTTCTTTGAATCTTTCAGATACGGAAATGGAACATCTGTTAGAAACCTATCTTGCAGAATATACTCCCTTTACGTATTCACAGGAGCGGACCGAAATTCCACTGGGATACCTTGTCATCTATCAGGAAGAAGAGATGCCGGACAACAAAGCAATTTACTCCAGTGTAAATCCCTTTGAAACTTACTGCTACATTTATCCGGAATTTACGCAAACAATTTCCATTCTGGATGGTTTCCTTGCAAGGGACACACGCACGCAGGACTATGGCTCCATTTCCGAATCTATCCTGGATAAATATGAGATTGTTTCCCTTGAGTTTTATCGGGAGGATGACAAAATATTTATTTCCGATCCGGATAGGATAAACACAGTCAAAGAGCAATTGATTGTTTCAGAATACTTTTATAAAAGCTACAAGAAATACGATCCGGAAGAATATTATGACGGAACTGTCGGACTTACGACCGGTGATGGCATCCGATATGTTTCGGTCATGATTCCGAAAGATGTCTCAGAAACATTCCAATAGGCTGTGAAAGAAAGGATAGCATCTGCAGTTTGCAGGCTATCCTTTCTTACTTATGATAAGGTTCTCCACTCATAATCCGGTAACTCCGATATATCTGCTCCAACAGTATCACACGCATCAACTGATGTGGAAATGTCATTTTTGAAAAACTGAGTGCGTAATCTGACTTTTGAAGTGCCTCTTCTCCAAGTCCAATCGAACCGCCGATAATAAAAACAATATGACTGATTCCCTGCACACCAAGCTTCTCTATCTTTTCTGCCAGCTCTTCTGAGCTTAACTGCGTTCCATCAATTTCCAGGGTAATAACATATGCATCCTCTTTCACATGTTTCAAAATGCGTTCTGCCTCTTTTGCACGAATTACATTTTCCATCATCGCGCTGGCATGATCCGGTGTCTTTTCATCTGCCACCTCCACAATCTCCAGCTTGCAATACTTGCCCAAACGCTTTGTATACTCCGCAATCGCTTGTTTCAGGTATGTTTCTTTTATCTTTCCCACTGTTATCAATGTAATTTTCATATGTACTCTACCCTATATAAAAATCAAGAATCAGCATAGTTATAAATCCAAACAAAAGCGAATAGGTCGCCATTCTCTCATACCCATGGCTATGCGTCTCCGGTATCATCTCATCACTGACTACATAAATCATGGTTCCGCCTGCAAAAGCAAGAGCAAAGGGCAAGATGGCTGTTGCAATAGAAACAGCAAAGAATCCAATCATGGTTCCGATTACTTCAATAAGTCCGGTAAAACTGGCAATCAAAAATACTCTTTTTTTCTGGATGCCCGCCATAATTAAAGGTGAAACAATCACCATTCCTTCCGGAATGTTTTGAAGGGCAATTCCAAGTGCAACCGTAATCGCATTTCCCAGATTTTCACTTCCAAATCCAACGCCTGCAGCAATTCCTTCCGGCAAATTATGAATCGCAATCGCCATCACGAACAACATCACCTTATTTAAATGATCCTGGCTCTCTGTATGAGCCTCCTGATCCACACCTGTGATATGATGTAAATGTGGGGTCGCTCTATCTGCCAAATTCAGGAAAAGGGCTCCAATCAAAATGCCTATTGCCGTGACCCAGATATTCCCATACTCCAAGGATGGCACAATCAAGCCTAAAACAGCTGCCGCCAACATGATACCTGCCGCAAACCCCAGTATTGCGTCGTTAAATTTATGCGGTACTTTCTGAAACAAGAACCCAATCAGAACACCGATAATCGTCGAACCTCCCACACCTAATGCGGTAAGAAATGCTAATTGCATTTAAAAATCCTCCTAATATAAAAACCTCGTTATTTTATTATAGCAGAAATTCTGAAAATAGACACTCTTTCATTCAAAAAGGCTGCCCTCCTAAACAAGGACAACCCTTTCTATGAACACTGCTGTCTGATTTTAAGGTGTCAGTTCACACTATTTATTGAGCAAATATTCGTGAATGCCCTTTGCTCCGGCTTTTCCGGCTCCCATCGCCAAGATAACCGTCGCTGCACCGGTAACTGCATCACCGCCGGCATAAACGCCTTCTTTTGTCGTCTTTCCGGTTTCTTCATCTGCAATGATACATTTCCATTTGTTTGTCTCTAATCCTTCGGTCGTAGAGGAAATGAGTGGGTTTGGAGAAGTACCAAGTGACATAATCACGGTATCCAGTTCCATCTCGAATTCAGAACCTTCGATGACTACCGGGCGTCTTCTTCCGGAAGCATCCGGTGCCCCAAGTTCCATCTTAACGCACTTCATGCCTTTTACATATCCCTTATCATCTACCACAATCTCCACCGGATTTGTCAGTAAATCAAAGATGATACCTTCCTCTTTTGCGTGGTGTACTTCTTCTACTCTGGCAGGAAGCTCTTCTTCGCTTCGTCTATAAACAATATGAACTTCGGCTCCGAGACGGAGTGCTGTTCTGGCAGCATCCATTGCCACGTTACCGCCGCCGACTACTGCAACCTTCTTACCTGCTACAATCGGAGTATCATAAGAATCATCAAAGGCTTTCATCAAATTGCTTCTTGTCAAATATTCATTGGCAGAGAATACACCATTTGCATTCTCTCCCGGAATTCCCATGAATTTCGGAAGACCTGCACCGGAACCGATAAATACTGCCTCGAATCCTTCCTCTTCAATCAACTGGTCAATCGTAGTAGATTTTCCAATCACCACATTGGTTTCAAATTTTACACCAAGTTCTTTTACTTTCTCGATTTCCTTTGCTACCACTTTCTTCTTCGGCAAACGGAACTCCGGAATACCATATACCAAAACGCCGCCAAGCTCATGCAGGGCTTCAAATACAGTCACCTCATATCCCAGCTTTGCCAAATCCCCTGCACAGGTAAGACCTGCCGGACCGGAGCCAATCACAGCCACTTTATGACCATTTGTCTTATCAGCCTTCTCCGGTTTAATATCATGCTCCAGCGCATAATCTGCAACGAATCGCTCTAATTTTCCGATAGAAACCGGCTCCCCTTTCACGCCGCGGATACACTTTCCTTCGCACTGGTTTTCCTGCGGACATACACGGCCACAGATTGCAGGAAGCGCAGATGACTTTCCAATCACTTTATAGGCTTCCTCGATATTTCCCTCTTTGACTTCCTTAATAAACTCCGGAATATTAATAGAAACCGGACAGCCTTCGATACATTTTGCGTTTTTACAATGGATACATCTGGTAGCTTCTTCCATTGCTTCTTCCTTGTTGTATCCAAGACAAACCTCTTCAAAATTTGTTGCACGAACCTTCGGTTCCTGTTCCCTAACAGGTACTTTCTTTAATACGTCAGCCATTATTTGTCACCTCCACAATGTCCACATCCGCCGTGATGTGTGTCACCTTCCTGTAATTTCAGCATTGCACGGCCTTCCTCCGTCTTATACATCTGCTGTCTCTTCATTGCCTGATCAAAATCAACCAGATGTCCGTCAAATTCCGGTCCGTCTACGCATGCAAACTTAATCTCATCTCCAACCTGAAGACGACAAGCTCCACACATTCCGGTTCCGTCAACCATAATCGGGTTCATGCTGACAATGGTCGGGATTTCCAATTTCTTTGTAAGCAGACAGACAAATTTCATCATAATCATCGGTCCGATTGCTACGCAGACATCATATTTTTTGCCTTCTCCCACCAATTCTTCAATCATGGTAGTTACCATACCGGCATGTCCATATGTACCATCATCTGTACATGGATAATAGTTTCCTGCAACTGCCGCCATCTCTTTTTCCAAAATCAACATGTCTTTTGTCTTGGAACCCACAATAACATCTACATCAATTCCTTTTTCATGCAGCCATTTTACCTGCGGATAAACCGGAGCCGCTCCGACACCGCCTGCAACGAACAACATCTTTTTACCTTTCAGAGATTCCAAATCTTCATTTACAAATTCGGAAGGGCAACCAAGCGGACCCGTAAAATCACGGAAAGAATCTCCTTCTTTCAGATAGGACATCTTTTCTGTGGATGCACCAATGGTCTGGAACACGATGGTAATCGTGCCTGCTTCTCTGTCATAATCACAGATAGTAAGCGGAATCCTTTCCCCTTTTTCATCCAACTTAACGATTACGAACTGTCCCGGTTCGCAATGTTTTGCTACTCTTGGAGCTTCCACGTCCATGAGATAAATCTTATCTGCCAGTTTTTCTGACTTCACTATCTTATACATACCATGCCTCCTAGTATTCTTCTCATTACATTCTATGATAAAGGAAAAGAAAGCAGGTGTCAAGGAAATACACCTGCTTTCATATATTTTTGGGTCTAGAAATCCACTTCTGTTCCGTAATAAATACATGTAAATAATCTTTCCATTGTTGCCGGATCGATTGGTCTTGGGTTAGAACCTGTACAAGCATCTCCTACTGCATTTTCAGCAATTGTCGCAATCTTTTCTTTGAATTCATCTTCTTTGATACCAAAATCCTTTAAAGTAGCCGGAATGCCAAGGATTACATTGAATTCATCAATCTTTTTGCACAAGCTGTTAATCAATGCCTTCTCAGAAGCACCATCCAAGCCTGTCCTGCGTGCAATCTCTGCGTATCGTTTTGCAGCAACAGGATCTTTTGCGTTATACTTGATAACATATGGTAAGTACATTGCATTTGCTAAACCGTGTGTAATATGTCCGGTAGAGAATGCAGCTCCCGTTTTATGTGCCATAGAGTGTACAATACCGAGCAGAGCATTTGAAAATGCCATGCCTGCAAGACACTGTGCATCGTGCATCTGGCTTCTTGCTTCCATGTTCCCTTTGAAAGAAGCCGGAAGATAATCAAATACCATCTCAATTGCCTGAATTGCAAGCGGGTCTGTGTATACACCGTTCAATGTAGAAACATATGCTTCAATCGCATGTGTAAGAGCATCCATACCGGTATATGCAACCTGATGTGCCGGAAGTTTTTCTACCAGCTCCGGGTCTACAATCGCAACATCCGGTGTGATGTTAAAATCTGCTAACGGATATTTGATTCCCTTTGCATAATCTGTGATAACAGAGAATGCGGTTACTTCTGTAGCTGTTCCTGAAGTAGACGGAATTGCGGCGAATTTTGCTTTCTGTCTCAGTTCCGGGAAGTTAAACGGAATAATCAAATCCTCAAATGTAACATCCGGATATTCATAGAATGCCCACATTGCTTTTGCAGCATCAATCGGGGAACCTCCGCCCATTGCTACAATCCAGTCCGGTTCAAAAGCACGCATTGCTTCAGCACCTTTCATAACTGTCTCCACAGATGGGTCCGGCTCTACGCCTTCAAACAGCTCCACTTCCATGCCTGCTTCTTTCAGATAGCCGACTGCTTTGTCAAGAAATCCCTGACGCTTCATAGAACCGCCACCTACAACTAAAATTGCTTTCTTGCCTTTCAGATTCTTCAATTCTGCAAGACTTCCTTTTCCATGGTAAATGTCTCTTGGTAATGTAAATCTAGCCATGTCTTCTATTCCTCCTAACCTGTTAAATAGTAACAATTATTTTTCTTTATTATACCCTTTTTTAAGAGGCTTTTCAATACTTCGAAACAAATTTTGTTATTTTTTTAACATTCCGATTTTGGAGAAACCGCATTTTTCACACAGTTGTCCATCAACATTGCGATTGTCATGGGTCCGACTCCGCCCGGAACCGGAGTAATGGCACTCACCTTTTGCACAACATCATCGAAATCCACATCACCGCAAAGTTTATTGTTCTCATTTCGGTGAATCCCTACATCAATGACAACTGCCCCTTCCTTTACATATTCACCCGTAATAAATTTCGGTTTTCCCACGGCTGCAACCAGAATATCCGCCCGCTTCGTCACTTCTTTCAGATTTTTTGTCTTGGAATGGGCAATCGTCACTGTTCCGTTCTCACGAAGCAAAAGCATCGCCATGGGTTTTCCTACAATATTACTCCTGCCGACCACCACACACTCTTTTCCTGCAATCTCAATGCCGCTTCGTTTCAGCAACTGAATAACCCCTGCCGGAGTGCATGGAAGGAAACCGTCTGTGCCGATACACATATTGCCGACTGTTTCCGGGTGAAATCCATCCACATCCTTTGCAGGTGAAATGACCTGAATCACTGCATTTTCATCTATATGCTTCGGCAACGGCAGCTGTACTAAGATTCCGTTTACACTCTCATCCCGATTCAATGTTTCAATCAGTTCCATCAGCTCCGTCTGCGAAACTGATTCCGGCAGCTCATAGGCACGCGAATCGATACCAATGTATGTGCATGCTTTCTTTTTATTATTCACATAAACCGAAGAAGCCGGGTCTTGTCCCACCTGAATCACTGCGAGGCAGGGCACAATGCCATGCTCCTTTAAGGCGGCTACCTTCTCTTTTAATTCATCCTTGATTTGTGTCGATATTACCTTTCCGTCTATTATCTGTGCCATTTTTCTTTCCCTCTTTTCCTCGTTTTAGAGATATTCGTCTATGTACTGTTCAAACTGTTCCATAGACATCAGTATCTTTCTTGGCTTTGTACCTTCCTCTTCACCCACGACACCTGCCTCCGCAAGCTGATCCATAATTCTTGCTGCACGGTTAAACCCAATCTTATACATGCGCTGCAGCATTCCTATGGAAGCCTTATCCTTTTCAATTACAAACCTTCCTGCCTCCACAAAATAAACATCTCGATCGTCCGCAGCCTGGTCGGAAGATGTGCTGCCCACGCCTCCGACACTGCTGTTGTTCACATGATTTGCAATCTCTTCATCATAAACGGCACCATCTCCGTTTTTGATGAGAAAATCTACTACAGACTGTACTTCTTTATCAGACACGAAAGAGCCCTGCACACGCACCGGTTTCGGATATCCGGAAGGGTAGAAAAGCATATCCCCTTTCCCAAGCAGCTTTTCCGCACCGTTCATATCGATAATCGTCCGGGAATCCACACCGGAAGAAACCGCAAACGCAATCCTTGACGGCATATTTGCTTTAATCAGTCCGGTAATGACATTGACAGAAGGACGCTGGGTTGCCAGTACCAGATGAATCCCACAGGCTCTTGCAAGCTGTGCCAGTCGACAGATGGCCTCCTCCACTTCCCCGGGTGCCACCATCATCAGGTCTGCAAGCTCGTCCACAATGATGACAATCTGCGGCAGCTTCTGTGGTTTATTCTCATCCTCTATATCGGAAATGGATTCTACCTTTGCATTGTACCCTTTTAAATCCCTTACATTATATTCTGCAAACAACTGATATCGCTTCGACATTTCTGCCACTGCCCAATTCAATGCTCCTGCGGCTTTCTTCGGGTCTGTCACCACCGGAATCAGTAAATGCGGAATCCCATTATAAACACTGAGCTCCACCACCTTTGGATCAATCATAATCAACTTTACATCCTCCGGATTTGCCTTATACAGGATACTCATAATCAACGTATTGATACAAACCGATTTTCCGGAGCCGGTTGCCCCTGCAATCAAAAGGTGCGGCATTTTTGCAATATCTGCTACTACCACTTTCCCTGCGATATCTCGTCCGGTTGCAAACGCAATCTTGGAAGGATGATGAGAAAACTCATCCGACTCCAGCAAATCCCGCAGCATTACTGCACTATTTTCTTTATTCGGCACTTCAATCCCTACCGCAGCTTTTCCCGGAATCGGTGCTTCAATGCGGATATCGGAAGCCGCCAGATTTAATTTAATATCGTCTGCAAGAGCTACGATTTTACTTACCTTGACCCCCTGCTCCGGCTGCAGCTCATACCGGGTGACCGATGGTCCGCAGCTTACGTTGGTTACCGTAACATTGACATTAAAGTTCTGCAGTGTCTGCTGTAACTTCATCGCAGTCTGGCGTAAATGCGCATCCGAGTCGCCGCCTGCATTTTTCCCTTTCTGCAACAATCTAAGCGGTGGAAACTGGTATATCTTTTTGGGCTTTTCTTCACTCTTTTGAATCTCCGCTTCCACATGTTCCATTTCCGAGACAACCTGTTTCCGGCTTTCTTTTGTAATCTGCTTACCGGCAGTCTTTTCCCTGTTTTCCTCTTCTTTTACGGTGTTTCCATTTGTTGCATCCTTTTTCGCCTCTCTCCTGTCGGGTTCTGTTTCCGTCAAAGGCTGTGCCCGGCTGATGACAAGCTGACCGGAAGGTTCCTCAGAAGTAAACAAAGTATCTTTTGGAGAAATTGGTTCGGGTATATTCGTACCCGGCGGCGTAATCTCACGTACCTCCGGAGATTTCTTCCCAATCGTCGTATCAAAGGACACGCCGGATACCACATGGTCTTTCCGTCGTTCTTCCCCTTGCTGCTGCTTTCTCTGCTCCCGCATCTGCTCTGCATGTTCCCTGCGGCGTCTTGCGTCCTCCTTTGCGGTAGCATACGCTTTTTCACTTCCCTTTTTTACCCCTGCAAGAAATGATTTTTCCGTAATGATTACAAAGCAAATAATACATACAATAATGGTGATAACATAAGTTCCGATA
Organism: uncultured Eubacteriales bacterium; assembly: GCA_900316755.1. GTDB lineage: Bacteria > Bacillota > Clostridia > Lachnospirales > Lachnospiraceae > Faecalimonas. The sequence continues at coordinate 131,827 of ONED01000001.1, forward strand.
AGTCCAATCGCCGGACATAATACATTCACAATACATCCACCGATAAGTCCGCCGCCGTCCTTATGAAGCCGCGACATCTCATAGTAGCTCCCCACATTTGTACCCGGTTCATAGCCATTCATCACTAACTGGAATAAGGTACAAAATAAAAGGCATAGCACGATGCAGGCACCTGTTTTTATGTAAGCAAGAGAATTTCCCTTGTTGGATGCCACAAAGGTCACTCCCACAAAAATCAAAATAGGGAACACATAAGCCATCACACCGAATACTCCAAACAGGAATCCGGATACCGCATCCCCTATAAATCCTCCAAATCCAAAATTGCTAATCATGAAAAAAATACAGACTGCCAGTGTCACTAAAATCAAAATCTCATCTTTTAAAAAACTTTGGTTTTCCGACGATTTTTTAGAAGATGTCTTTGTCCGCTTCGCCTGACTATCTGTATTTCGTTTTTTTGTTACTTTTTTTGAAGCCATGAAACTTCCCCCTAATTCTTCGCATACTATAGTTAGTATATCACCAAAAAAAAGGGATGTCATTACTAAATTTTCAGTCTCCTATCATCTCATGAAGCTTTGCCAGAGCCTCTTTCATGCCGCCAACCGCATCAATGAGTCCCTCCCTGACCGCTTCCTCCCCTTCCAGCATGGTTCCAACATCCTTTACAAGCTGGGAAGAATCTAACATCAGCTCCTCCACCCGCTCCTTCGTAATATGGGAGTGCGTGGATAGAAAGGTCGTAATCCGATCCTGTGTGCGTAGCATATTTTTATAGCTCTGATAAACACCGATAAACATTCCACTGGAACGCACCGGATGAACTACCATTGTCCCGGATGGCACAATAAAAGAATAGTCGGCTGCCACAGCCAGTGGACCTCCTATGGAGTGGCTTCCTCCCAGTACCAGAGAAACCGTTGGTTTGCTGAGCGAAGCAATCATTTCTGCAATCGCCAATCCTGCCTCCACATCACCGCCAAGGGTATTTAATAAAATCAGTACCCCATCTATTTCTTCATTATTTTCTGCTTCTGCAAGTTTCGGCAGCAAATGCTCATATTTGGTAGCCTTCGTATTGGCAGAGACCGCTTCATGCCCCTCAATTTCTCCAATAATCGTAAGGAGCTCAATCCGGTGTTTCCTTTTTTTGTCTACCAGTTCAATGCTTCCTGTTTCCCTGATTTCTTCGTTTTTCTGTTCTGTATCCTTTTCTTTCATTTTGCACACTCCTTTGTTACTCAATTACCTTTAGTATGCATTTTTAAGGAAAATATATACAGAAAAGTACCTGCTCTTTTTTATAAAAAAACAGATTGGCAAAAGAAATCTTCTGTGCTAAAATAAAGAAAAGCATTATTTTTCAAAAGTTTCATACGGTTCACTCCGTATCCAAAAATCTGATATTCATTTCAGGAAATCTCAATGCTTTTCGAACTCAATTAA
>ONED01000003.1 GCA_900316755.1 uncultured Eubacteriales bacterium
TGGCTTTTCGCCAATATTTTAATGTTTGAACAATTACATCTATTTACAGAAAGGTCGGATGCCTATGATTGTAAAAATCCTTGATTTTTTACTGTTACTCATCAACAAACTATGCTAAAATACAAGGAGAAGGATTTATGAACAAAACAAATCATCATGATTCGCTTTCCTCTACCCCGTATGATGATGTCCACCGAACACTCTTAAATGATTGTCCGCAACTGATTATACCGGTGGTAAATGAAGCGTTTCACCAAACACACGACAGAAACGAAAAGGTAACTCTTTTTAACAACGAAGTATTCATCAACAAGCAGGGCGGCAATCAGACTGAGCGTGTTACCGATTCCAACTTTTTAATCGGGACCACCCGTTATCATCTGGAATGCCAGAGCACCACAGACGGCACCATGATTTTGCGGATTTTTGAGTATGATTCCCAGCTCGCACTGCAGGACAGCACGATTACAGGGGAACACCTGACTGTCCGGTTTCCAAAGACAGCCATCTTGTACCTCCGGCATAATAAAAACACACCGGATTACATGCGTATTACGATTCAGGCTCCGGATGCTTCCTGTACTTACCGCGTACCGGTTATGAAGGTGCAAAACTATACGCTGGATGAGATTTTTGAAAAGAATCTGCTGTTTTTGATTCCATTCCACATTTTCTCTTACGAGAAAAACTTTTCGGAATACGAATCCAATGGAACACATAGCCAGAAAATATGCAAACATAAAGAAAGGGTTGGGTGACATTATGGGTGGCAAGATATTAGACTATCCTGCAAAGGATATCTTGAACAAAGGTCGTGCGGAAGGCAACAAAGAACACCTTGTTTCTCTGATTCAGAAGAAACTTGTGAAAGGAAAATCTGTAGAAGTCATTGCAGATGAAGTGGAAGAAACAGTAGATACGGTTCTTGAAATCATGAAAGAATTGAAACATACTCCATAGGAACCGAAAAGAGACTGTCGCAATAGCGAAATCGGTCTCTTTTCTTGATTTCCAATCCCATTTTCTATATTATATGAAACATCTGGATGAGCAATACCCACGCCATGCCATAATAGGTCACCACCGCCACAAGGTCGTTGATGGTGGTGATAAGCGGTCCGGATGCCACTGCAGGGTCAATCTTGATTTTGTGGAAAAACATAGGAACCAGAGTTCCCACCATGCTGGAAATCACCATTGCAGCCAAAAGCGCAATTCCCACGCAACCGGAAATCAAGAATGCCTGTCCCATAGGCGTATGCTTCAAAAAAGCAACGTATAACCCGATGAAAACAAATGCCATTCCACCGAGGAAGAGTCCGTTGAAAAAGCCAACCCGCACTTCCTTTCCGACCAATTCCGCTTTCTGCTTTGTCGTCAGATTTTCATCCATCAGCACACGGATGGTAACAGCCAGTGACTGGGTTCCCACATTACCTGCCATGTCTAAAATCAGCGACTGAAAACAGATTACGATGGGAAGTATCGCTACAACAGTCTCAAAAACCCCCACTACGGAAGAAACCATCATGCCAAGAAACAGCAGAGCAACCAGCCATGGAAGTCTTTTTTTCATGCTTTCTATCGTGGTTTCCTCTAAATCTTCTTCTGCAGTCAAACCGGCCAGCTTTGCGTAATCGTCGCCCATCTCATCGTCTACCACTTCCACAATATCCTGAGCTGTGATAATCCCCAAAATCCTGCCTTCCGCATTTAGCACGGGAATGGAATCCTCCGCATAATCTTTCACCCGTTCCAGACAATCGCTGATTTTTTCATGATCTGTCACATAAGGGTATGAGGTGCTGATGATATCCTCCAAATCTACATACTCCCGCGCGATAATCAAATCCTTCAGGTCAATAGCTCCATAAAAGTGCGACTCTCCATCCACCACATAAATCGTAGAGATGTTGTCATTCTCTCCGGCCTGCCGGATAAGTTCATGCATTGCCTGCCGAATCGTCAGATGATTGGGAATGACAATGAAATTGGTGGTCATGCAACTTCCAATTTCTTCATCGTCATAGGACAACAATAGCTGCACATCCCGGCTGGACTCATCATCCATCATACTAACCAGCCGCTCCTGCGTCGGGTCATCCATTTCTTCCAACACATCCACTGCATCATCGGAGTCCATGTAGGATATAACTTTGGCGGCACTTTCCAGTTTTAATTCTTTCAGATAAAACGCCGCATCTTCCAGATAAGTAAAAATTTCCGCTGCTCGTTCCGCTCCCAGAACAGGATATAATTTTTTGCGTTCCTCCGTTGTCAACTGCTCCAACGCTCCAGCAATATCTTTTTCATGATAATCAGACAGCTTATCCAAAAGCTCTTCTTCCGACAAATGACTGCGAATAATGTGCAACAGTTCCTCTACATAATTCGGTTCTTTCATTACTTCTTTTTCCATGTTTTGCCTCCTCTACACGTATTATGCCAAAATGAGCACAAAAAAACACCGCTTTGGAAATTTCCAAAGCAAACCTTTTGCTTACTTTAAAATTCGGAAATAACCTGATGTGGTGTAAATAGGTTCTGATATGCAAAAACAGAGAATAAAAGCACAGCTTAGGGAAGTCTCACAGACAGCTGTGCTTCTAATACTTTCCTTTTTCCACCACAAATAGTACTTCGTCCCGTACTGTCACAACTGTCCATGATTCTTCACCTCCTATGTCTTATTTAATCACGCGAATCCAACCCTCCGGCGCTTCGATTCTGCCCATCTGGATACCGGTCAATGTGTCATACAGCTTCTTTGTAACCGGTCCCATCTCTTCCATTCCGCTTGGGAAACAGATATCCTTCCCGTGGTCTACGATTTTTCCAACCGGAGAAATCACTGCCGCTGTACCGCAAAGACCGCATTCTGCAAAGTCTTTTACTTCTTCCAGATATACTTCTCTTTCTTCTACTTCCATTCCCAGATATTCTTTTGCCACATAGCACAGAGAACGTCTTGTAATGGAGGGCAGAATGGTACTTGATTTTGGAGTTACCAATTTTCCGTCTTTTGTAATGAAGATAAAGTTCGCCCCGCCTGTTTCCTCTACCTTTGTCCGGGTAGCGGAATCCAGATACATATTTTCATCATATCCCTGCTGGTGCGCATCCACGATTGCATGTAAACTCATGGCATAATTGAGCCCTGCTTTGATATGACCTGTTCCATGCGGAGCTGCACGGTCAAAATCACACACGCGAATCGTAATCGGTTTGGCACCGCCTTTAAAATACGGTCCTACCGGAGTGCCGAACAATCTGAACTGATACTCGTCCGCCGGTTTTACACCGATAACCGGATTGGTACCAAACATATACGGACGCAGATACAAGGTAGCACCGGAACCATACGGCGGAACAAAATCTTCATTTGCAGCAACCACTTTATCTACTGCATCTAAAAACTGTTTCTCTGAAAACGGCGGCATCTCCAGCCTCTTTGCGCTGTCCACCAGTCTCTTTGCATTTAAATCCGGGCGAAAAGTCACGATATGTCCGTCTTCCGTCCGATATGCTTTCAATCCTTCAAACACTGTCTGTGCATACTGGAGCACCCCTGCACATTCGTTTAATACGATTGTCGCATCTTTCGTAAGAGTCCCCTCGTCCCATGCACCGTTTTTATAATTCGAAACATATCTGAAATCTGTCTGGATATAACCGAATCCAATATTTGCCCAATCAATCTGTTTGTTACTCATAGCAATTCCTCCGTTCCTAAATGTTATCTAAAAGTTATTATCATACTTTTTTCCCCGGATGTCAAGAGAGTGCACTCCAAAAATTAGAGTGCACTCCATTTTTTACAATTAGACCACAGACTGTCTTGTAGGTGGCACGAACCGCCCTATTATCTCTGTGTCATATTGATTGCTTCAATTCCGACACTTCCCCCGCGCACCACTTCAATCGACTGAAATTCCTCTTTCATCAGTTTAATCAGCGCGTCGTTTTTCGTCGCAGACTGTACAAACTCCAAAAGCAGGCTGTCCTTTCCGTAATCCACAATCTTCGCGTGGAAAGACTGCGCGATTTGGAACAGTTCTTCCTTATCTTCCCGCTTGCATTTCTTTACTTTTACATAGAGAATTTCCTTCATGCACACAGAGCTGTTGGTAAAATCGAGCACCTTGATGACCTCGACCATCTTATTTAACTGCTTTTTAATCTGTTCAAATGTCTCATCATCACTGTAGGTCGCAATCGTCATTCTGGAAACAGTCGGGTCTTCCGTTGTTCCCACAGTGAGACTTTCCAGATTGTAAAGCTTTCCGGAAAACAATCCGGAAATCTTGGGAAGTACGCCCACCTGATTTTCCACAAACAGAGAAATCCATCTTTTTTTCATCGTTGTCTGATCCATATCCGCATCCTCCTTAGCAGTCCATAATCAGTTCTTCCAGAGTCCCGCCCGGTTTCACCATCGGGAATACCAAATCCTCCGGATCCATGATAAATTCGATTAAAGTTGGAGTCTTCGTGTTCTGTTTTGCCGCCTCCAAAGCAGACAAAATCTCCTCCGGATGGAACACACGGATTCCCTTTGCGCCATAGCTTTCTGCCAGTTTCACAAAATCCGGTGTATACGGCGGACACTCACAGCCCTCCGTACCACATTTTCCCTCACAGGCTTTTCCTGCACGCAGGCAGGTCATAGAATAGCGTTTGCCATAAAATAGCTTCTGCCACTGCCGCACCATACCAAGGTAAGTATTATTAAATACACATAAAATCAGTGGTAATTCCTGTAAAACTGCAGTTGCAAACTCCTGAATATTCATCTGCATACCGCCATCTCCCGAAATCATAATGACCGGAGTGTCCGGATTTCCAAGCTTTGCACCGATTGCTCCCGGAAATCCATAGCCCATTGTCCCAAGTCCGCCTGATGTCAGCAATCTCTTATTCTCGTCTAATTCCAGATACTGCGTTGTAAACATCTGGTGCTGTCCTACATCCGTCACCACAATCGCTTTGTCGAACGTCGCATTGATGGTCTCAATGACTTTCTGAGGAGTAAGCGTTGGTTTCTCCTTCATCTTCAGCGGATGCTCTTCCTTCCAGCTTTCAATCTGTGCCACCCACTCTTTCGTATCCCGCTCCTCTGCATATTCCAGAATCTTCTCCGTCGCCTCCTGCGCATCCGCAACAATCGGCACATCTACGTGTACGTTTCTGGAAATAGAGCCGGTATCAATATCGATATGTACGATTTGTGCCTTTGGCGCAAATTCGTGAAGTTTCCCCGTAATACGGTCATTAAATCTGGTGCCGATAGAAAAGAGTAAATCACACTCACTCACCGCCATATTTGCTGCATAAGCGCCGTGCATTCCCAGATTTCCGATAAACAAGGGATGCGTCGTAGGAATGGCTCCTCTCCCCATAATTGTTGTCACAACCGGAATCTTGGTAAGATCCACAATCTTTTTAAAATTCTCGTTTGCCTTTGCGATATTCACACCGCCTCCTGCCAGAAACAGTGGTCTCTCCGCACGGTTTAACATCTTCATGGCACGTTTTAACTGCCCGATATGTACCCCCGGATTCGGCTTATATCCCCGGATATTGACGCTCTCCGGGTATTCCGGACTTCCAAGCTCTGCCATCACATCCTTCGGCAGATCCACCACAACCGGGCCCGGTCTGCCGGATCTTGCAATATAAAAAGCCTCTTTGATAATTTTCCCTAAATCTTCCCTATTTTGCACCGTGATGCCCCATTTGCAGATGCTTCTCGTAATACCCACGATATCCACTTCCTGAAAAGCATCATTTCCAATCAAGTGTCTCGCAACCTGACCGGTAAAACAAACCAGTGGCACACTGTCATAATTTGCGGTTGCAATGCCTGTTACCAGATTCGTTGCCCCGGGACCACTGGTCACAAGGCAGACTCCCACCTTCCCCGTAGATCTCGCATATGCATCTGCTGCATGGACAAGCGCCTGCTCGTGCCTTGGAAGCACGACTTTGATATCGTCCTGTTTATACAGTTCATCACTGATATCAATGGTACATGCTCCCGGATATCCGAAGAGGATTTCTACCCCCTCTTCCTTTAATGCTTTTACCAACAACTTATTTCCAGAGATTTTTCTCATAAATGTGCTCCACCTCTATTTCACTCTTTCATATCTAACAAATTCGTATTCCAAATCAAAATATGTCTGTTCCTCGCTCACACCTGTAACTTCCCAATCTTCTGTCTCATCCAGATTCGGAAAATAGGTGTCCGCCTCATACGCATGGTGAATCTTTGTCACATAAGCAGTCTTACAATACGGAAGAAGTAGTTTATAAACACTATCTCCTCCGATGACATAGATTTCTTCTTCCTCATATTTTTTTATTTCTTCCAATAAAGTCTTCACAGAATGGACAGCCACAGCATCCTTCACATGATAACTTGTGTCTTTTGTGAGAACAATATTCGTCCTGTTTTTTAGGGGCTGTCCGCCCGGAAAGCTCTCCAGCGTCTTCCTCCCCATCACAACGACCTTTCCCATCGTCGTCTCACGGAAAAACTTCATATCTGCCGGAATACTGACCAACAATTGGTTTCTAAGGCCGATTGCCCAATTTTCATCCACTGCAACAATTAGATTCATCACATTTCCTCCTACAACCATACCTTATACGGCAATCGGGATATCTTTTATCTGCGGCCCTGTCATATAATGATCCAGTCGCACATCCTCAGGTGTAAAATCATAAAAATTCTTAACTTCCGGATTCAGCCAGAATTCCGGTGCCGGAAATGGTTCCCTTGAAATCAGTTCTTCCACAAGCGGAATATGTCTGTCATAAATATGGGCATCCGCAATCACATGTACGAGCTCACCCACCACCATGTCACACACTTGTGCCAGCATATGCACAAGCACTGCATACTGGCACACATTCCAGTTATTTGCGGCAAGGACATCCTGAGAACGCTGATTTAAAATCGCATTTAAAACAAGCTTATCACTGTCCGCTCTTTTCGTTACATTAAAAGTCATGCTGTACGCACAAGGATACAGATTCATCTCGTGCAAATCCTGATGCACATAGATGTTGGTCATGATGCGACGGCTGTACGGATTGTTCTTCAAATCATAAATCACCCGGTCCACCTGATCCATCATCCCTTCTTTATACTGATGCTTCACCCCCATCTGATAGCCGTATGCCTTCCCGATTGAGCCACTTTCGTCCGCCCAACTGTCCCAGATGTGTGGTTTCAGATCATGGATATTGTTTGATTTTCTCTGCCAAATCCATAACATCTCATCTACACAGCTCTTAATCCCGGTACGCCGCAGAGTCAATGCTGGGAATTCTTTTGACAAATCATACCGGTTTACCACACAGAACTTTTTCATCGTGTAAGCAGAAGTCCCATCCTCCCACTTCGGACGAACCTTCTCTCCTTCTGTGCTGACTCCATGATCAATGATATCGCGGCACATCTCAATAAATACTTTATCTGCATAACTCATACCAGAACCTCCTCGAACATTATTTTACATTGTATCACAAAACAAGTCAAACTGTCTATCCAAGCTGTTTAAATACTTTCGTTTTTTCCAGAGCCTTCACAAACAAATAGAAAATCACAGATTGAATCGGCACCTGGATGAGCTGCTGCACACATTTTGTCGGCAGAACTGCCATAAGTGCCTTTCCGTATAGCAGATACATCCAGCAGCAATGCATACCAATATTGACGATGACGGCAACCACCGCTTTGGAAGCGAAAATTCGGATAAAAGTCATTTTCTTCTTATAAAGCATGATACCATAGATAACCGGGCCCACAATTGCATTCAGTGTCCACAAAATAGAAAAGGCGCCTGTTGGTTTGATGATAAACTTCAAAACGTCACCGATTCCCCCCATAATACCACCTGCCACCGGGCCAAATAATGCCGCAGCCAGTTGATTTGCCACAAAAGAAATCCCTATTTTCACATTTTCCGTCACCTGAATACTGCCAAAATAGTCCAACACAATCCCAAGCGCGATAAGTAACGCTAAAAGAACCAGCGTGTTTGGTTTTTTCAGTTCCCGATAAGAATCCACGAATTGTTGTTTTAATTTGTTCATAAAAAATACCTCCTTTGCAGTAGTCCTGAAGCTACGCATAGCAGGTATCTCTATATCTGTCATGGGCAGCAGCGGGATGCAGAACCTGTACCGCAAGTACCCCGGCCACGCCGAAGCCTTTTCGTCCGACCGGCAACTCCCCGTCCGGTCAGCACTTAACGCACATGTTCTTACTCTGCTCTTCTTTTTAATTTTATTTTACCGGAAAATTGTAACACAGACACGGTCATCCGTAAAGACTTATTTTTTTGCACAAAAAAAGCACGAGACGGGATTCGAACCCGCGACCCTCGCCTTGGCAAGGCGATACTCCACCACTGAGCCACTCGTGCATGTTCCAGCCGTATTTTGCAACCGAACAATGCTTATTATACCCAGGAACATTCTCTTTGTCAACCACTTTTTTTATTTTTTTCTATTTTTTCTCTTGTCCATTCATCCACCACTTTTTTGAATTCCCGGAGATATGGTGAAAACTGCACTTGCTCTTTTCCATAAGACAACTGCAGCTCATACTCCAAAGGAATCCATGTGGAAATATCCGACTCGTCATGCTGAATCACTGCTTCCAGTTTATCCAGCGCCTTATATATCTTGGCTTCGACTGTCCTTTGCTCTGCCATTTCTGCTAATAGACTCTGGAATTCCAGTTTTTGCACTTTTGGAAAGCTCTCTACCCATTCTGCATAAAGCACTTCTTCTTTTTCCTCGTCCGTTTCGGTCTTCTCAAAAGTCGGAACATCCCCGGTGAATGCTTCCCCCAAATCATGAATCAGGCACATCCGAATCACTTTATCCATATCTGCATCCTGAAACTCCTTCTCCCCGGAAAGAAGCATTGCCATCAGAGCTATCCTCCAGCTATGCTCCGCAACACTTTCCCTTCGGCCGCTGGTGGTATAACAATGTCTCGTACTGCATTTTAATCTTTCTGCCACCCTTAAAATATCCAATAGTTCTTTTGGGCTCATCTGCCTTTGCGCTCCTTTTGAAATCTTTCGCTTATATCCCAAAAGAGACCAACCCACTTTCTGGAATTGGTCTCTCTCTTTTATTTTTCTGCATTTGTATCTTCGGTTTCGCTTGCCGTATCTTCAGTTTCACTCGCCGTATCTTCAGTTTCGCTTGCTGTATCTTCGGTTTCACTCGCTGTATCTTCATTTACATCTGTCGTATCTTCGCTTTCGTCCGCTTCTTCTACCGTTTTCGCCGTTACTCCTAATCCCTGGAGACTAATCTTCTTCCAGACCTTTTCATGTACGGTAATCTCGGTCGCTTCCTTCCATGCATCAAATATTTCCTGATACTTGTCATTCTGGCGTTCCTTAACAATACTTTCCTTTTTGGTATCGGTAGCCTCTCTGTCAAGCAGGCTTGTAAGCTGGACCACATAATATCCGGAATCTGTCTCAATCACTTCCGCAAATTCGCCTTCGCCCAAGGCATCTGCCGCCTTAATCACCTCTTCTGCAAGACTTGTACTCTCTGCATCAAAAGTCTGTTTCTTTGCTTCCAGCCCTGCCTCTGTTGCATATGCCTCCAGATTTCCGTTTTCCTTTGCTTTTGCAAGGCAGTCTTCTGCATTCGCCTTGACTGTTGCTATCTCTTCCTCGCTCATCTCTGTGGTGGAACCGTCTTCCTCTGTCGTCGATGTTGCAAACAATACATACTGCATTGCTTTCTGAGCAGCCTCTTCATCTGAGACCTCGGTGTCCACATCTGCTATCATTGCATCGTACATCTTTTCGCTGATGGTCATCAGTTCCAGCACTTCCTGTACAATCGCTTTGTCTCCGGACACTTTCTTTTTCGCATTGTCCGTGTTTGCCTCGTCAAATGCTTTCGCAGCCTCTTCAATCGAAGCTTTCTCTTCATCCGTCAGAGAAACGTTGTATTCCTCCATATGGTCTCTTAAAATGTAGAACTGCTGCAAAGATTCCATCACACTGTCCTTCATGTTGTCTTCGTAGGTCACACCGTCTGAAACTTCCTGCGTCCACATATCTTCCCCAAGATAAGACATATAATAACCTTCCATGGATGCCTGCTGAAATCTGATATAGAAGTTCGCAACTCCAGCTGTAATCTCGCTTTCTCCCACGGTTGCTACAACCTCACTATTATCAACGCTCCCGGCACATCCCACAAGTGATGTCATTACCAATGCTGCCGCTGCCGCAAGTGCAACTGCTTTCTTTCTTAAACCTCTCATATTTGGCCTCCTTCGTATTTCCTAATTCCTTATTATAGCGTTTTTTTCTCAATCATTCAATGATTTTATGTCAATTAACACATTTTTCACAAGCTCCGTCACATCTTCGTCCTTTTCCCGCTTGTTTTTTCCCTTCTTTTGATACAAAAAATAGGGATTGGAATCCACCGTGAACTGCAAATCCCCCTTATATTTTCGGAGCAATTCCGGAATCCGCTCTGCTTTTACCTTCGCCTGCTCATACATAACGAATTTAAATACATCTCCCTTTTGCTCCACTGAAATCACATAAGCACTGTGAGCAAGGGCTTTTAAAAGGGCAATCGACAGAAGCTGCTGCACCTTCCTTGGCACGTCACCAAACCGGTCAATAAGTTCCTCCAACATGTCTTCCATTTCGTCATTGTTCTCAATGGCTGCAATCCTTTTATAAATATCCAGCTTCTGATATTCATTTGGGATATATGTCGAGGGAATAAATGCATCCACATTCAAATCCACCGTTGTAGTATAGGTGTCTTCCTCCATCTCTCCCTTAAGATGCTTCACCGCCTCATTTAGCATCTTGCAGTACAAATCATATCCCACGGCTTCCATGTGTCCATGCTGCTCTGCGCCCAAAAGATTTCCCGCGCCGCGGATTTCCAAATCCCGCATGGCAATCTTAAACCCTGAGCCCAAATCCGTAAACTCCCGAATCGCCGCCAGTCTCTTCTCAGCCACTTCTTTGAGAAGCTTATCCCGCCGGTACAGAAGGAATGCATATGCCATCCGGTTCGAACGCCCCACGCGTCCCCGGAGCTGATACATCTGCGCCAGACCGAGCTGGTCCGCATCATGGATAATCATGGTATTCGCATTTGGGATATCCAGTCCGGTCTCAATAATTGTGGTAGAAACCAGCACATCAATCTCTCCGTTAATAAAATCCAACATAATGTTTTCCAGCTTGTGTTCCCGCATCTGCCCGTGTGCATAGGCAACCGTTGCTTCCGGCACCAGTTTCTGAATTCTGTCTGCTATCTCGTCAATATCTTTTACCTTATTATACACGTAGTAGACCTGTCCGTTTCGGGACAGCTCCCGGCAAATCGCCTCCCGTACCATTTCATCATTATATTCCATCACATAGGTCTGTATCGGCATCCGGTCGACCGGAGCCTCTTCGAGCACACTCATATCCCGGATTCCGATAAGGCTCATATGCAGCGTCCTCGGAATCGGCGTCGCCGTCAGGGTCAGCACATCCACATTCTCTTTTAACTTCTTGATTTTTTCTTTATGCTGTACTCCAAAACGCTGTTCTTCGTCAATCACCAGAAGACCTAGATTTTTAAACTCCATGTCATTACTCAGAACCCGGTGCGTGCCAATCACGATATCCACCAGCCCCCGCCTGGTATCTTCCACCGTTTTCTTCTGCTCTGCCGGCGTTCGAAAACGGCACATCAAATCCACGCGAACCGGAAAGTCCTTCATTCTCTGCACAAAGGTATTATAATGCTGCTGCGCCAGAATCGTAGTCGGGCACAGATACACCACCTGCTTATTTTCCTGCACCGCTTTAAATGCTGCGCGAATGGCAATCTCTGTCTTCCCGTAGCCTACATCTCCGCAAATCAGACGGTCCATGATTTTCTTGCTTTCCATATCGCGCTTGGTTTCTTCAATGGCAGCCAGTTGATCCTCTGTCTCCTCAAACGGAAACATTTCTTCAAACTCTTTCTGCCAAACGGTATCCTCCCCGTAAACAAAGCCTTCCTTTTCCTGACGCGCCGCGTAAAGCTCGACCAAATCCCTCGCAATCTCCTTTACCGCACCGCGCACCCGACTCTTCGTCTTATTCCATTCCTGTCCTCCCAGACGATTTAATTTGGGTTTTTTCGCATCCGCACTGGCATACTTCTGTATCAAATCCAACTGGGTTGCGGGAATGTAAAGGTTCCCGCCTCCGGCATAGGAAATCTTCATATAATCCTTAGAGACCCTGTCCACTTCTATTTTTTCAATGCCCTGATAAATTCCAAGCCCGTGGTTTTCGTGAACCACATAATCTCCGGGCCGAAGCTCCGCAAAGCTCTGAATTTTCTGTCCTTCATAGGTCTTTCTCTTTTTCTTCTTTTTCCGCTGTCCAAAAATATCCGATTCTGAAATCACCATAAACTTTAGCATTGGATATTCATATCCTTCTGCCACATGACCGTAAGTCACCATGATTTCGCCGTCTTGTATCTCTCTCTCCAAATCCTCACTGTAAAAACTGCTTAGATTGTAATCCCGCAAATCCTCGGCAAGACGCTTTGCTCTCGTGCGGGAACCGGACAACAGAAGCACCCGGTATCCTGCTCTCTTCAAGCGCTTCAAATCCCGGGTCAGCGTTTCAAAGCTATTGTTATACGGGTTGATTCCCTTCGTCTGCACATGAAACACTTCCCGGGGTCTTAACTCCTTACTCTTCATATCCAGCGCAGAAAATCCGATCCCATAAAACCGGTTCATCTTCTCCGCCACTTCCTCTGCCGAAAAAAGCTTCATCTCTTCGTTTGAGATTTGAAATCCGCTTTCCATGCGGTTTGCCTGTGCCTGTACAAACTCTTTTTCCACTCCGGTTCCGTTTTCCATAAGCCGCACCGGCTCGTCCAGAAACAGGATGGTATCCTCCGGATTAAAATAATCCAGAAAAGAAACCCGGTTCCGCTCTTCCTCCGGAAAATCACTGGCGGGATAAATCACAAATGCTTCCAGATTTTCGATTGAGCGCTGACTTTCCACATCAAAGGTACGGATAGAGTCAATCTCATCTCCCCATAATTCCACACGAATCGGAACTTCCTCCGTAAGTGGATACATATCCAGAATTCCGCCCCGGACTGCGAATTGTCCCGGCATCTCAATCTGTTCTTCCCGCTCATATCCCAAAAGAGCAATATCCCTGATAAGCTGTTCAAAATCAACAGTCTGCCCTGTTTTTAGGGAAATGACCCTCTTTTTCAATTCTTCCAACGGAATCAGTGCATCCATAAACCCGTCAAACGTGGTCACAACTGTCATTTCCCGGTCTTCCATCCTGGCCTGAAAGACTTCCATGCGCTTTTGAAGCAAATATTTTCCGCGAAGATCCGCCTGATAAAACAGCAAATCCTTCGCCGGATACAGATACACCTGATTCTCTAAAAGCCGATATTCCTCATAAATCTGCTTTGCCTTTGCCTCACTGGAAACAGCGATGATTTTATTGGTAAAACCATCACCAAGTGCATACATCAAATGCGTCTTCTGAGAGGTGACACAGCCTGTGATTTGTATCATCCCCTGTTTTTCCCTGCGCTTTTTTTGAATGATTTCAAATTCCGCCAATTCCGATAAAGGTGCTACAAAAGCCTGCATGTCTTTACTCCTTACGCACTACTTTTTGATTGAACTGATTCATCGCCGCGTCAATCTCTCCCTGCACAATCCTCCCCACTGCAGAGATTGCATTCTGATATCCTTCCTCCATCAGCTCCTGTTCTGCTTTGGTAAAATGTCCTAGCACATAATCTGCCAAATCATATCCCTTCGGTTTCTCGCCGACACCCACCTTAATCCGCTCAAACGTGTCTGTACCAAGATTGGCAATGATATTTTTGATTCCGTTATGACCTCCTGCACTCCCCTTTTTCCGGATACGGATCTGTCCTACATCCAGACTGACATCGTCAAAAATCACCAGAAGCTCTGTTTCCACATCTATTTTATAATAATCTGCCAGACTCCTTATGCTCTCTCCGCTCAGATTCATATAAGTCTGCGGTTTCGCCAGTAATACCTTTTGTCCTCCAATGATACCTTTTCCGCAGAAAGCGCGGCTTTTCCGGTCTGCCACCGATATATTATATTTGTCCGCAAGTGCATCTATGACTGCAAATCCCACATTATGCCTTGTCTTCTCGTACTCCCTTCCCGGGTTTCCAAGACCAACGATCAGAAACATTTTCCCACCTCATTTCCATACTGTTCTTCCTATTTTACAGGATAGCTTTGCATTTGTCACGCAAAGATGTGAATAATTTTCCCTGCTTCTTCATACATTATAAAAACAAACCTAATCATTGGAGCAGGAGGCCTCTATGAGTTCAAAAACGAAAATTGTAGTATTACACATGAAAGAAATTATATACACAACCATTTTTGTTGTGTTAGGAATATTATTACTGGTTTTGCTGGCATTTATGTTCTCCTCCAAAGGAGAAAAACATTCTTCCGAGCGTTCCAGTTATGTGCCGGGTGTATATACCTCTACCGTCACCATCAACAATGCGGATTTAGAGGTTGAAGTGTCCGTGGACAGCTCCCATATCAACGCGATTCGATTCAGTAATCTGGATGAATCCGTTACAACCATGTATCCTCTCATGCAGCCGACCATCGAGTCCATTGCCGAGCAGGTTTATCAGACACAGTCACTGGAAAACATTAAATACTCCGAAGACAGTCCCTATACCTCACAGGTCATCTTAAATGCCATTAGAGAGGCATTAGAAAAAGCCGAAGTCCCCGACTGACCTCGGCTTTTCTTTTATCCTTCTACGATAAGATATCGACCGCTCGGCATCGCAAACACCTCAGATGCATCTTCCAACTGGTCATCTGTCATATCGGAAATATCCGAACCGTTTTCTTCAAAATACTCTCTGACCTCTCTGAGAGAATCCACTACCACTGCCATACAGTCTTCCAGAAACGCCTCTGCCTCCTCCGGATTTTCTGCCACCGGCTCGTCAAATAACTGTCCCTGTTTCTTCAAAAATACCTTCAAACACTCTTCATCATACTCGTACATATTCCCCTATACTCCTTTTTCCTTTATGATTGATACTAATTCCTCCGGGTGGTCGATGATATGCTTCGCGCCATGTGCTTTCAGCACCTCCTTCGAACGAAATCCCCAGGTCACTCCTACACTTTCTACACCTGCAGCACCTGCCGTCTCCATATCCACATCGGAATCACCCACATAAAGGCACTCCTTCGGGTCTGCCCCAAGTTTTTCTGCAATCATCCATACCGCCGTCGGATTCGGTTTCCTCGGGATTCCTTCCATCTGACCCTGAACATAGGTAAACGTGTCTTTCTCAAAAAACGCGTCGACCACATCCAGTGTCCGTAAATGAGGTTTATTGGATAGTACCGCCAGCAAAATGCCCTGCTCCTTCAAAGTCTTCAAAAGCTCCAAAATCCCCTCATAGGGCTTTACCCGGTATGTGCAGTTTTTCTGAAACACTCGCCCGTAAACTCTCATAGCTTCCTCTATCTGCGTCAGCTTTTCATCTCCCGCAGCCGCAAGTGCCTTCTCCAGCAGATATCTGGCACCATTCCCGACAAAGGCTCTGCACTGCTCCCCGGTAATACAGGAAAGCCCAAGCTCTTTCAGAGTTTCATTCACCGAATACGTCAAAGATTCCAAGGTATCCGTAAGTGTTCCGTCCAAATCAAAAATGCACGCCTTATACATCTTCTCCCTCCCTTTCGGTTGATAGCACTATCATAGTATGAAGAGCAGTAAATTTCAATATCTAATTTGAAAAAAGGTACTGACGCATCACTTTTAAGGCATGCTTTTCCAAACGGCTCACCTGCGCCTGGGAAATATCAATCTCCCGCGCCACTTCAATCTGGGTCTTGCCCTCAAAAAAACGGAGCTTTATAATATAGCGTTCCCGCTCCCCAAGACGCTCCATGGCAGCCTGAAGTGCCAGCTCTTCCACCCAGTTTTCTTCTTTATTTTTCTTGTCGCTCACCTGATCCATCACATAGAGTACATCTCCCCCGTCATTATAAACCGGCTCCTGCAGGCTCATAGGGGTCTGTATTGCATCCAGCGCAAACACGATTTCTTCCTTGTCAATTCCGATTTCTGACGCAATCTCCTCTAAAGTCGGCTCCCTCAGATTGCGCCTTGCATAATTCTCCTTCGCGTAAATTGCCTTGTACGCAGTGTCTCTTAAGGAACGACTGACACGGATGGAATTGTTGTCCCGCATATATCTCCGGATTTCTCCGATAATCATCGGAACTGCATAGGTAGAAAACTTTACGTCCAGCTCCGTATTAAAATTGTTAATTGCCTTAATCAGCCCCACACAGCCGATTTGAAATAAATCATCCGCATTCTCATTGCTGCCTGAAAATCGCCTGATGACACTTAATACCAGTCTTAAATTTCCTTTAATATATTCTTCTTTTGCATCTTTATCTCCCGCCTTTATCCGTTCAAACAGTACCTTCTTTTCTTCTTCTCCAAGAATCGGAAGCTTTGAGGTGTCCACCCCACAAATTTCAACTTTACTAAGAGCCATCCTGTCATCCTCCTATCACATTTCGTAATAGTAAAATGATGTACAAGATGGCTCTCATCTATTCTTTTTCCCTATGAAATAAAAAAACTTTTAGTCCTTGACAAATCCCTTATCTATCCCACTTATCCGCCAGATTCTGAATCTGACCTTCCAATTTCGCAAGGTCCTTATTTGCAAGTCCCTCATTCTTCATCACGACTTCCATAAGATGTTTCGCCGCCAGTACCACACGGTGAAAGGCGTTCTCCGCCTTCGCTCTCGTCGGCTTTGTCACGGCTTTCTTTGCCTGCTTTGTGCCCTCTGTCAGAATCTGATTTGTTGCCAAATCCACACATCCGCCGGAATATGGAGCAATCGCTTTCCATCCGAAGGTGTCTGTCACCATCCGGGCAAATTCATCCGTCACCGCATCTTCTCCATGCACCACAAACACATGCTGTACCTCTGAGCAAAATCCACGAAGCCAATTCAAAAGTCCCCGCATATCTGCATGACCGCTGATTCCTTTTAGAGATTCAATTCTGGCAGACACCTCAATATTTTCTCCAAACAGTTTCACGGCACTTGCTCCGTCAATCAATTTTCGACCCAGTGTCCCTGCTGCCTGATATCCCACAAAGAGAATCGTACACTCTCTCCTCCAAAGATTGTGTTTCAGATGATGACGGATTCTGCCTGCCTCGCACATGCCGGAAGCAGAAATGATGACTTTCGGTTTTTCATCAAAGTTAATCCGTTTGGAGTCATCACTTGTCACAGAAAGCTTTAATCCCGGAAAAATCAGAGGGTTCACCCCTTTATCCACCAGCTCCATCGCCTCTTTGTCAAAACAGCTCCTTCTGTTTTTGGTGAACACGTTCGTTGCCTCGATTGCCAGCGGACTGTCTACATATACCTCAAAATCCGGGAACTCAGAAATCAAATTCCGCTCCTTTATCTCACGGATAAAATAGAGTATTTCCTGCGTCCTCCCGACTGCAAAAGAAGGAATTACAACATTTCCGCCCTTGGCAAAGGTCTCCCTCAGGATTCTCGTAAATTCTCCCAGATAATCCGGCTTTTCCTCGCTGTGTACCCGGTCCCCGTATGTAGATTCGATTACAATATAATCGGCCTCTTCCGTCAGGCTCGGATCCTTTATAATCGGCTGATCCGTATTTCCCACATCTCCCGAGAATACAATCTTCTTCGAAACCCCATCCTCCTTGAGCCAGATCTCAATACTTGCCGAGCCAAGAAGATGCCCTACATCCGTAAACCGCACCTCGATTCCCGGGCAAAGAGTAAGCCTCTGTCCATAGTCACAAGGTGCCAACAGTGCAATCGCGTCTAAAGCATCCTGCGTGGTATAGAGCGGCTCGTACATCGGCTGTCCTGAACGTCTTGCCTTCCGGTTTCGCCACTCTGCCTCAAACTCCTGTATATGTGCGCTGTCACGCAGCATGATATCACATAAATCTGCAGTCGCAAATGTGGTCACAACCTCTCCTTTGAATCCGTTTTTACACAGAAGCGGAATCAGACCAGAGTGGTCAATATGTGCATGCGTCAGGAGGATGTAATCAATCTCTCCCGGTGCAACCGGCAATTCTTGATTCTCATACAAATCCGGTCCCTGCTCCATCCCACAGTCAATCAGAATGTGCATGCCGTTTGCCTCCAAAAGGTGGCAGCTTCCCGTCACTTCGTGAGCTGCACCGATAAATGTCAGTTTCATACACTCAACCCCTTTTTCTTTTTATTCTACCACATTCTGCTATACACGGATATAGTTTTTATCGTTTTTACAACTCATAGCGAACCATTTCCCGCTTCAGCCGCTGCATAATTTTCTTCTCCAGCCGCGAGATATAGGATTGAGAGATTCCAAGAAGGTCTGCGACCTCCTTCTGCGTTTTTTCCTCTCCGTCCTCGGATTCCAGACCATACCGCATTTTCACAATCAGGCGTTCTCTGCTGGAAAGCCCATTGATTGCTTTTATAAGCAGCCTCCGCTCTGCCTCATTTTCCATGTCTTTGTAAATGGTATCCTCCTCTGTCCCCAGAATATCCGATAATAAGAGCTCATTGCCATCCCAATCCACATTGAGCGGCTCATCAATGGAAACCTCCAGCTTTGTCTTATTATTGCGCCTCAAATACATCAATATTTCATTTTCAATGCATCTGGATGCGTATGTTGCCAGCTTTATCTTTTTTGTCGGATTAAATGTATTAATTGCCTTGATAAGTCCTATCGTCCCTATGGAAATCAAATCTTCTACGCCAACCCCTGTATTGTCGAATTTCTTGGCAATATATACAACCAACCGTAAATTGTGTTCAATCAATTTCTTTTTTGCCTCATTCCCAAATTCTGTTCCTAACTTTGAGATTGCGGCATCCTCCTCTTCTGTCTCCAATGGAGCCGGTAAAACCTCCGTGCCCCCTATGTAATGTATATCCTTTCTTTCCGGAAACAGGATTGTTCGAAATCCTGATATCACCTTCCACTTTAACTGATGTGGTATTGCTGCTTCTACAACCATTCTAACATCCCCCTAAAATAAATTCGGATTTAAAATCAGTTCATACTCTCCTTCCGCGGAAATGGTTTCTTCGCTCACACCTATCAAAGGCTCTTTTATCCAGCATTCCGTCTCCCCGTGAATGCACATTTGATCCATTTTCAGAGCAAGTAACACTCCCTCCTTTTTCCCAATCGAATGATAGGGAATATAGCGCACCTTTGACATCGTTTCATCCCCCAAGAACTGTCTGGCGACATTCTTATCCAGAATACTGACCGGCTGATGGGAAACAGGATCTAAAAGCCCATTTCCGGTGTCAATGATTCCTTCTACCTGACACCTTCTATCACCCAGATACAAATCCACCTTACAGTGATACTGATGCATCCTTTGCACATGCAGAATAAAATCCCAGAGCTTCGAAACAATATAATATCCACCGACTGCGACTGCAAAAAACAGACTCCCCGTCCTTACATACGGATTCAGTGCCTGCAGCACCCCTCCCATCAGAAAGCTCCCGATGTAGAGCAGGAAATATGCTTTCAGAAACATCCCCGCTTTTTTGATTTTAAGTCCGGCTCGAATCATAATTGTGTTTACAACCATATGGAACAATATAAATTTTATAGCGGCGTACGGAATCGGCAGCACTACGACGACACAGGTCAATAGTGACCCCAATGCAGCTCCTATGCAGATTCTTCCATGTGTGGCAGTACATTTCAGCATCTTCTTTAAAAGGAGCAAAAGCAGATAGTCCATCATAAAATTCACCAAAAACAGTACGTCTACATATAATTCATAGTACACGTTCCACCTACTTTCTCTTTCGCTACTAAATCGATTTGGTACTCAAGCAAGACCTATTATAAGAAATGAATTCTGAAAAGTTTGTCGTATTTTCTGCAAAATCCAAGTTTTTATTCCCCATATTTCCCGATGAATCGACCTTTGGAATAGGCGAAACAGATTCCATAGAAATCCTTTTCTGGAAATAATAGCTTGTTGGTGTGTTAGATGTGAAGCTGACAGATTTGCTGCAAGGGGATATCTCCCAGTGGGAAATTTTTTTCATTTCCAGATTGCCAAGATTTTTCGCAATTCTTTGTTTTATTATTAAAATCAAGAGGAGAAAAATAACATGCGTAAAATAATTTCTATTCTGATGACCGCATGTCCGCAATGTATGATGAACTTATTCACAAGACCAACGCCGCCCAAAATGGCAATGTTGTAGTTCTTGAGCATTCCAATGTATGGTATACTGCTGAGGGCGGTATTACTGCCCTGGGAGTAATGCTTTCCGATTTAGAAAGTGCTCCTTTTATGTCATAGAAAAAAGAGCGAGGTCTTTCACCTCGCTCTCATATTTTATCCTATTTTTTCAGAAATGAAGGAATTTTAATGGATTGCTCTTTTACCTGACTACTCGGCGTTCTCGGTGTCTGCATAGACGGAACCGTGCCGGTGGTTCTTGGCTGTACCGGGGATACCGTCTTTGAGGAGGACGGATTTGCCAACCCCAAATCCAGTTCCTGAATCTTTGGCGTCGGTATCACCGGAGCTTCATACTTTTCTACATTCTGAATCGGTGGCACCTTTGTACCCTCTAATCTGGACTTTAATTTTGAAGCAGTACCGCCTACATTATGTAATCCGGTAGCGATAACTGTAATCGTTGCTTCGTCTGTCTTAGAATCGTCATACATTGCACCGAAGATAATATTTGCCTCTTCGCCTGCAAGATCCTGCACATACTCAGCTGCATCACTTGCATCCATAAGGGTGATGTCACCGGAAATATTGATGATGACATGAGATGCCCCTGAAATCGTCGTCTCAAGAAGCGGACTTGCAACTGCCTGTTTCACTGCTTCCAGAGCCTTGTCATCTCCCTTACCATAACCGATACCAATGTGGGCAATGCCCTTGTCAATCATAACGGTCTGGATATCTGCAAAATCAAGGTTAATCAAAGAAGGTACGTTAATCAGGTCGGTAATTCCCTGAATACCCTGTTGTAATACTGCGTCTGCTTTCTTCAGTGCTTCCGGCATCGTCGTCCTTCTGTCCACGATTTCCAACAACTTGTCATTTGGGATGACAATCAATGTATCTACGTTTTCTTTTAATTTTTCAATTCCTGCAAGCGCATTGTTCATACGAGTCTTTGACTCAAAACGGAACGGCTTTGTGACAACACCTACCGTCAATGCACCCATTTCTTTTGCAATACGTGCTACCACCGGAGTCGCACCTGTACCGGTTCCACCACCCATACCACAGGTTACAAACACCATGTCGGCTCCTTTGATAGCTTCCGCAATCTCTTCTGCGCTCTCCTCTGCTGCTTTTTCTCCAACTTCCGGTTTCGCTCCGGCACCAAGACCTTTTGTAATCTTGTCCCCAATCTGCATAAGGGTAGGCGCTTTTGACAACTGTAGTGCCTGTTTATCTGTATTGATTGCAATAAATTCCACACCTGCAATCTGCTCGTCAATCATCCGGTTCACAGCATTGTTTCCGCCGCCGCCAATACCGATTACAATAATTTTTGCTGCTGCTTCTGATTCATTTGTTTTGATTTCTAACAAGAGTTTCTCCTCCTTCGTTTCCCTATTTATCTTATACGTCCCTAACTTAATCGTACTTTGCCATACATTTATATAATATAGGCTTTTCGTCAAATAATCAATACCTAAATTTACTTTTTTATTTTTCGCTGAAGTGAAAAGTTTATTGCCCCCTCGGGGCACGCTGTGCAACAAAAACTCAGGCGGTACCTTCTAATCTCTCGTCTCCATAAGAATCACTTTTCCCTGCGGAAACGTAATCCGAACTTCATCCTCCAGAAACTCATTGCTGACACAACGGCTTTCATACGGACTCAGGACATAATCTTTCAGCGGATACTTCGCGCCCTGTATAGAAAATCCGGGAATACTCCCGCCAAGCGGGAAGAAGGAAAAGTAGGGTCCAAACGCATTTTCCCTCGTAAGAGTTGCTTCTTTCTCTATCAAAGAAATCCGGTTCCAGCGGTCCACAAGGTAAGCAAAAACCCCTGCTTCCTGTGCAATCGTAAGAATCTGGATGTTCGCCAGCACATGATCCAATCTGGTGCCCGTAGCCCCAAGAATCCATAACCTGCTTACTCCCATATCAATCGCAAGCCGCAGCGCAATCTCTGTGTCGGTGTCATCTTTCTCCGGCAAAAACTCTTGAATCGGAACCTTTGTCTCCGTTCGGTAATAGTGAATCACCTCGGGCGGAACACTGTCAAAGTCTCCCACAATCCGGGTCGGCATCACCTGATGATGGTACAGAAAAGAAAGTCCGCTGTCCACACCTATGATAATCTCCGGTTTTATTTTTTCCAACTGTTCCAATGCGAAAGCTTCATCCATGCTGCCTCCGCTGAAAATCATTCCTGTCTTACTCATATTTTTTCAAAATTTCCATCATTGTTCTTGTATTTTGTGCCGTATCCCCCTTAAAAACAGCGGAACCGGCCACGATAATATTGGCTCCTGCCAAGATCACTTCTTCCACATTGTGAGGATAGATACCGCCGTCTACCTGAATGTCTGTATCAAGCCCCTTTTTCTCCAACATGGCTTTCAACTCACGAATCTTATCCAGAGATTCCGGAATAAACTTTTGTCCGCCGAATCCCGGATGTACCGACATGATTAAAATCATATCTACTTGTTCCAGCAGATTTTCCAAGGAAGCAACCGGCGTCTCCGGACAAATGGAAATGCCAACCCTGCAGCCACATGCTCTGATTTTTGCAATAGTTGCCTCCACGTCCTCACAGGCCTCCAGATGAATCGTAATCAAATCCGCTCCGGCTTTTGCAAAGGCTTCGATATAACGGATGGGCTCTGTAATCATTAAATGAGCGTCACACACCAGCTTTGTTGCCGGACGGATGGACTCCAAAACCGGCATCCCGAAAGAAATACTTGGCACGAAAATCCCGTCCATCACATCAAAATGCAGATATTCCGCTCCGTTTTCTTCAATCGTCTGAATTTCCTTTCCCAGTTCTTTGAAATCTGCCGACAACATGGACGGCGCTAATATCATCTTCATTTAATATCTCCTCTTCTCTTTCTGTTCCTCATACATTTCCAGATAGTTCTGATAACGGCTCGGATGAATCTTTCCCTCCTCCAAAGCCTGCTTTACCGCACATCCGGGCTCATGGATGTGGTCGCATCCAATAAATTTACACTGTACTTCATAGGGAGCAAACTCCCTGAAATAATATTTGAATTCCTCTTTTTCAAACGCATTGATATAAAGGGAGCTGAATCCCGGCGTATCCATAATATAGGTATCTGTGTCAATCCGAATCAGCTCCGAATGTCTCGTCGTATGCTTTCCGCGCTCAATCTTCTCACTGATGCTTCCGGTTTCCATACATGCTTCCGGCTGCAAGAGATTGATAAGCGAAGATTTTCCCACCCCGGAGGGTCCTGCGATTGCAGTCGTTTTCCCGCGCAAAAGCTTCTTTACCTCTTCCACATTCTCTTTCTGAAACGCACTTGTAAAAATCATCTGATAGTCACATGTTTCATAAATTTCCTGCAGCTTTTGGATTTCCTGCTCTGTCGCAATGTCCTTTTTATTGAAACAAAGAATCACCGGAATGCCTCGGCTTTCCATCATAACCAGAAAGCGGTCCAACAGATTGAAATGCGGTTTAGGTTTTGTCACCGCAAACACAACCAGTGCCTGATCAATATTTGAAACCGCCGGACGAATCAGTTCATTCTTTCGTTCTAAAATCTCTACAATATTGCCGCTTTTTTTTGCTTCATCCAAAACCGTAATTTCTACCCAATCCCCAACAAGGGGTTTCAG
This sequence comes from uncultured Eubacteriales bacterium, assembly GCA_900316755.1. Classification (GTDB taxonomy): domain Bacteria; phylum Bacillota; class Clostridia; order Lachnospirales; family Lachnospiraceae; genus Faecalimonas. The sequence goes on from ONED01000003.1 coordinate 24,036, forward strand.
CTTTTCCTTTCGAAAAATCCCTTTTGCCTTACATTCATAAAGACCGGATTCTACTACGTCAACGTAGTAGAATCCGGCAATTCCTTTTACAATCTTTCCCTGCATAGATTCGTCCTTTAATTTACTCTTCTATGGTGAGACTGATGTCTTTCCATACAACCCTTGCTAATTTGGAGTATTTGCCCCTCCATCTGAGCCTCCGGGTGCATCATTTCTCCAATTACTTACATACACTTTTACTGTGCTTCCTTTTGGAAGCTCTTTTCCTTCGTTCTCAACCTCGACTACGATGCCATAATCGTATCCCGGATAAGAATCATACTGTACAGAAACCTTAAACCCTTTGCTTTCCAGACGTTTGGTTACATAGTCTATATCTTTCTCCGTAAGTCCCGTTGGAATTGGAACCATTTCTTTTGGTTCTTCGCCTTTACTTACGACATAGTCCACCTTGGTTCCCTTAGCCACTTCATCCCCATAATCGGTACCCTGATGAATGACTTTTCCGGCTTCTGTGGTGCTGTATTCCTCTGTAACACTTCCGACTCCGAGCCCTTTATCGCTCAATGATTTTTCTGCCTCTTCTTTTGTAAGTCCAACCAGATTCGGCACCTTCACCATCTCGATACCGGAGCTTACATAGACCGTAATCTCAGACTCCTTGTTCAGCCATTCCCCGGCTTCCGGATCGGTGCGAATGACTTTGTCTTCCTCAATATCATCACTCGGCTCTTCTACCATCTTAATCTTGCTCTTTGCAAAACCAAGGTCAATAAGGGCATCTCTCGCATCAATATACTCTTTCTTACTCAAATCCGGAATTTCTACCAGTTTCCCGCTGCTTATCACAACCTGTACAATGGCATCTTCCGGAACCCTTGCACCTGCTTCTGTCTTCTGGCTATCGATGACACCCTTTTCATATTTCTTGGATTCCACTTCAGAAACGACCTTCATGCGCAGTCCTGCCTCTTCACATGCTTTCTCTGCCTCTTCCTCTGTCTTTCCAACTAAATTCGGTACATCTGTTTTCACATTCGAGCTATTTGGATTGACACCCGGTCCGATTTTCAAAATTCCGGTAGCTTTTCCAATTACAAAAATCAAAATAAAGAAGAAAATAACCGTAACCACAATGGTCAAAATTTTCATAACCTTTGCCATCTTCGGGTCAATTTCTTTCTTCGAAGCCTCCTGTCTGCGTGCACTTTTTTCTTCGTACCCGTCGTCCTCATCATCGTCATAGTCATCATCGGAATCTTCGTAAGCTGCTGCCTGCTGGATGCGGCTTAGCTCCTCCGCTGTGATGGTTCTCGTATCATTCGCACTCATAAGCGGTGCAATCACCACAAAATCTCCGTCCGGATCGGTGAGAGAATGTCTCAAATCCTTCTCAAGCTGCGTAATATCCGTATAACGTCTGTCCGGACTCTTCTGTGTACATTTCAAAATAATCTGCTCTAAGCTGTACGGAATATCCGGAACCAGTTCGGATGGCGGGGTAATGTCCTCCTGCAGATGCTTTAATGCAATCGATACGGTAGAATCTCCGTCAAACGGAAGCTCGCCCGTAATCATCTCATACATCGTGATACCAAGAGAATAGATATCGCTCTTTGCATCACTGTATCCGCCTCTTGCCTGCTCCGGTGAGGTATAATGTACGGATCCCATCACATTCGTGCTGATGGTATTGGAAGAAGTTGCTTTTGCAATTCCAAAGTCCGTCACTTTCACTTTTCCTTCTTTGGAAATCATAATATTCTGCGGCTTAATATCGCGGTGCACAATATTGTGGCTGTGCGCCATCTCCATTGCAGAACATACCTGAACCGCAATACTAATGACTTCCTTGGTCGTCAGACGCCCTTTTTTCTGGATGTATTCTTTCAAAGTGATGCCCTCTACAAGTTCCATCACTATGTAATACAATCCCCGGTCTTCTCCAACATCATATACATTGACTACATTCGGGTGCAGAAGTCCTGCTGCTGACTGCGCTTCCGTCTGAAATTTTCTCACGAAAGAAGCATCCTCACGAAATTCACGTTTCAAAACCTTGACAGCTACGTAACGGTTTAATTTCTGATCAATCGCTTTATACACATCGGCCATCCCACCGGTGCCGATTCTACCCATAATCTCATATCTGCCGCTTATTATAACGCCTTCTTTTATCATACATTCTCCTCTCCTGCAAATGGTTCTGCGAGGATGACTCCGATATTATCATTTCCTCCGTTTTCATTTGCCCTCTCTACTAATCGTTCTACTGCTTCCACGATATCCCGGGAACTTTTTACAATATAAAACATTTCTTCGTCTTCCATCATATTACTGAGCCCATCGGTACACATCAAAATCATGTCCCCTTTTTTCAATCGGTATTCAAAAAAATCAGTTTCGACTTTTTCTTTTACACCGACTGCCCTCGTAATAATGTTTTTATCCGGATGATGTTTTGCTTCTTCTGCATTAATCCCTCCCAGACGCACCATTTCCTGCACGAAAGAATGATCCCTTGACAACTGTCTAATCTTGTCATTTAGTAAATAAAGCCTGCTGTCTCCGATATTTGCGAAATACAGCGTATGCTCTATCACCGTCGCTGCAACCAGCGTAGTCCCCATTCCTTCCAGACGTGCGTCCTGTCTCGCCACTTCTCTCAGTTTGCGATTCGCAGATTGGATTGCATTCCTCATCATCGCTTCCGGTCCGTCCTGTGTGCTTTTTAAAAGCTCCTCCTTGAACGACTCTACCACAAACCGGGATGCAAAATCTCCTGCTTTGTGACCACCCATACCATCCGCGACGACTAAAAGATTCGGAAGTGCGCCAAGCGGTCCGTCGGATACATACACGTAATCCTGATTGACTTCACGCTTTCTCCCGATATCAACCTTTGAAAACGTCCTCATATGGTTCTCCTTTTATCTTGCCTCTACATAACGTCGTCTTAATTGCCCACAGGCTCCGTCTATATCAGAGCCTAGTTCTCTTCTTATAGTAACATTTATTCCACTTTTTTCAAGTTTATTTTTAAAATTCTCTGCACTTTTTTTATCCGGTCTCACAAAATTCCGCTCTTTAATCGGATTCACCGGGATGAGATTTAAGTGGCAGTTGCGGCATTTCAAAAGATTTACGAGCTCGTTTTCATCTTCTTTCCCATCATTGACTCCGTGCACCAGACTGTATTCAAAGGTAACCCTTCTCCCTGTTTTTTCAAAATAAGAATCGCAGGCAGCCAGCACCTCTGAAAGCTCATATTTGTTTGCAATCGGCATCAATGCCTTTCGTTTCTCCTGTGTGGAGCCATGAAGAGAAAGTGCCAGTGTAATCTGAAATTTCTCTTCTGCAAGACGTTTCATGTTCGGCACAATCCCACAGGTGGAAACCGTCACATTCCGCTGGCTGATATGAAGACCTCTCTCATCTGTCAGAAGTCTTAAAAACCGGACCAGATTGTCATAGTTATCCAATGGTTCCCCGGTGCCCATTACAACCACATTGGAAACCCGCTCACCGGAAATTTTCTGAATCCGGTAAATCTGTCCCAACATTTCCGATGGTCTCAGGTTTCGTTCCAAACCGCCAATGGTGGAAGCGCAAAACCGGCATCCCATACGGCATCCCACCTGCGAAGAAATGCAGACGGAATTTCCATGCTTATATTTCATCAGCACGCTCTCTATCACGTGCCCGTCCTCTAGTTCAAACAGGAACTTGTTCGTTCCGTCAAGCGCTGACACCTGACGCTCCACTAATTTTACCTGCGGTATCTCATACGCTGCCTCTAATTTTTCCCGCAGTGGCTTGGAAAGATTCGTCATCTCATCAAAATGCTCCGCAAGTTTCACATGAAGCCATTCGTAAATCTGTTTTGCGCGGAATGCCTTTTCTCCCATCTGCTCTATTTCCTTAACAAGCTCCTCCAGCGTACAGGAGCTGATATCCTTCTTATCCATGTTTCACCTTCCTGAATTTTGCGAGGAAAAATCCATCGCTCTTATGCACACCCGGCAGCAGATTCAGGCACCCTTCTTCCCGGACGCTCCCTTTTAACGCTTCACACACATCCTGCCGAATCGAAGCAAGCTCAAACTCCGGATAGTGCGAAAGGAACCAGTACACATTTCCCATATTCTCTTTCTCATGGATGGTGCAGGTACTGTACATCAGGACTCCACCCGGTTTTACATATGCCTGCACCTCGGACAGAATGCTTTGCTGCAAATGCACAAGTTCCGCCTGTGTTTCTTTTGTCATCTTGTATTTCAAATCCGTCTTCTTTCCAAGCACCCCAAGTCCGGAGCAGGGAAGATCTGCTATCACAATGTCGGCTGTTTCTACAGAAGATGCGTCCGACACTGTCGCGTCCCATCTGACTGCATCGATGTTGGTAAGACCGGAGCGGACAATATTCTCCCGAATCAGATTCACCTTGTAGTCCGTCAAATCCCGTGCCTCTACATGGCCGGTTTCGTGAAGCAGTTCCGCCATATGAAGTGCTTTTCCGCCGGGCGATGCGCAGACGTCGATGACGCTATCCCCCTCTTTCGGAGCCGCCAGATGCGACACCAGCATGGAACTAATATCCTGCACAGAAAACATGCCTTTTTGAAAGCTTTCCAGACCTTCCAGATAATCGTAACCGGAAATGCATAGTGCATATGGAAGATACGGATGAATGTCCACACAGACTCCTTCCTTCTCCAGAGACTGCTTCAGCGTTTCCACACTGCATCGGCTTAGATTGCAGCGGATGACCGTCGGTTTTTCCTTCAGAAAATCCTCCAGCATAACTTCCACCGTCTCCCTGGAGAAGCAGGAAAGCCACTCTGTAAGAATCCATTCCGGCATAGAATACCGAACCGACAAATACGAAACGGTATCCGCCGGATTCGGATATGTAATTTTGTCCAGATTCCGGGCAATGTTTCGAAGTACCCCGTTCACAAACCCTTTCAGGCTGCCAAAGCCCTTTTTCTGAGCCAGTTTCACAGCTTCGTTACATACCGCCGAATCCGGAACGGAATCCATATATTTGAGCTGATACACGGCACTTCGTAAAATACAGCGAATCACCGGTTTCATTTTATCCACTTTTACCTTTGAAAATTGATTAATGATATAGTCCAACTCTATCAGGTGTTCCAGCGTTCCTTCTGTGACTCTGGTAATAAATGCGCGCTCTTTCTTATCCAGATACTGATACTTACTCAGCACATTTCGAAGCGCAATATGGCTGTATTCCCCGTCCCTTGTCACCTCTAATAAAACGGCGAGTACCAATTCTCTAGTCATTCCGTCTTCTTCCTCCCGTCAGAATCAGGATTCGAAGCAGTTGTAAAATCGCAGTCGCCGCACCTGCCACGTAAGTGAGTGCCGCTGCACCCAGCACCTTTTTTGCCGATTTAATTTCCTCGCCGTACAGAATGCCTGTGTCTGCGAGCGCACGAATCGCGCGATTCGAAGCATTGAATTCCACCGGCAAAGTCACAATCTGAAACAATACGGCTGCCGAAAATGCGATGATTCCGATTTGAATCAAAAGCCATGACGATTCACTGCGAATCAGAAGACCAATCAGAATCAACGGCCATGCAATCTGCGCTCCAAAATTTGCTACCGGAACAAGTACGCTGCGGAGTCTTAAAGGTACATATCCCTTTGCATGCTGGATGGCGTGCCCGCACTCATGAGCAGCCACTCCCACTGCCGCCACGGAAGTCTGCCCATAAACGGAATCGGAGAGCCGAAGCACCTTGCTCCTAGGGTCATAATGATCCGTCAGATTTCCGGATACCCGCTGGATTTTCACATCATAAATGCCTGCTCTATGAAGCACCTGCTCTGCAGCCTGCGCACCGGTAATCCCTCTGGCATTCCTCACCCCCGCATACCTGCCAAACGTACTTTTAACCTTTGCGGATGCAAGTAGACTCAGCACCACGCCAATCAAAACTAAAATATAAGTCGGATCAAAATAATACCAGAACATCTCCTGCTTTCACCTCGTTTCCTCTCAAAAATGCGCCTGCATCCATCCGTTTTTTCCCCGGAATCTGAAGCTCACACACTTTTAATAAACCATCTCCTGTCTGCACATAAAATGCATCCTTCTCCACCCGGACAATCATGCCGGGATTTTCACTCTTTCCATTTCCGGAATCGCCCGCTACCTGTGCATCCCAGATTTTCATAACAATCCCGTTCCATCCTGTATAGGCGCTGGGCCATGGATTCAATCCCCGCACAAGCCGTTCAATGGCTGCGGCGCTTTGATTCCAGTCAATCTTTCCCAGTTGTTTGTCCAGCATTTTTGCATAGGCAGTCGTTGTCTCTCCCTGTGGCACAGGAGTAATGGTCTGATTTTTTAGTCCTTCCAACGTCTCTATGCAAAGCTTTGCTCCTGCCGCAGCAAGTTTGTCATGCAGGCTTCCTCCGGTCTCTTTTTCCTCGATAACAACCTCCGTCTTAAGAAGCATATCACCCGTATCTAACCCTTCATCCATTTGCATAGTGGTCACGCCGGTCACCGTTTCGCCGTCTATAATCGCCCATTGAATCGGCGCAGCGCCACGGTATTTAGGAAGCAGGGAAGCATGCACATTGATGCATCCATATGGCGTCATCTCCAGAATTTCCTTCGGCAGAATCTGACCAAATGCCACAACCACCATGATGTCCGCATGCTGTTTGCGAAGCTCTTCGATACACTCTGCATCCCGCACCCGTCCCGGCTGAAAAACCGGAATCTGATGCCTTAATGCGCACTCCTTTACCGGCGGAAACTGCATCTCTCTGCCACGCCCTTTTTGCTTATCCGGCTGGGTCACGGCAAGAACCACTTCATGGCCTGCCTCAATCAGCGCTTCCAGTGTCCCCACAGAAAAATCGGGGGTTCCCATAAAAATCACTTTCATCTGCCATCCTCCTTATGATTCCCCTTCGGGTCCTTCTTCATACGTCGCATCGTGAAGCTCTCCCTCTACCTTTTCCACGTACAAATGTCCGTCAAGATGGTCAATTTCATGGCAGAAGGCTCTTGCAAGCAGTTCTTCTCCCTCATAAAACACTTCTTTCATTTTCGTGTTTAACGCTTTCACCTTTACATAATTCGGGCGAGTCACACATCCGGCTTTTCCCGGAACACTAAGGCACCCCTCATCTCCGGTCTGCTCACCGGAAGTCTCCACAATCTCCGGATTGATAAGGACAATCGGACCTTCTCCCACATCAATGACAACAATCCGCTTTAGAATCCCCACCTGTGGAGCTGCAAGTCCCACGCCTCCGGACTCATACATGGTATCCAGCATGTCATCAATCAACATAAGAGTTCTCGGTGTCATCACCTTGACTGCTTTGCTTACTTTTGTCAATACCTCGTCTCCGATTTCTCTGATTTCTCTAATCGCCATTTTCTTCTCTCCCTTGTTTTATTTGTCCCATATTTTTTCTAAAATATCCGCATCGGATCAAAATCAAACTGAATCCGGATATTCCGAAATCCCGGATTAATTTCGATATATTGTTCTAATCGGTCTTTCATCTCAATCAAAACATCATACTCTGCATGTTTGAAATATATGACTCTGCGGTAGACATCTTTTACTTTTCCCACACTTGGACTCGCAGGTCCGATAATCACTGCCTGCTGTCTGTTGATACGCTCTGCATACCGCTTCAGATAGTCTGCCGCCGTAGAAAGGAAATCTTCCTCTTTCCCCGTCAAAAGGATTGCCGCCAAATGTGCAGCCGGAGGATACCCCATCACCTTTCGGTAGGAGATCTCTTCCGCATAGAAGCTCTCATAATCCTGCCTCGCAGCCGTCTCTATGGCATAGTGCTCCGGGCTGTAGGTCTGAATCACAACCTCTCCTTTTTCGCTTCCCCGTCCCGCACGTCCTGCCGCCTGAGTGAGCAGTTGGAAGGTTCGCTCTCCTGCCCGATAATCGTCTGCATACAGAGACATATCTGCTGCCAGAATTCCCACCAGCGTCACATTCGGGAAGTCGTGCCCTTTTACAATCATCTGGGTTCCCACAAGTACATCTGCTTCCTCATTGGCAAACTGCTCCAGAATCTTCTCATGTCCATCTTTTTCTTTGGTGGTGTCCATGTCCATCCGAAGCACTCTGGCAGCCGGAAATTCCTTTTTCACCAGTTCTTCGATTTGCTGTGTACCTGCCCGGAATCCACCGATATGCTTTGATCCGCAAGACGGGCAAACAGAAACCTCCGGCTCTTCATATCCACAATAGTGACAGACCAGTTTTCCATTCCGGTGTGCCGTTAACGACACATCACAGTGAGGACATTTTACTACATATCCGCAGGCTCTGCAAGAAAGGAATCCCGCATATCCCCTTCGATTCAAAAAAAGCATGACCTGCTGCTTCTTCAAAAGCCGCTCTTCCATGAGCTCATGCAGCCGTCCACTTAAGATAGAACGGTTGCCTTTCTTTAACTCCTCCCGCAAATCCACTACATGAACCTCCGGCAGATTCTGCCTGCGGGAACGATTCCGCAAGATCAGAAGTTCATATTGCGGCTTTTCTCCATCCGGGCCTGTCTGACTTCGGTAGAAGCTTTCCAAAGATGGAGTCGCAGAGCCGAGCACCACACTGGCTCCCTCTAACTCTGCCCTAAAAATTGCAGTTTCTCTGGCATGATACCGCGGAACCTGCTCGCTCTTATAGGTAGGCTCATGCTCTTCGTCGATGACAATCAGTCCCAGATTTGGAAAGGGGGTAAACAGAGCAGAGCGCGGCCCAATCATCACATCAATTTCCCCTGCCTTTGCCCGCATCATCTGATCATACCGCTCCCCGTTTGACATCCTGGAATTCAAAATAGAAATACGGTCCCCGAAACGCCGGTAAAATCGCATCACCGTCTGATAGGTCAATGCAATTTCCGGAATCAGTACAATCGCCTGCCGGCCTTCTTCCATGACACGGGCAATCATTTCCATATAAACCTCTGTCTTGCCGCTTCCCGTCACTCCGTAGAGCAGATAGGTTTTCCGGATTCCCTTTGCATAGTCTTCCCGAAACACATCAATGGCATGTTGCTGTTCCCCGGTATAGGAAAGCTCCTTCCTCATCTGCTCACACTTTCTGACCGGATTTCGAAGTACCTGCTCTGATTCCACTCGAAGTACTCCCTGTTCTTCCATCGCAGATAAAACCGTCTTCGTAACACTCAGTTTTTTTATCACGAATCCGTACTCCAGCACTCCGTTGTCCAAAAGGGCAGCAAGAACCCTTGCTCTCGCCTTCTGATTTTTCTTATCTAAATATTCGGAAAGTTTCGCTCTTCCTGCTTCTTCATCGAGCAGCAAGCGAACGTAACGCCGAATCTTTGCATTCTCTTCTTTCTTAATGGGGAGCACCGTCTTCAATGCCTGAATCATGGTTCCGCCATAATATTCCTTCATCCACGCAGCCAAAGCCACCATTTTTCCTTCAATCGCAACTTTTTTTTCTGCAATTTGCAGGATTTCCTTCACTTTTTCACAATCATATTCACAGGCATCCGAAATCTCCACCACATATCCATTGGTCCTTCTGTTGCCTTTTCCAAAAGGAATCACCACCTCAGAACCGACTTTCAGCACCCCCTCCAGCCCGGAAGGGATGCTGTATTCAAAAACTTTATCCAGTTTTTCATTCGTAATGTCTACAATCACTTTTGCATACATATCTCGCTTACGACCTCCGCAATCAAAACACGCTCATCCATATCGTGTTTGACGCCTTTGATTTCCTGATAATCCTCATGTCCCTTTCCGGCAAGTACAATCACATCCCCTGCCTTTGCGTTTTCAATGGCATAACGAATCGCCTCTTTCCGGTCGATGATTTCCACATACGTTCCCGAGGTCTTTTCTATCCCTATTTTGATATCATCAATAATCGCCTGCGGCTCCTCAAATCTTGGATTATCGGATGTAATAATAGTCAAATCAGCCAGTCTTCCGGATACCTCGCCCATCTCATATCGTCTTGACTTCGCCCGGTTTCCGCCGCAGCCAAATACACATACCAGACGCTTCGGATGGTATTCCCGCAAAGTCGTCAAAAGGCTCTCGAGACTCATGGCATTGTGTGCATAATCAATCATTAAGGTAAAGTCATCAGACACCTTCACCATCTCAATACGTCCCTTTACTTTTGCAACCTTTAGCGCTGCCTGAATCTTTTCCACCGGCACCCCAAAATGCCTGCACACGGCTATCGCAGTCAAGGAATTGTACACGCTGAACGTTCCCGGAATGTCAATCTCCACATCAAACTGCATAAGTCCGGACACCGTGTACGAAACGCCCAGATATCCTGAGCCGGACAAAAGCTTTACGCCTGTCGCCCGCAAATCGGCTTTCTCCGAAAATCCAAAGGTCTCCACCTGACAGGTTGCCCCCTGTAAAACCTCTTCAAAATAAGGGTCATCTCCATTTACAATTCCGATTTTGCACTGCTTAAATAATAATCCTTTGCACCGTTTATACTCTTCAAAATCCTTGTGTTCATTCGGACCGATATGGTCTTCTCCCAGGTTCGTAAAAATCCCGATTTCAAACGGAATCCCCGCCGTCCGGTGCAGTTTAAGCCCCTGGGAAGACACTTCCATCACCACTGCATCACAGCCGGCATCCACCATTTTTCGAAAATAGTTGTGGATGGTAAAGGATTCCGGCGTCGTATTGCTGGCGGGAATCACCTCATCTCCGATAATCGCCTCGATGGTGCCGATTAACCCCACCTTGTGTCCCGCACCCTCCAGAATGGATTTCACCATGTAAGTGGTCGTCGTCTTTCCTTTCGTCCCTGTAATCCCGATGACCTTTAACTGTTCTGCAGGATAGCCAAAATAAGCAGCCGAAGCAAGTGCCAGCGCATATCTGGTATCTTCTACCCGGATGACCGTCACATCTTTCGGTGCCTTCACCTCTTTCTCCACAATCACCGCAGCAGCACCTTTTTCTGCCACTTCACCTACAAACTTATGTCCGTCTGATACCGCACCGCTGATGCAGACAAAAACGCTCCCTTCGCACACCTTTCTGGAATCATTCGTAAGCTCCGTAATCTCGATTTCTTCGTTCCCCTGTATGACTTCATATGTGAGACGCTCTAAAAGCTTGGTTAATTTCATGATTTACACATCCTCCCGTTGGCTTCCATAAATTATAATCAGTATACCACACTTTATGGGGGAATGCAAAAATGAATCACGCTACCATACACCGAAATATATTGACACACACTATATTAAATGCAAACATAAAAAAATTCTTCTTGCATGGTTTTCATCTTTGTGCTAAACTTCTACGTGTATCAGCAGAGGCACTGATTTCATATAAGCATTTCAATGTGCCTTGTAGCGTCATTACAAAATCGACGCATCTGATCTTAGAGGTATTTTCACCATAAAAATTCAGGTTAGATGAACAAAATAATCGATTGATATTCATGATTTATTAGCGTATACTATCAATGTAACTAAGTGTTATCGGAAAGGAAGTGTTTATATGGCAACAGACAGTATTTTCAGAACAATTGTACTCAAGGATGCACAAAGCATCGAAGCATTTGTCACTGCCGTAGAAGAATCTGCTCGTTTTTCTAAAAGAAACCCTTTACCTAAGGTTGAATCCCACGATTTAACTAGAGAAGAACTCATTGAAATGTTTGGAGAACCTAGTAAATAATGTTGAACATTGTCCAAACAAGCATTCTCGAAATGATAGAGATATATGGAGAGGATAAATGTAAAAGTATTTTATCCTCTTTCCATTGCCCACTTAATCAAGATGTAGAAAACTTCTTACATAATAAAGCAATCGCTTTTGCAAAACAGTATCTGGCAATGACATTTCTGGTCTTTATTACTTATAACAAACAATTATTACCAGTCGGTTATTACACTCTCGCTAACAAATTTTTGTCTTTATCAGACACCACAATCAGCAAAACAATTCAGAAAAAAATCTTCAAATTTGCACAATTGGAACCTTATTCCAAACAGTATTTCGTACCGATTCCACTTATAGCACAATTGGGAAAGAACGATAAATATTCTGAACTCATTTCCGGAGAACAGTTACTTACACTTGCCTGTAATCGTGTCAAAAAAGCGCAAAAAATCATCGGTGGAAAAATGGTCTATATCGAATGTGCTTCGAACCCCAAGCTACATTCTTTTTATTCTGCAAACGGTTTTTCTGAGTTTGGTCAAAGAGGGGGAAATAACGTTCTTCCTCTAATACAGATGGTGAAATACTTTTAGAAAATGAACGAGCCCCAAAATCAAAGGGGCTCGTTCATTTTTTAGGGAAGGTCTTTCCCCAACTCGCAGGTATAGCACCACTCAATTTTATCTCCTGCAGACAGCTCATACTCGCCGCAGCTTAATGATGGCTCTTTCCCGTTCACAAAATACATCCAGCCGGACAAATCCCCGAACGCAAACTCGTAGATATGATGGATTCCTTTCACATAGACAGACTTGTCACTGCCGCTCGTCTCAAGATGGATTTGATTCTTAGAGACTGCTTCTAAAAGGATATCGTATACCGTATCCCCTTCTTCTATCTCATACTCTGCCTCGGAGAGCACGATTCCGTCAGATGGAATATAGTCTGCATCACTTTTTACGACGATTGTATCACAGCGAATAGATAGCGTCACCTCTCCTACCGGATGCTCTTTCACGGCATCTGCATTCTCATAGTATTGCCTGGTTGTTTGGAAATCCGTTACCCACACGATAACAATGGCAACTGCCGCGACTGCCAAAATCAAAAGAAAATTTTTTCGATTCCGTTTTTTCAAACAAAACAAAGTCACGCAAATCCCACCGGCAAGAATCAGGATGCCAAGGGTGACCCATGGCTTATAGCTGCCATTTCCACCCATCTGTCCTGTCGGTGGATTTGTTCCGCCATTTCCGGAGCCGCTTCCCTGACTTGGAATCACAAGCCCCGCCGGATTCCTTGCATCCAGGATATAGAAACTGCTTCTGCCATTTTGCATTCGCAAATAAGATACCATAGAATAAAATACCTGAACGGTTGCCGTTCCGTTAGAGTCGCCGCCCAGCTTGTGGCAAAAACTTCCATCCGATAACTGATAGAGCCGGATTCCGTCAAAAATGGTATTCCCGTTTTTGATAAAACGGCTGTCATTTTCACAATCTATCCCCAAAGCAGAAAGTGCCGTCAAAACCTGTGCCCCGCTTTCCGGATTGTTGACCCCATAGCTTGCATACTCCCCGGAATCTTTCTGTTTCCCGGAAAGAAACGATAGTGCTCTGTCAATCCCACTCCTTACGGAAGAATCGGTTCCATAATATTGTGCCAGCGCCTGTACCGCCATGGCTGTTACATCCACATCACCATAGGAGCCGGAAATTGCCCATCCCCCGTCACCAAGCTGTAGCGAAAGCAATTCTGACTTCACGTCGGACACGGAATAAGCCTGACTGGTATAGCCATTATTCAATAGATGAAGTCCATAAATCCAGCTCATCACGCCCTGTTGCCCACTGGAATTCTGTAAAGTCTCGTAAATATAAGAATCCGTGCTTCCGGTGGCAATCAGTGCCAATGCATACTTTTGCCGGGAAGATGCCGATGATACCTGATTTTTTGCAAGATAACTCAAAAGTGCCCTCTGATAAGCAGAAAAATCAAAACTTCCATTCTGACTCAATCCGATGACGAACCATTCCGAAGAGACACCGGCATTTTTCGTAAGAGAGTCATTTATCCATTGCTGTACGGAAGAGGCACCTGCTTCCCTTAACTGATAAGCAACAATACCGTCGATGAAGCTCTGTGCTTCACCGACGGTTCGTGTTTCTCCTGCTTCGCAAGTGGAAAATAGGTTCAAAAACATTGCAAAAACTGCAATGATTGAGGCGGTTGTTTTTCGTAGTTTATTTCTCATGAGATTTTCTTCTTTTTACTGCCAAAACTACAATACTTATAAAAGCAATTACTATAAATACAACTAATAGTACCGCCCAAATTGAAAATCCAGCTTCAGAATTTTCTGATGCTTTAGAGATTTCCGACTGTTCTGTCACGGAGACCTTGCATATCGGAGAAACCAGAATCTGTGTCTCAGATTTTGCGCTAATCACATGGTTTCCGACTTCTGCAATCTGAATCGTTGCTTTTCCCTCTGCATCGGTTGTCACTCCGGTTTCCTTCCCGTCAACTATTATCATGGCTTCGACAACCGGCATAACTATCGGATTGTATTCTGCATCATATCCTGTACCGGAAAGCGTCAGCGTGATGTCTGCTTCTGCTTCAACTATTACCTCTTTTTTATCAAAATAGCAATACATGTCAGACCATGCAGTTTCGTCTGCATAAACGAATGCATTAATATAATCTCCATTGCTTATCTCATCTGCGAGACTCCATGCAGATGCATCATTTACATAATACCCAAAACTCCCGCTTACATCTCCCCAGAGTTTGATTAAAGAAATACCATACTCCGTGATACCGGATTCATATCCCGCAGCCGCACCGCCTTCATATTTTGCTTCATGGGCAGCATAAAGCGCCTCATCAATCGTGAGTTTTCCATCATTGTCCCTGTCTGTGACGGTCACTTTCTCCTGCACCACCTCAAGAGTTCCCTTATTCGCAATCGTCACATACACCTCTGCGGAGAGTGCTTCTCCCTCTGCCAAAGCAGTCAGACTCATGCCTCCTGCCAGCATGCATAAGCTCATCATAAGAGCCAGTAATTTTTTCATTTTCTTCATGTTCTTTTCCTCTTTTCTTTTAAAATAATCTATCAAAACAGGACTGCTCCTGATTTTGAACCTTACAAACGGTCTGTGGCAAATATCCCGTATTTCTTTTTGAGCCGTTCCAGCTTTTCTCCCACTGGCTTTGATAGCAGCAATAAAAACACCACATTGGAAACAGCATATTCTGCTGTCACCGGAAGCGCCGTCGCCGCCATGGCAAGGTAGCGGGACAACCGGAAACCGCCGTCAGCCCAAAGGGTTGTCCAGATATCCATAATGGATGAATATAAGATTCCTGCAAACACACCGAACAGGCACAATAGCACCTTGCTCTTTTGCAGAGGTTTTCGAAACACACCTGCTAAGAATCCCAAGAATCCCCAGGAAAACATCTGGAACGGGGTCCAAGGTCCCTGCCCAAAATAAAAATTGGATATCACCGCCGAAAGCGCCCCTACCACAAATCCGGCTTCCTTCCCGAGCCAGATGGCTGCAATCACCGTAATCGCCGTCACCGGTTTCAATCCGGGAAGCCATGCGAACACGAATCTTCCCAGAGAAGACAGGGCGATTAAAACCGCCAGAATCGTCAGTTCTTTTGACGAGCTTTCTCTCCGCTCAAAGCAGTAAAACAGCGGCAGACAGGAGAGAATGCATACACAGAGCGAAATCCACGCATAATATTTTTCCCGAAAAACGAACGCCCCTCCGACTACAATCAGCGGAATCAGCAAAAGCAAAATACAGATGGTCATCCCATTCTTTTTCTTACGCATCCTTCTCTCCTGCCTTTCTCCCGTTCTGTCTGCAAAGCTTTGCTACCTCTTCGCACCGGATTGTATTTTTATAATATCCTCTCGAAATCCGGTTTGCCGCAGTCGTGTAAAAATGATTTTTCGTGAAGAATTTTGTCGGCGTATCCGTAGATACCAATTCCCCCGCAAAAAACATCCCGCACCGGTCTGCTTCCCGGGCAGCAAACTCGACATCATGGGTCACCGTCAATATCGTGCCGCCTTTTTCTTTCCATTCGTTCAGAATTTGAGAAAGAGTCTGTTTCGCACCGGCATCCATGCCTTTCGTGGGCTCATCCAAAAGCAGAATCTCCGGCTTTAGGAGCATCATCTTTGCCAGCGCCGCTTTTTGCTGCTCCCCTCCGCTCAAATCATACGGATGCATCTTCTGCAGGTGTCCGATTCCAAGCCGTTCCAGAATCTCAGCGATTCTCCTTTCTGCTTCCGCCGATGTATATTCCATAAGTTCACAAGCTTCCTGCAAATCCTCCCTTACGGTCTTTCCGAGGAACAACGTCGCAGGGTTTTGGGGCAAAAGTGCCATCTTTCCATTGGTCCAAACCTTCCCCCGGTATGCCTTTAATATGCCTGCAAGGATGCCAAGCAGAGTCGTTTTCCCGGCTCCGTTCCCTCCCAATATACAGAAATGTTCTCCTTCATATACACATAGGGAAACGCCTTTCACCACGTCCGGCAAAGATTTCCCATACCGGAACCAGACTTCTTTTAGCTCAGCCTTTTTTTCTTCCCGGTGAATATAGGGCGAAAGCTCCAGCGTATCCTCTTCATTTCGGTAATTCCGGGTAATAAAATCTCTTCCTTCGCGCACGGTAATCGGGCACTCTCCCTCTTCTCCCAGCAAATTGAAAATACGTGTCGCGGACGGAAGCGCTTCATACATGGGATGAGACGGATGTTGTTTCAAATAAGCACCTATCCGTTTCGGACAGTCGTCAAATGTAAGCCTTCCCTGTTCCATAAAAAACACCCGGTCGGCAATCGCAAATACCTCCTCCAGTCGGTGTTCCACCAGAAGGATGGTAATTCCCAAATCCCGGTTCAGCTTCTGGAGCGTCCCGATAAAATTCGTCGCAGCAATGGGGTCGAGCTGTGCCGTCGGCTCATCCAGAAGCAGGATTTCCGGCTGCATTGCCATAATGGAAGCAAGATTCAGGAGCTGTTTCTGCCCGCCGGACAATTCTGCCGTCTTTCTATAAAACCATTCCTCAATGCCAAAATAGCTTGCCATCTCAGCCACTCTCCGTCGGATGCTTTGTGTATCCAGTCCCAAGCTTTCCAGCCCAAAAGCCAGTTCATGCCACACCGTATCTGTCACAATCTGGCTCTCCGGATTTTGAAGGACAAACCCAATCTCCGCTGCCGCAGTGCGCTCACATAGCTCTGACAATGGCGTATCATGGTACAAAATCTCACCACTCACCTCGCCAAACGGAGAAAGCTCTCTCTTTAACAGCCGAAGCAGGGTGGACTTTCCGCAACCGGACTCCCCACATATCACAAGAAACTCTCCGTCCCTGACCGAAAATGAAATCTCCTCCAGGGCTCTTTTTTCTTCTCCCGGATAACGAAAACTCAAATCTTTGATCTGTAATACTTCCACCACAACTCCTCCTTTCCATCAAGGATAAACGGCAGCAGGCAGAGAATCAAAAATGCTGCCAGCGCCAAACTAAGGCCAAGCGTAACCGGTGTGGCGGAAATTGCAGGATAAAAAGCAAATTCCAGACTTCCGGCAGCCATTGCCCCCAAAATCACCATATCCAATACTACAATCAATAACAGAAACCCGGCATCCCGTTTTTGAAACCGAAACAGGGAATAGTGACTTCTGCCTTTCAGCCCATATCCACGCCCTTTCATAGATGCGCCTGTTTCAATGGCATGTTCAAACGCCCATGTCAGCAGTGCGGAATATACCCTGACCGTCCCCCGGAATCTGTCTACAAAGCTTTCCGATGCATAGAGACCCATGGCTTTCTGCGACTGCCGTATTTTCGAAGCCTGTCCTTTCAATAAGGGAACAAACCGCAGTGCCGTCGAGAGGAGCAGCGCAATCTTCGGCGATACTTTTCCAAACAGAAACAATAGTTTGTCTTCGGTCAGCACCTGATTCAGACAGTGAAACCAAAGCACCACTGCTGCCAAAGTCACTGCCATATGTACTCCATACAGTAATGCCTCCAGTGTCACCGGATTGCCGTTCAGGAAAAATAAGGGAGTCACACCATTGTGGGAAAACAGCGGATTCGTAACCGCAATCACGCCAAATAGCAGAAGATATCTTCCCCATCCCCAAAAGCTCTTGTTCCCTTTTTCATTTTTTACATAAAGTAACATTCCTCCGAATAACGCAGCCACCTGTATCACCGGATTTCCGGAAAACATCGTAAATCCCAAAACAGATACAAAATACACTGCCAAAACCACCGGATGGAACGAAAAAGACCGCTCCATTTGTTCCCTCCCTCTCAAATTCAAAACTTGCCAAGACATAAAAAATACTCTTCCAACAATTCCGTTAAAAGAGTACTCTCGATTTTATATATTTCAAAAACACCTTGGACATCTTTCATCCAAAGCCTTCTTCCCACAATATCATCGATTGCACCCTTCACACCCAAGCTGTGTAAATCGAAAGAATACGGCAGGTCTCCTGACTTATGATATAACAGTGTCTGCTGTCCGAAAAAGCTCACCTTCTCAGGAATGTTTCTCCCAATGGCTTATCTGCTCTTTCTTCATCAAATACAGTAATGGCAGTTGTTCCGGATTCTGACCGGATTCCCTTTTCATCTACTTAAGCTACCGCTTTTCAAACCGTATTCCCTGTCATCTATTCAACTGCTAACATTGTACTACCGTTTTTGCACGAATGCAACCTTTTTTCCGGCAGATTGTTTTTCTCATTTGCTCGACTTTTTGGGCATATACAGGGAAAATACTCCTTCATCGTCCAAAAATGTCTCGATTTGTCTCCGAAAAGAGGTGTAAGAGGCAGCTTTTGGGCATATAACGCAATATTTATCTTGTAATGTCCATCAAATTTCCAAAATCTGGGCAAAATAAGATAAATATTTCATTATATGCCCAAACTAGGTTTTAAAACACATGATTTCTTCGCAAATTGGGCAAAGGAGAAGGTTGTCTTCTATATCTGCCCATATATTCACTCAGTGTAACTACACAGGAAAAAGTCTTTCTGCAAATCATATCAGCAATTCATAGCTCAACCTCCTATGATATTCTCTCTCCCACAAACGCTCAGCCCAAGTACAATCAAATCCAGAAGATGGAGAGCAAGCTGCCCAATTCGCTTTCCTTCTGTATAAATATAGTGACTGTATTCTCTTCTTTTTTCCGGTTCCAAATCGAATGTCCTGAGCAAATCGGCATACCCGATAATAGAAGTCAGCGGTGTTTTAATTTCATGCGTAAAACTCCCCATAAAGTCTTCTTTCTTCCTTGCATTCTCCTCCAGCTCTCTGATATGCCGTTCTGTATGCTCTGCCAAATGATTCAATGCTCTTCCAAGCTCTGCCACTTCATAGGATTTCATGTTGCGATAGGCACAATCCATCCTTACAGAATAATCTCCGCCGGAAATCTGTCTTGCAGCTTTCGTCACCCGCGTTAATGGTCTCGTAATATACCAGGAAAACACATATAAAACTGCTGCGACTACTACGAAAGTACAGATAATCAATTTCCGGTACAACTCATAATTCTGATTTCGCCACTCCAAAATCCCGGAGATATCGTGGTAATTGAGAATATATTGTTCTTCTTATTTACTGACAACCTGTATTTCGGTTGCCTGATTTTCAGAAACAATCGAATACCGGTATTCCCCGCTTTGCAATGTTTCGGCCTCTTGTTCCTTAACCAACAGACGGACTTCCTCATCGGTTCCCACTACAATTTCCGTCTCTTCCCCTTTTTCCATAGACTCTATAAAACGACTGAGGGAGTCCTCTGCATTCTTGATTCCCACCGTTTCATCCAACGTTGCCACATAGGAATACAGCATTTCATTATTTACAATAGCAGCCTATCATAGTAAGCGCCATCATGATACAGTATGTAAAAATAAAAATTTTAAACGAAATTTTCATAGCTGCCCTTTCCTAATCCGTCTGCTCCATAAATCGATACCCCACTTTAAATACGGTCTGAATCTGCTTTTCCATTCCAAGTTTTTTGCGCAGCCTCTGGATATGCAAATCCACTGTCCTCGTGTCCTCGCAGAACGGGTCTTTCCAAATCTTCTCGTAAATGGTCTCCCGATACAACGCAATGTTTTTATTTCTCACCAGCAACAAAAGCAGCTCAAATCCATCTATTTTCGGCAGCATCACATCCAGCAGAATCAAATCATAGACTTCCGTTTCTACCTCTGTTGCCGCATTCTCTCCGTCAAACAGACACTTACAGAAATACCCTTGATTTTCCAGTGTTTCTTTTATTAAGTTTGCAATGAGAAACTCATCCTCCACAATCAATATCCGAATCATACCTTCTCCCTCCGTCACCATAATACTATCCACTTGTATCATTTTTGTAAAGCTCAGATGCAAACGAAACTGTTGCAGCTTTTCGTAAAATTTTACACGGATGATACAACTTCTTAAAAAAAAAGATACACCCCTTCCTTAAGATAAGCACCGTAAAATACAAACAACTTTTAGGGAGGGCCTGCCTTATGAGAAAACGAAAGAATACAAAGCAACGCAGAAGAATAATATTAATACTGAAATTCCTATGTATGATGGTAATCCTTATGATATTGAAAATCACCTTTTTTTCTTCCTCTGCAATCTCAGAAAATCCGTCTTCCAAAGATACCGCATCTCTTAATGAAAAGCCTGAAACAGATTCTGAAAATGAGAAAGGCAGCACAACGCTCCCCATAAAGGGACTTTCACAGGAAGGGATTCCCACCGGATGTGAATCGGTCAGCACCGTTGCTGCCCTGCAATACTTCGGTGTCAATATCACAACAGATGAATTTATCGAAAGCTTCCTGCCCTGCAAAAGATTTTATTGGAAAAATGATATGCTATACGGACCGGACCCTCAAGAATACTTTGCCGGCGACCCCTATCAATCCCAAAGCTTAGGCTGCTACCCAGCCGTCATTTTGAAGGCACTCACCAAAATGAAACGCGCAGAATATCCGGGAATGGAAGGGCTGTCCTTTCACAATGTTTCCGGCACAGATTTAGAAACGCTCACTGCACAATATATTGACAAACGGATTCCGGTCATCCTCTGGGTAACGATTGACATGAAAGAATCCTACCCGGGAATGCAGTACCATTTGGAGGACGACTCCCTCTACACATGGACAGCGCAGGAGCACTGCACCGTCCTCTGCGGATACGATGAGACCTCCTATTATCTCATGGATCCGCTAAAAGGCGGAGAAATTGTCTCCCGTCCCAAAGAATTGGTTCAGAAACGATATCAGGAAATCGGAAAATATGCCCTCGTAATTATTCCTTCAGACTCCCTCTCATAACTGCGTGCTCCCCATATTTCTTTCGAATCTGATCCAGCGCCTGATTCAGTCTTTGATGCTTTTCGTCCTCGGAGGGTCTCTTCTCTGCTGCGCTCTGCAAATCAAAAATACTCATCTGCTCCGGTTCCGTCTCATCCACCAGCTTCGAGGTACGAATTCCAAGAAGCCGGATGGGTTCTCCGCTCCAAAGCTCACGGAACAGCTCACAAGCAGTCTCATAGAGCACCTGGTCTGTGTTGGTTGCTCTGGATAGCTGTTTCTGGTGAGACACACTCCGAAACGTATGATACTTAATTTCCACGCTCACCATCTTTGCTTTCACGCCTTCCTTCCGCACTCTCCTGCCGACAGTCTCTGCAAGACTAAGAAGTACTCTTTTTGCCTCCTTCTCCGTTGTCACGTCCTTGGGAAGCGTAGTGGAATTGCCAATTCCCTTGCTCTCCACCCGTTCCCGTATTACCTTCGCGCTATCGATTCCGTTGGCAAATTCCCACAGGGTGCGCCCATGGCTTTTCAAATGTAACTCTAATAATTCCGGGGCTGTATTTGCCAGTTCTCCTATCGTGCGGATTTCCAGTTTGTGCAATACCTCCACACTGGAATGTCCTGCCATATAGAGTTTTGAAACCGGAAGCGGCCACATTTTGACCGGAACCTCTTCCGGAAACAACGTATGTACTTTATTTGGTTTTTCAAAGTCGGATGCCATCTTTGCAAGCAGGCGATTGACCGAGATTCCAATATTCACCGTAAATCCGAATTTCTGACAGACGGCATCCTTGATTTCAAATGCAGCCGCTACCGGCGAAGCATACCGATGCGCAATCCCCGTGAAATCCATATAACACTCGTCCACACTGACCTGCTCAATATCCGGTGTGTAACCGGACAAAAATTCCATGAGTTTCCGACTGTATTCCCCATACATCTCATGGTTTGGCGACGCCATCACAAGCTCCGGGCATTTTCGAAACGCATTTACCACCGGTTCCCCGGTCACGATACCATATTTCTTCGCAGGCATGGATTTTGCAAGCACAATCCCATGACGAGACTCCTGATTGCCTCCGATAATAGAAGGGATGGTACGCAAATCTACTTCCGCGCCCTGCTTTAACTGCTCCACCGCAGTCCAGCTCAAAAACGCAGAATTTACATCAATATGAAAAATAATCTGTTTCATGCGTGACTCACCCCCTTTGTTCCTAATTCTATCATGCCCACAATCTTTTGTAAATCCGTTCCAAAATCAGCATGTACATTTCGTAACAGCTCTGCTTCCTGACCTTTGGAAAAATGCGTCAGAACACCCCAAACTCAGGAAATGGAGCTGCCACGACCCTCCCGCCTTGCTTTCAGTGCCTCCACATTTTCCCGGACACGCCTCTTACTGAGCGGATAGATAAAAATCAATACCAGTCCCACTCCGACATAAAGAAGTCCCGGATACAGAGTCGCCACATTATAAATCCCGCTCGCCACCGACTGCGCCTGCACCTGTACCGTCTCATCATACCCGGTCATGGCAAGGGCAAAGCCTCCAAGACCTCCTGCCGCCGCCTGTCCGAATTTCCGTGCAAAGGAATAAATGGCGTAAATGGTTCCATCCTCCCGCTTTCCGGTTTTGACCTCCTGATCATCAATGACATCAGTGATAAAGGACCAGATGACAAGGTTGAAAAAACCGAACCCTACATAGCCCAGCGTGGAAATGGCAATAAACACCCACATAGAATCTACATGGAGAACATAAAGCAAAAGGGATGCTGCCCCGGCGAGAAGACATCCAAACGCACTTGCTTCCTTCTTTCCAAACGTCCGTGTAATCGGAATAACAAACGGTGCCAGTAAAAGTGCCGGAATAATGCCTACCGCCGACATTACCGAAATCCCCGTCTTGTCTTTAAAATAATCCAGAAATACATACTGGTTAATCGACTGTGTAAGCAGCGATGCAAGGAGCAGAAGGATTGCTGCCAGAATAATTCCAAGCAGTGCCCGGTCTAAAATCAAACGCTTCAAGGTGCCGGCAATTCCAACCCTTTCTCCTGCCTCCCCCGGTGCTACCTGAACACGCTCTGTAGTCAGAAAATAACAAATCAGATAACAGATGACTGCCCCGATGGAAAATACGCCGGCAATCATTGTCATTCTGGCGCCCTCCACAATCTGATTCCCATTGGCATCCGTGGTATACACCAAAAGTGGCGCTATCACCCCGATAATCAGAGAAGCGAGGGACGCACCGATACTGCGGAACGTAGACAGAGAAGCCCGGTCGTCCGCATCCTCACTGATAACCGATGCCATCGAACCATACGGAATGTTGATTGCTGTGTAACAAATGCTGCCCCATAGAATATATGTAGCAAACATATACACTACCTTTACTGTCATCGATGCATCGGCTAATCCCGACTGGTACATTAAAAAGCTTGCAATCGCCACCGGACCGCACATCCTGCGAATCCATGGTTTAAACCTGCCATCCTTTCCCGGTCTTACCCGGTCCACGATTCGTCCCATGGTTAGGTCGGTAAATGCATCTACCAGACGGGCAACCACAAACAAAAGTCCGACTAATTCTGCCCTCACCCCCAACACCTTCGTGTAAAATACCATCAAAAAAAGGCTGGCAAAGATAAAGGTAAAGTCATTGCCGAAATCTCCGAACATATACCCGATTTTATCCCGCCAACCAAAAGGTCTCATTTCATTTTTTGCATTCATGTTTTCTCTCCTTGCACAAATCATTTCGTAATCGTACAAAACGTATTATGTGCAGGAAAAAAACTTTTATAACAGCTTCTTTCATTTTTAAAAAAGAATCTCTAAAAGGACACCACAACAAACACTGATAGCGTAAATGCCGCCCGTAATCATCACACTCTTTTTCCAATTCGGATTCATTTTAAACAAAACCGCAATCCCGATGCCTGCACAGGACAAAAGTCCTGCAAACATACTTCCAAGTGACAATACCCCTTCCAGATACAAGGTGGTAATCGCCACGGAGACCGCGCAGTTTGGAATCAATCCCAAAAGCGCCACCACAAACACACTGAAAAACGGGTACTTCGAGGCTGTTTCAAGAAGCTGCTCCATTCCAATCACTTCCGAAAGCAGATGAATTACAAAAAGCACCGCGAATATAAATACCGTAATATTGGCACAATGTATCAGGGCTGATTTCAAAATACTGCCTTCCTCACAATGACAGTGATCCTTTTCACAGATTTCGTGAATCTGTAATCCTTTCTGATGCCCATGATTCTGTCTTCGGACGGCATAATCTACCAGAAATCCAAAAATGCATCCCACAACTCCTTTTGCCAATACGATTGCGATAATCTCTTTTGTGCCTGCTCTTCCTGAGATCAAAATCGGAAGCATCTCATCCGAGGTCGACAAAAATACAGCAACCAGCGTGCCTACCGTAATCACCCCGCCGGCGTACAAATTTGCCGCAGCCGCAGAAAAACCGCACTGGGGAATCATCCCCAGTGCAGCACCTATCACGGGTCCCTTTTTTCCTGTCCGCGACAGCATTTTTATCGTCTCCTGCCCCGCCCTGTTCTCCAGATACTCCATAAGGAGGTAGGTCACAAACAGAAACGGAATCAGTTTCAGCGTTTCCTCTAACGAATGCAGCAACGCATGCTCTAACATATGAATCCACATAAATCTTCTCTCTTTATATCCTTACTTGCGATTTTGTTCCGGCACACAATTCTCCGTTTTCCACGTCAATGAGAATCACATCGCCTCTGCTTACATCGCCCTCCAGAATCAGTTTCGCTGCCAAAGTCTCCACATATTTCTGCAGGTATCGCTTGAGAGGTCTTGCACCATACATCGGTTCATAGCCTCCTTCTACTACAAATGCTTTCGCATCATCGGTAAGCTCAATGCTGAGTTCCTTGTCTGCCAGCCGTTTATTGACATCCGCAATCAATAAATCTACAATAGCGGTTACATTCCGTTTTGTCAATGGCTTAAACATAATTGTCTCGTCCAGACGATTCAAAAATTCCGGCCGGAAGTGTGCACGAAGCTCGTTCATCACCAGTTTCTGGCTTTCCTCGCTGATTTCCCCGTTCTCGTCAATTCCGTCAAGCAGATAAGAAGAACCGATATTGGAAGTCATAATCAGAATCGTATTCTTAAAGTCCACCGTTCTTCCCTGTGAATCCGTGATACGTCCGTCATCCAGTACCTGCAAAAGTACGTTGAACACATCCGGATGTGCCTTCTCAATTTCATCAAACAACACAACCGAATACGGCTTTCTCCGGACTGCCTCGGTAAGCTGTCCGCCTTCATCGTAACCCACATATCCCGGAGGCGCTCCGATTAATCTGGATACGGAGTATTTCTCCATATACTCACTCATATCGATACGCACCATGTTGCTCTCATCATCAAACAGGCTTTCTGCAAGTGCCTTTGCAAGCTCCGTCTTGCCGACACCGGTGGGTCCAAGGAACAGGAAGGAACCAATCGGTTTACTCGGGTCCTTGATGCCCGCCTTAGAACGAATAATTGCCTCCGTCACCTTCGTCACACCTTCATCCTGCCCGATCACACGCTTATGCAGTTCTTCGTCCAAATGCAGGGTCTTGCTTCGTTCACTCTCGTTCAGCTTTGCCACCGGAATTCCGGTCCATCTGGAAATAATTCTGGCAATCTCCTCCTCCGTGACACTCTCGTGTACCAATGACAGTTCCCGTGCTTTTACCTTTTCTTCCTCGTCTTCCAACTGTTTGTTCAGCTGCGGAAGTTTTCCGTATTGCAGTTCTGCCGCACGTTCCAAATCATAACTTCTCTGCGCTTTTTGAATCTCCTGATTTACCTGTTCAATCTCCTCACGAATCTTCTGCAGACGTTCTACGGAAGTCTTTTCATTGTCCCACTGCGCTTTCTTGCCTTTGAAATCTTCTCTGAGTTCCGCAAGCTCCTGCTGCAGATTCTCCAGACGTTCCCGGCTCAGGTGGTCATCCTCTTTCTTAAGAGCTGCCTCCTCAATCTCCAACTGCATAATCCTTCTCTGAAGCTCATCCAGTTCCGTCGGCATCGAATCCAGTTCGGTCTTAATCAGGGCACATGCCTCATCTACAAGGTCAATTGCCTTATCCGGCAGGAACCGGTCTGATATATAACGATGGGACAACGTTGCCGCTGCCACAAGCGCACCATCCGTAATCTTCACCCCATGGAACACTTCATAGCGTTCTTTCAGCCCACGCAGAATGGAAATGGCATCCTCCACGCTTGGCTCCTCTACCATAACCGGCTGAAAACGACGCTCCAGTGCCGCGTCTTTCTCAATATACTGACGATATTCATCCAAGGTCGTTGCACCGATACAGTGAAGCTCTCCACGGGCAAGCATGGGTTTTAGCATATTGCCTGCATCCATGGCGCCGTCCGTCTTTCCCGCACCCACAATCGTATGGAGTTCATCAATAAACAGAATGATATTTCCCTCACTCTTCTTGACCTCTTCCAAAACAGCTTTCAGACGTTCCTCAAATTCGCCACGGTATTTCGCACCGGCTACCAGTGCACCCATATCCAATGCAAACAGCTTCTTATTCTTCAGTCCCTCCGGCACATCCCCGCGCACGATACGCTGTGCCAGTCCTTCTACAACCGCCGTCTTACCGACACCGGGTTCTCCGATTAAAACCGGATTGTTCTTCGTCTTTCTGGAAAGAATCCGGATGACATTTCGAATCTCCGCATCCCTGCCGATGACCGGATCCAGCTTCTGTTCTCTGGCACGCTCCACCAAATCCTGTCCGTATTTGTTCAGGGTATCGTAGGTTGCCTCCGGATTATCACTGGTCACTCTCTGGTTGCCACGCACTGTGGACAAAACCTGTAAAAACCCGTCCCTCGTAATATTGAATTCCTTCAAAATCGCTTTGATTTCCGGATTCGGATGTTTCATCAGTGACAAAAACAAATGCTCGACAGAGACATACTCATCTCCCATCTGCTTCGCCTCATCCTCTGCGCTAATCAGTGCAGTATTTAAGTCACGTCCGATATAAACCTGACCGCCCTGCACCTTCGTCCGCTTGCGGAGTGCTTCCTCTACACGATTTACGAACAGTTCCTTCTGGATATTCATCTTTTCCAGTAATTTTAAAATCAAACTGTCTTCCTGTGTAATAAGTGCATATAATAAATGTTCCTGTTCTATCTCCTGATTGCCATATTCATAGGCAACCTTCTCGCAGTTTTGTACTGCCTGTAATGAATTTTGCGTAAATTTTTGGATATTCATAAAAGTTACCTCCTGTTTTTCTTTGTTCTAGGATAGATATAACACAGTTTGTTAGCACTGTCAATAGGTGAGTGCTAATTTTTTTAAAAAAGAATGCAGGCATTTCTGCCCGCATCCATTTTGCTATTTTTATTTCTCTTTTTTCTCAGGTTCCCCTTCCGGGAAGATAATCTTAAACACGAAGAAGAAGATTACCATGGAAACTCCGCCTGTGATAAAGGTTACCAGCAGATTGTATATTGCCGGCGGTACATAAGCCGATGCAATCGGCATCCACAGGTTGTTGAATCCATTACAGATTAACGAAATCACAACCCATGCGATAAAATACCACATTGCCTGATAAACCGGATTTCCTTTACTCTTAAAGGTAATGTTTCTCTGCAGCGGGAAATTGATACACTGTGCGAGGAAGGATCCTGTCTCATAGCTGATAAAGTATCCAAGTCCTCCACCAATCAAAACTGCTCCGCTTGCATCCCGGAGTACATTGTACCCCAGAAGGCTCCATGTGAAGTCTACCCCGAAGAGGTGCATCTCTTTCTGTGGCCACATAAACTCAGTTCCTGCCAGGTCTTTCCCAAGAATCCCCGGCATAAACGTAAATACCAGATACTGAAACACGGTAACGCCCATGCTGAACACGAAGAAATAAAAGATTTGATACACCCACTTGGAGAGTTTCGGATGTTTTTCTTCAAATCCGTGCCAGATGGTAAGCCACTTATTTTTGATACTGCTCATTTTCATTCACCTCATTTATTTTCTGGAAAGCTTTGCCTCGTAAGCCTTGTTGGCTTTGGAGTTTGCAAAGAATCCTGCTATAATCTGTTTCATTCCCCGGA
Source organism: uncultured Eubacteriales bacterium (assembly GCA_900316755.1). Taxonomy (GTDB): domain Bacteria; phylum Bacillota; class Clostridia; order Lachnospirales; family Lachnospiraceae; genus Faecalimonas. The sequence continues at coordinate 52,290 of ONED01000003.1, forward strand.
AGAAATGTCCGTTGACCGCCGTAACCATTCCATGCACCATGTCCATGCTTACCATTCCGTTCGTCATCTTGGCGATTCCGCGGAACGGCATGTTATAGATAAACAGAATATTAAGGTCCGGTTTCCCTTTTGCCTCACTCTTTTTCTTCATATTGGTCAAAATTCGGTACAAAAACCGTGCCACAGGGCTCTTTGCGTAATACATCTGACAGATGGCGTCATTGATGCCAAGTTCTCCCGCCCACTGTCCATGAGGAATCGGGCGTCCCAGAAGTTTTTCAAACTCTGTATCGGATACCTGCTGCACCAGCCCGGAATAGTAAGACTGCATTTCTTCTTTCACATATGGAATTTCTGCATTTGTCCCTTCTACCGCAAGTTCGCTGCGCAGCCGGATGTCTGCCACACTGGCGCCGATTTGAATCTGCCATGCGCCGCCTTCTATCTCCCACCGGTTTGTCTTCACATTCCAGTAGCGGAAGGTTTTATCGTCAAAGGCAATCCGGACATCCTTTTTCTCTCCGGCTTTTAAGAATACCTTTCGGAATCCTTTCAGTTCTTTCTCCGGACGGAACACCTTACCATCCTTCATACCCACATAGAGCTGCACGACCTCCGCTCCATCCATAGTGCCGGTGTTTTCCAGCGTAAAAGTAACGCCGTCTTTGTCCACTTGAAGGTCAGAATAAGCAAATGTGGTATAAGAAAGTCCATATCCGAACGGATATAATACTCTTACCTTACTGGTGTCATAGTACCGGTATCCCACAAAAATGCTCTCCCGATACTCCGCATTTCTCTGCGGACTTGGGAAATAGCGGAATGCCGGTGTGTCCTCATACTTAACCGGATAGGTTTCGTTAAGACGACCTGAGGGGTTTACTTTCCCGGTTAAGATGTCTAACATGGCACCTGCACCCGCCTGCCCATACAAATATCCATGGAGAAGTGCCTTGAAGCAGTGATGCCACGGCATCTCCACAGCTGCGCCTGCGCTCAGAATCCCCACTACATTGGCGTTTACCTGTACAATTGCCTCCAAAAGTTCTATCTGATTTTGCGGAATCCGCATATGGGTACGGTCCATTCCCTCAGATTCACTGAGTTCATCCAAACCAAAGCAGTAGAGAACCACATCTGCCATCGCAGCAAGATCCAATGCCTCTTTTTTCAGCACCGCATCCTCCTCGCCGCTCCGTTTGTAACCACGGTTGATTCCTACGACCTGAAGGTCGTAGCCATTCACGACTTCTTCGATGGTTTCTAACGAAGTAGGATTCACCATAGATGAACCGGCGCCCTGATACCTGGGCTCTACTGCAAAATCCCCAATCAGTGCCACCTTCGTACCCGGAGCAAGCGGCAGAATATTATCTTTGTTTTTCAGGAGTACTGCGCTTTCCTCTGCTGCCCGTCTGGCAAGCTTATGATGAGCCTCTTTGTCAAAGGCAGGTTTCTTTTCTGTTTTTGACAGAGTCAGAACCGCATCCAGCAGATCATCTACACAAGCATCCAGTTCTTCCATCGAAAGCGTTTTGTTTTCAATCGCCTTCAGAATCTCTCTTGCCGAATCCAGACCCGGAGACGGCATTTCCAGATTAGAGCCTGCCGCTACGCCCTTTACGTGGTCATCCGATGCGCCCCAGTCCGTAATGACAATCCCGTCAAATCCCCATTCTTTCCGGAGAATCTCTTGAAGCAGGTGTTTGTCTTCATTGGCATACACTCCGTTGATTTCATTGTAACTGCTCATGATGGACTTTGCTCCGCCCTCTTTCACAGCAATTTCAAAACCGGTCAGATAAATTTCCCGAAGGGTTCTTTCATCCAGCACGGAGTTCATCGCCATTCGGCGAAGCTCCTGACTGTTCACCGCAAAATGCTTCGGGCAGGCATAAACGCCCTGACTCTGAATTCCCCGGATATAAGAGGCTGCCATTTTCCCTGCAAGATAAGGATCTTCTGAAAAGTATTCAAAATTTCGCCCGCAGAGAGGACTTCTCTTGATATTGAGTCCCGGACCTAAAAGCACATTAACTTCCTGCGCCGCAGCTTCTTCGCCAAGGGCCTTCCCGATTTCTTCTCCCAGCTCTTCATCCCAACTGTTGGCAATGGTTGCCGCAGTCGGGAAACAGGTCGCGGGGAGGGATGCGTTGAGACCCAAATGGTCTCCCGCACCTGCCTGTTTGCGAATCCCGTGAGGACCATCAGAGCAGAAAATGGAAGGAATCCCAAGATGTGGAAACTCTCTCGTCTGCCACACATTTTTTCCGCTTAAGAATGCTGCTTTTTCTTCCAGTGTCATTTGTTCAAGCAATTCCTGATGTTTCACTATTTTGTCACCTTACTTCTCTTTCTTAATTTCTGAATAGCAACCAATTCAAGCAGAATGATTCCTGCTGCCAAGATGACGTCGATTACGATTGCTGCAATCTGCCATGTCATCAGACCGGTCTGTAAGTTTTCTGCATCATATGCACGGCTGTTTACAACTGTGTACATAATATTCTTACAAGCCTGACGCATTGCCTTTACAGAGGTTGCACTCTTTGTATCGGTTACATGGTTGGTTTCTGTGTCGTATGCAACTAACATACAGTCGTTTCCGTTCCGAATCATACGGTCTGCATCCTGATATCCATATACTCCGTAGTAGTCGGTCAGTGCGAATCCATCGAATCCCCATTCGTCACGGAGAATGCCGTTTAATACTTCCGGACATGCCTGAGCCGGAGTGGTTCCGTAGAAGTTAAATGCAGTCATAACTGCTTTTGCTCCGCCGGTCTTTACACACATTTCAAACGGTTTCAGATAAATTTCACGTGCAGACTGCTCGTTAAACCATGTGCAAAGCTGGTTGCAACGGTTGGTTTCCTGATCATTTAATGCAAAGTGTTTGATGTATGCGTATACGCCCTCTTTCTCTGCACCGATGACTGCATTGGCTGCAATCGCACCGGAAAGGAATGGGTCTTCTGAATAGTACTCAAAGTTACGTCCTGCAAATGCGCTTCTGTGCATGTTCATAGCCGGTGCATACCATCCGGATACGCCCATTTCATCTGCCATCTTACCGATGCTCTGCCCAAACGCTTCTGCAATCTCTACGTTCCATGTATTTGCAATCATCACGCCTGCCGGGAATCCGATAGAGCCGGTTCCGGTAAAGTTGTTGTTGATAGAAGCCGGTCCGTCACAGTCAATGGTCTGTACCTTTCCAACGCTTCCCGCTGCTGCTGTCTGATATCCGCCGATTGCAATCATCATATCCATATCAGAGATGGTGAGCTGGTCGAGAAGCTTCTCCCATGCCTCATCATCATAATCCTTGCCCCGTAAGTCAACGAGTTCCATACCATTCTTTGCACCGGTTGTCGGCATCTCATCTGAAGAATCGTTGTAATCCTCCGGATTATAGTTACTGTTGTTCATGAAGGTTTCCTTGTCTTCGTCAGACATGGTAAAGTTCGTCGGTGCTTTCGTTGCTTCCTCATAGTTTGCAAATCCGTTTGCACGTGACAGATAAGTGATTTCACCGTTTGCAAAATCTAATTTGTTTGTAGCTGCCTCTGCATCGGTAGAACGTCCATCGCCCTCACCATATGTAATCGTTTCTGCTACGGCATGTGTCTTTGTATCTACTACCGTGTGTGAGTCTGTACGGAGAGAAATTTCATAATTTCCTGCTTCCAGTACATATGCCTTTGCATCTTTATAGTCATAAGATGCCATATCTTCTTCCGTAAAGGAAATAGTCAGCGTTTCGCTCTCGCCCGGTTTTAACTCTTTGGTCTTTGCGAATCCTGCTAAGTTTACAGAAGATTTTTCAATTCCGCCATTTGTGTACGGTGGATTGTAATAAATTTCTGCAACATCTTTTCCAGCTGTATCACCGGTATTTGTTACAGTTACGTCTACGGAAATCGTTCCGTTATTGACCTTTAATTCACCCATCTTTTGTTCAAAGGTGGTGTAGCTTAAACCGTATCCGAATGGATACTGAACTGTCTCATCGTAGTTAATCAGCCCTTCCTGTGCGGCTGTTTCATAGAAACGGTATCCTACATAAATACCATCTGTGTAGTTTACGAAAGTCGGATTTACACCATCTACAGCGAACTCATCCATGTTGTCATAAGTATAGCTTCCGAAATTATTATAAGTAGGTGTCTTAGTCAAATCTCTGACAAAGGTATCACTCGTCTTTGCAGACGGATTGATTGCTCCGCTTAAGATTTTTCCTAAGGAATTAAATCCGGACTGACCTGTTCCCGGGCACCATACCACACTCTTAATCTGGCTGTATTTTTCTACAAAGCCAAGTTCCATGGTGTTTGCTGCGTTGATAATTACCACTACATTGTCATAGTCTGCTGTCACGCGGTCCAGCATTGCAATCTCTCTGTTAGAGAGTTCCAGATAGTGCTTAGAAGCATCCAAATCATCTTTCTGGTCGCTGTAGCGAAGTCCGGAAGAACCGAATGTGCCACCATCTTTGAAGGTATCCTCTACTGCCGGGTCAAGGCTTGTCGGAAGGTCTGCACCTTCTCCACCGGAACGGGCAATTACAACTACTGCGGTATCAGAGTATGCCTTTGCAGATTCAAATACACCTGCTTTTTCATAGTCGTCCATGGATGGCTCCGGAATCGTCCAGTCCTGTCCCCACATTCCGACTGTCGGTCTGGTTGCGCGGAATTCTTTATAAAAGTCCACCAGATCCTGATTTACTTTAAATCCTGCATTTTCCAATCCTTCTAATAATGAAACGGTTGGGTATGCGTCAGAAAGACTTCCGGAACCTGTGCCGCCGTATACCGGATTGGTTGAGGACCACCCGAATACATTCAGCTTGGTTCCCTCTGCAAGCGGAAGTGTACTTGCTTCATTTTTCAAAAGTACGATTCCCTCTCCTGCAATGTCTTCACAAAGCTCGGTTGCGGCTTTGGAGGTCTCCTCTGTGATTGTTCCGTTTCCGGTTGCCAGTGAAATCATGCTGGACATCGGTCCAAAGCAAATCATGTTCACGATGACTACCAATGCCAAAAGCATGGCAATCCAGCTCTGGGAGCGAACAAATTTCTTCTTTGCTGTCGGCAGTTTCATAACTGCGATTGTAACAGCAACTACTACTACAAAAATTACTGCGAGTGCAATCAAATACGATTTGCACGAGTTGAGGACGTTAATCACGTCATCGATGTTAATAGCTAACATTTTCTTTTCCTCCTTGGATTTTTTATTGTAATTGTATCTTATCAGAATTTTCCTCTTTTTACGAAAATTTGCACAAACTGCATTTTTTCTGCACGAATTGCAAGCACATTAGACATTGTATCCGAAATAGAAATCTTGTTTTTATGCACTTTTTACAACTTTTCTGATAATAAAAAGATACCCTCTTCCTTGTAGTAAAAAGGGTATCCTCTCACCTATTCTTTCATCGGTATCAATATTTTTAAAACAAACCAGTTGTCATCAGTATCTACATCCACTTCCCCGCCGTACTTTCTCACAGTATAGCGAATACTTTTCAAGCCATATCCATGGAAACTTTCGTTGTCCTTCGTGGTAACCGGAAGCCCCGTTTGAAATTCCAAACTGTCCTCACAATAATTCTCAAACCGTATAATCAAAAAATTCTTCTGAGAAAATGCAGATACATGTATCAGTCTCTTTTCCTTTTCCGGAATTTTTTTCTCACACTCAATCGCATTGTCCAATGCATTTCCAAACACAGAGCAGATGTCCATCACATCCATAAAATCAAACAGCGTTCCGTCTACCACACAGGTCATGGAGATGTCATTCCTCATACAATATAGCTTCTTCGAAGTAAGCACGGTATCCAGCACATGGTTGCCTGTTTTATTCTGCGCTTCATAATTGGAGATCTCTTCCTCCATCTTGTCCAGATACGCATTCCGCTTCTGCGAATTTTCTTCTGCACGCAGCGCAATAATATGATGCTTCAAATCATGGTATTTATAATTGATAATGTCCATGGCCTCCTGGGACTGCTTGTACTGCACATACTGATTGTGCAGAATGTTCTGCACTCCCTCCAGTTCCCGGCGCACACGCAAATCCATTCTCTGCACATGATACGCATAGAGAATTGCCACGCCTCCCAAGTCAATCAGCGTCCGCGCATTGAATACCTCTGTCATATAACGGCTGCCAAAGGGAGTGTTCCACGGAACAAATCCCACATTGCTGATAAGGAACACCGCCATTCCAATAATCACGTAAGAAAACAGCTCCTTATCCGTCACTTGAAGTGCTTCTTCGGGTGTTGCATATTTGTGAAACATCCACCAAATCAACACGTAAACCGTTGCGTAAATGACAACCAGCCAGAAAACCCGGAGCCACTCGGCTGTCCATCCCACGGAAAAATAGAAAAAGCAGTCAATCTGCCACTCCAGAGAAGCTGCGAATTCGGCAACCACAAACGCCCTCATACAATAATATCCTGCATCCTTTGCATTGGACTCACAGCAAAAATAAATAAAACCATACATCATTCCAACGGCTGTTGCCATGCAAAGCATCCACCACACACCTTCCAGGCTCTCCGTCACTTCCAGAAAAGCTGCCTGAATGATTAATGCTGCGAATGAAATCCCTGCAAGCTTCCAACCGGAAATCTTTCGCTTTATCTCAAAAATACACAAAAGGCATGCAAGCCACTCCGCAATCGCGGTAAATGTCCTGGGAATATCCGGCAGCACGAGCTGCATCTCTGCCGCACTCATTTCGAATCCCCCCAGTACTGTGTCAATTCCTGCATAAAATCATTCATGCGGGGTCTGCTTATCTGAAGCGCCTCGCCTCTTACGATGGCACATTTGTCCCGAATTCCTTCTACATGTTCCAGATTGATTAAATAGCACTTATTTCCTCTGGAAAAACTTGCATCCGTAAGCTCCTCCGCTATAGACTTCATCGTGCCTGCCGCCATATGATTCCCCGTGGTGCTGTGGAAAATCAGATTGTGTCCTACACTCTCAATATAATAAATATCCGATACATTCAGGCGAATCATTCCTCCCTTTACCGGAATGGTAATACTTCGGCTTCCACGCTTTCGAATCCTTGCAATCGCCCGGCCAAGCTTCTGGCTGAATGCAAAATAAGACACCGGTTTTAAAATATAATCCAGTGCATTCACCTCATATCCCCGAATGGCATACTGTGTCATGTTTGTGATAAACATAATCACAACCTCAGAATCCTGCTTCCGTATCTCCTCTGCCGCCGACATGCCATCCATAAATTTCATCTGAATATCCATAAGGATAATATCAAACTGCGCCCGGTATTTTGCTGTGATGCCATCTCCGTCCCGATACACCGTAACCTCAAACTCTTCCCCGCACTCTTTTTGATATTTCTCCAGATATCCGTTCAGTTCGTTTACATAATACTCTTCGTCCTCTACAATCGCGATTCGTATCATCTTGTCCCCTCCCGCTTCCTCTTTTGTATATTATATCGTTTCTCAGCGCACGTGTAAAGAAAAAAAGCAGGTTCCTGCTCCTCTGTGTTCGGAAACAAGACCTGCCTGTTTTCTTTATGCTGATTTTTTCTGTCCTACTTTGGAATGATAATCGCCGCAACAATATACGCCAGAATTCCTGAGCCACCAAGGGCACTAAACAGCACCCATGCAAGGCGAATCAGCGTAGGGTCTAAGTTAAAATACTCTGCAATCCCTCCGCAGACGCCTGCCAGCATGCAATTCGTAGATGAACGATACAATCTTTTGTCTCCCATAACTACTACCTCCTTTATTTATCTATCTATAAAATCTTATTTTTCAAATGTAATCCGGATTTCTCCCACTCCGCATTCCAACTCTAACTTTCGCTGTGCTCCCGGGTTTTGCACATTCTGCTTCCCTCCAAGTCCTCCGAAAGTACGCTCCCCAATCTGAATTTCCCCGATACCGCACTCTGCCTCATAGTGGTAATCGCTCTCTTCTCCGACCAGTTCTACCGAAAGCTCTCCGGCTCCGGTCTCTGCCTTCAAAAGCGATGTGTCCAGATTCTTTATATCTGCTTCTCCCGCTCCGACTTCTATCTCAACCTGCCCAGCAGCCAAACCTTCTAACTTAGCCTCGCCGGCTCCGATTGAAAAATCTGCTTCCTCAAATTTTTTGCCCTTCGGAAGCACCAGGGTAATCTTTCCGTCATCTGCATACATACCCAGCTTCCTGCCTCCTTCTATATGCAGGGTATCTTCCTCCACATAGCATTGAAACGCCGAAACATCCTCTTGCCCAACCTGAATCTGCTCTATATCATCATAATAAACCCAAAGCGTCCCAGCGTCCAGTTCAATGTCCAATTTCCTGCACTCTTCCTTTATTTCCCGGAGTTCGTCACTGTTTCCTTTGAAAAACATTTCAATATCGTCTTCGCCAAAACTAAATCTTCCCTCCTTCACCATATCCGACAAGGTATGAAAATTCATTCCCAAAGCAACGGCTGCGCTGAGACAAATCACCCCGATTCCCACCATGACTGCCGCGAGAATCAATGCGATTTTCGTAAATTTTTTCATGCATTCTCCCTCCTTTTATTCCTGTGAAACAGTTTCTGACACCAGTCCACAAAGCCACGAAACAATGCCGGAAGCCATTTTCCTACGCTCCACACAATCAATATCACAAGCAGGATTCCCACCGCCAGAAGCAGCGCTCCCATGCCCATCCAAACCAGTCCTTCCAGGGGACTAAACACCACCCGGAATATGCCATACACAAGACACGCAATGCCCGCAACCGGAAATACAATGCCACACGCGATAACCGCAACCAGAATCCCAAACAAACCGCCGATGAGTCCAACCAGTCCTCCCAGCAATCCTCCGCCGACTCCGATTAGCAACGGAGAAGCAAAGACAAGCAGGACAATCAGAAGCACAAGCGGAATTTTCCGCTTCTTATTGGGCTCTTGATAGCCCGTTTCCCTCCGGCTCGGAGCATAAGGATTCTCTTCGTTTCGCCCGTCAGAATATCCGTGTTCTGTATATTCCGCCTGTTCATTTCCCGATGCATTCAGATCTGCCTTGATAATCGCCGCCACCTTTCCGGGGCTTCCCAGCTCCCGAATCACCTGTGCCTCATTCTCTGCTCCCGCTTCGTCAAAATAATCATTATAATATGCAATGGCATCCAGCCTGTCACTCTCCGGAATATCCCAGAGCAACCGCTCTAACTGCCCCATAAATTCTACTCGGTTCATCCTATTTTCCTCCCTCAAACAGTCTGTTGATTTTCGATGTGTAAGACTTCCACTCCACCTGATACAGATGAAGCTGTGCCGCACCTTTCTCCGTCAGCTTATAGTACCTGCGGTTTCTCCCGCCAAATTCCATATCGTATACCGCAAGGCATTCATCCTTCTGAAGCCTCCTAAGCACCGGATACAGTGTGGACTCGGACACCTCCAGAACCTGCCGCACATCCTGCGTAATCTTATATCCATATGTTCCTTGCTCTTCCTTCGACACAACCGCCAGCACAATGGCATCCAAAAGAGCCGCACCCGTGTTAAAAACCATATCTTCACTCCCTTTTCCCGGGTTTTGTAATACTTTGCAGCATCCTGCAATGCTTTTAAAAATATAATATTATTTCTTTTTCAATATTATATATTGTATAATATTGTATATCTATACCATATGCTATATAGCATGTTTTGTCAACTGTTTTTTCATTTTTTACACAACATTTTTACGCAACATTCTTTCGCAGTTTTTTACGAAGTTTTTTTCGCAGCGTTGGGCATTCATGCGAAACTTCCTCCATGATTGCCCAATAACTTTCACAATTGGGTAACGCCACACATGTTTTCCCGTTTATTACCCAATAATTGGGCAGCAAGTATACATATAACTCTGTTATGCCCAAAACTCCAGATGTTTTGGGTATAAAATTTTATTTTCTGAACTCTACGTCCAAAATGAATCGTAACATTATTTACAGTTGCAACATATTTTGCAAATGCGTGATAAAGAAGAGAAGAAACTGGTGGATTTAGAAGAGCGAAAAGGTCAGCAAACTTTTATTCTAATACAAGCAATTCTATGCATAAATTGTGAAAAAGAGAATGATTTGGAGTGTCAATGAAAAACAAAAACTGGAAATTTTGGATGGCTGCTGCAGTGCTTTTGATTGGAGCAGGGTTCGGCCTTTCAAAAACCGTGAATGTCAGTAACACGGTAAACGGAAGAGAACTTCCGATTTATTCAGTGGAGACAGAGGAAAAGAAGGTGGCGCTCAGCTTCGATGCCGCATGGGGGAATGAAGACACACAGGAAATCTTGGATATCCTGGCAAAATACAATGTGCGTGCCACTTTCTTTATGACAGGCGGCTGGGTGGAATCATATCCGGAGGATGTGAAAAAGATACAGGCGGCCGGACATGATTTGGGAAATCACAGCGAAAACCATAAGAATATGAGCCAACTCACGGACGAACAGTGTCAGGAAGAATTGATGAAGGTACATAATAAGGTAAAAGAGCTCACCGGAGTGGAGATGAACCTGTTCCGTCCACCGTACGGGGATTATGACAACCATGTGATAACCAATGCAAAAGCATGCGGGTATTACGCGATCCAGTGGTCGGTGGATTCTCTTGATTGGAAGGACTACGGCGTGGATAGTATTATCAAAACCGTGACGGAACACAAGGAATTGAAAAACGGCGCTATCATTTTGATGCACAATGGTGCAAAATATACGCATGAAGCGCTGCCGACAGTGATTGAGAAGCTGCAGGCGGCAGGGTATGAGCTCGTACCGATTTCGGAACTGATTTATAAAGATAATTATCATTTGGATGTAACGGGAAGGCAGATTCAGGATTAGACAGAAATGCGATAAACTGGAAGGTTTGTCGCATTTTTAATGTCTGAATAATTAAACAGTTTGACCTTAAAATACTACACTTATTTTAAGGTCAAACACTTCTACTTACCTATTTTCAATGATATTTCGTGCCACATGAACACCACTTGCAGAAGCATGTGACAAAGAATGGGTGATACCGCTTCCGTCACCGATGATATACAGCCCTTTATAGCAGGATTCCAGTTTTTCATTCACTTCTACTTCCATGTTATAAAACTTGACTTCTACCCCGTAAAGCAGCGTGTCATCATTTGCAGTACCGGGAGCCACCTTATCTAGTGCATAAATCATCTCTATAATGCCATCCAGAATACGCTTTGGCAGCACCAGACTCAAGTCACCGGGCGTGGCTTTGAGAGTAGGCGTAATGAAAGCTTCTTCAATACGACTTGTCGTAGAACGCCGTCCTCGAATCAAATCTCCAAACCTCTGAACAATTACACCGCCGCCCAGCATATTGCTCAGACGGGCAATGGACTCCCCATAGCCGTTAGAATCCTTGAACGGCTCAGAGAAATGTTTTGCAACCAATAATGCAAAGTTCGTATTCTCGGTCTGCCTTGCAGGATCCTCATAGCTGTGGCCGTTTACGGTAATAATCCCATTCGTATTTTCATTCACCACCGCGCCTTTTGGGTTCATACAGAA
>ONED01000034.1 GCA_900316755.1 uncultured Eubacteriales bacterium
AGCGCTGCTACCATTCGGATAAACATGGAGAGCAGACTCCACTCGCCGGCAGTCGTCACAAACCAATCCCACACGATCCCTATCCCTGCCTTTCTACAAAATTTTTATTTCAAAAAGAAATCATAATACAACTTAAAGAATATCTTTCGTAGCAATAATATTGGTTCCAAATACGTTTGTCAAGATAGTATCCCCGATTTTTACCGGTGCTTTTACTGATGTATTTCGAATAATTTCCATGACTGCAAAAATGTCTTCTTTTGGAATGGGGCTTGCAGTTTTCACGCTTACCATGACGTTTTCGCGGTTTTCCACTCTCACAATACTGGTGATTGTACGGGTTGGATGCGTGCATTCTTCAATACCGTATTTTTCTCCTTTTGGGCATCCGTTGCCTGAAACAGTGGTCTTCTCCCCGTCTGTGTTTACTGTCAGGGAACAACCGCGTGGGCAAATAATACAGGTTAATGCTCGTTTCATTGTATTTCCTCCAGACTCACTATGATTTCTTTCTTCACCGATTTTAATTTCTCGGCCTTCACTGTTATTTTCTCCATTTCTCCCGGTGCCGCTTTCAGACGTACCGCAGTAGACAGGATTTCATCCCCGCATGTTACAGTGTATCTGACTTTTCCAAACGGACGAGTCACGCGAAAGAACAGGGAAACATCCTCTTTCGGAGAAGCTGCCACCCTCTGAGGCAACACATAGCGTATCCCGTTTCCCGCTACCGTTTTTATGGTCTTTGTTGTCTGCAATTCGCCTTTTACGTATTCGGCAGCACTTTTTCCGGCAATTTCTGCTTCATCGGATACATAATCCACGAGATCGTGTACCTGCAGCACGTTCCCACACGCGAAAATCCCTTCGCACTCCGTCTGACGGTGTTCATCCACCAGTGCCCCACCTGTCACCGTGCTCATAGGAATCCCTGCCAGTGAAGTAAGTTCATTTTCCGGAATCAAACCGCAGGAAAGAAGAAGCGTATCACAGGGTATGTATCGTTTTGTCGCTTCAATTACACGCCTTTTTTCATCCACCTGTGCGATTGTCACACCTTCCACTCTCTCACCGCCATGAATTTCTGCAACAGTCGTCGAGAGATAAAGCGGAATTCCAAAATCCTCAAGGCACTGCACGATATTCCGTGTTAGTCCGCCCGAATAGGGCATAATCTCACATACTGCCTCAACCTTTGCGCCTTGCAGAGACATTCTTCTCGCCATGATAAGTCCGATATCACCTGAGCCCAGAATCACCACTCTTTTTCCAACTGAATATCCCATACAATTCACAAACTTTTGTGCCGTTCCTGCACTGTAAACTCCGGCAGGACGCGTACCCGGAATATTCAGTGCACCGCGGCCTCGCTCTCTACACCCCATTGCAAGTATCACTGCTTTCGCCTTGATTTTAAGAATCCCCTCGGTGCTGTATGCAGTGACAATTCTGTCCTCCGATACCTCAGTCACCATTGTCTCATAGAAAACCGGAATCCCTCTGTCTGTCACTTCTTTTTCATACACGGAAGCGTATTCGGGACCAGTCAGCTCTTTCCCAAGCTTATGAAGCCCAAAACCATTATGAATACACTGCTTTAAAATACCACCGAGCTTTTCTTCCCGGTCTACTATGACTACATCTTTCACTCCACCATCGTACGCTGCAATCGCCGCCGCCATTCCTGCGGGACCACCACCTATTACCACTATATCATGTTTTATCATTCTACTTTTCTCCTTTACAGCTTCCCTGTCACCATACAGGACTCTTTGCCCTTTTTGGTGATGTTTTCCATCGACACATTACACTCCTTAGCCAACAACTCTGTCACGAATGGCGCACAAAAGCCTCCCTGACACCTTCCCATACCCGACCGCGTGCGACGTTTTACACCGTCTACGTCGTGTGCGGGAGGATTCCGCCGAATGGCATCTCTTATTTCTCCCTCACTCACCGTTTCACAACGACAGATAATCTTGCCGTATTCGGGATGTGTTTTTATATAGGCATTCTTTTCCTCTTCGGTCATCTGCTTGAAAAAGTGCGGATTTTCTCTCTCCCCGTGGAATCCGGGATTTTCTATGAGTTTTGCCCCCAGATCTTTCAAAATCCCAACTGTGTACTCTGCTATCGCAACGCAGGAGGTGAGTCCGGGCGAATCAATCGCCGCAACATGAATCAGGTTTTCCACTTTTTCACTGGCTGTAATAATAAAATCCCCACCCTTTTCGGAGGAACGAATCCCGGAAAAAGAAGTAATTACCTTTCGGAAATCCAAATTAGGAACACTTTTTTTTGCAAGCGTTGCCACTAGGTCAAGACCTTCAGATGTCGTTTCAGTATTTTCAGGAGCCACAACCTCCATAGCAGTCGGACCTGTAAGTAGATTGCCGTCCACAGTCGGAGTCACAAGAATCCCTTTCCCGGCAGCAGAAGGAACCTGAAAAATAGTATGGGAAACCGTCCTGCCCTCTGATTTATCAAGCAGCATATACTCACCTGCGCGGGGTATCAGTTCAAAAAATTTATCATCCAGTAATCCGGCAATTTTATCTGCATATCCTCCTGCACAATTAATCAAATATTTTGCAAGAATCTGTCTGCCATCTTTGGAACAGATTCGGAAACCATCCTCTGCCTTTACTATGGCTGTAACCTCGTAATTTGTACGTAGCGCTGCTCCGTTATCCATCGCATTTCCAACTGCAGCTATCGTCAGTTCATAGGGACACACAATTCCTGCATTCGATACCAGCAGCGCGCTCGTCACGTTTTCAGAGAGATTTGGTTCCTTTTTTCGAGCCTCATCTCCTGAAAGAATGGTAAGCTCGTTTACCCCATTTTCTATCCCCCGCTCATACAGTGCGTGAATCACCTTATCTTCCTCTTCTGAAAATGCACAGACCAAAGAGCCGTTTCGCTGGATTGGTACATGAAGCTCCTTTGCGGTATAAAAAAGCTTTTCCACACCGCTTACATTCAGCTTTGCCTTAAGCGTGCCTGGAGTGGGGTCATAACCCCCATGAACAATTCCGCTGTTTGCCTTACTTGCCCCGCAGGCGACATCATTTTCCTTTTCAAGCAGGCACACGGAAAGACTGTATTTCGTAAGTTCCCTTGCCACCATACCTCCAATTACACCTGCACCTATAATTGCTACATCATACATATTTTATCCTCCTGTTATTCTTCTATTTCTGTAAGCTATGCAATAGTGAAAACCATTTCAAAAAAAGTGCGGAAAAGAAAACCGCATACGATGCCGTTCACTCTTCCGCTCTCTAAAATCTCCGCAGATTATATAAAGTTCTATAAAAGCTGCCAAAGCTTAAATTTCCCTGTCGATACCGCAATCGCTCCACTGCGAAGTGCTGCGGTAACCTCCTCTTTGGTTTCTATGATTCCTCCGGCGATTACCGGTATCCCTTTGTCTGCAAAAAGACTTAAAGCCTTTGGGATAACACCCGGCATGATTTCTATCAGATTAGGGTTCGTCGCTTCAATCATCTCACTGATAGAATGCATCCCCTTGGAATCGAGTACAAAAAAACGCTGGATTGCTATCAGTCCGCACTCTTTGGCGTTTCGTATCAGTTGCGCTTTTGTGCTGATGATACCGTCAACCCCGAGTTTGGAAAGCCACTGAATGCCCATCTTGTCCTTTCCGATACCCTCGGCCAAATCAATATGCACAAATATATACTTATTGCGCTGCTTTGCCTCCTTAATCTCGCTTTGTATTGTCATTATATTGGCACTCAGATGAAAAAGTACCTCTGTTTCTGACATAAGCGCCTCTTGCCAACCTGCCGAATCCGTAGCTGCAATGATCGGCGTTCGCTCTAATGCTTCCACAATCGTTGAAGTATGCACGATAACATCCCCTCCTTTAAACTAAAAAAAGATACAAAGCTCCTCTAAAACTTTGTATCTCTAATCTCTTTTTACATTCTAGAGTCTTTTCCGAAAATTGTCAAGTAATATTTTCGTATTTTTATTTCTCCATCTTTTCAATCACACAGGTATGCTTTCTCATACCGGCAGGTGCATCCTTGTCATAATTGATTCCCACAAGTAATACCTCTCCGCCAAAATCTCTGACTGCTTCCGGATACTGCCTGTTCTTTATCTGGGTAATGGCTCCCTCTGCTGATTTGTTCCATTTCATCTCAATCACGAGTGCAGGCAACGGAGAGTTCTTCTTTGGCAGATACACCAAATCTGCATAACCTGCTCCTGCAGGCAGTTCCTCAAATTTCAGATAATGATCCCGATAACTGAAATATGCCAGTTTGATGATGCTTCGTAATGCCTGCTCACTGTTGTAATATAACGGCGATTTCTCTCCATGAATCTTCTCTATCTGTCTTGCCACGGCATCTGCATTCATATGCACCGTATCCACAATTAACTGTTCACTCTCGCACACTCGGCGAATCGTCTCATCCCGTTTCACGTCACGAATTGTTTTGGCAAACTCCCTCTTAATTTCCTCATTCGGTATATGAACTTTCTCCGTCTGTCTGTCATAAGCCAGATATCCCAGATGCACCAGCAAAGTCAGAACATCATCCCGATTTCGGAAGGTGACAAGGTCATTCGCAAAACCGGAAGTATCTACTTCAACCTCAATCCCACCTATTAATTCCGCGATGAGTTTCGAAAGACCATCAAAATCAAGACTGATATATCCCAAAAGACTATCCATTGTCGATGTCTGCGTCCAATAAGACTCAAACACTTCATTTCGCAACGCTTTCATAACCGAGTTTGGATTATACACAGAACCAACCTTTTCCAAACGGTATCCATCATACCACAGTTTCATCTTTTCAAAATCAGCACCATGTTCCTGACAAAGATGTTTCACTTCTTCTTCCGTAAAACCTACGTATTTTCCAAATCGTCTCGGCTGCACCATCGTATATTCTTCAAAATCTGAAATTGCTGACTGGGAACCATCCTTTTTAATTGGCAAAATGCCGGTCATATATGCCGTTGCAAAAATCTTATCTGTCATTCCACTATTCTTAAACAGCATACGAAGAAAATGCAGATATCCTCTTTGTATTTGCGGAAGTTCCCGAATCGGTGCATCCCATTCATCAATAATCATAACAAATTTATTACCGGAAAGGGCTGTCGCATTTGCCAACGTATCAACGAAAGCTTCCCCTACCTTTAATTCGGGATATGCTGTGAAAAGTTTCTCTGTCACATTTCGTATAATAAAAGAAATAATATCTTCCTTATCAGTTGCACCAATAATACTTGTCATATCCAGATAAATTACATCATACTGATTCAGGTATTTCCGATAAGATGCATCGTGCTAATCGTGTCGTTAACCAAGCTTATCAAGCCCGACTTATCTACATAGAGGCTATTTCTTACTTCTTGAAAACCACTATTTCCCGGATTCAGATAATTCCCCATGTCACACCTCCTGTTGATTACGCTTTCTTTTTTTAGTATAATAGATTTTCTTTTAAAATACAATGAAATTCCTGGTTCAAAAAATTTAAGATTAGATTGGCAGAAAACTGCTTTTGTGCTAAGATATAGAAAGGCATTAATTGAAAAAAGAAAGACTAGGAAATGGTCACTCCCGTTTCCCAGTCCTT
Source organism: uncultured Eubacteriales bacterium (assembly GCA_900316755.1). Lineage (GTDB taxonomy): Bacteria > Bacillota > Clostridia > Lachnospirales > Lachnospiraceae > Faecalimonas. The sequence goes on from ONED01000034.1 coordinate 5,628, forward strand.
CTTTTTGTTCTATACATTTCCCCCAAATAACTCGTGCACAATTGTCATTGCCTGATTATTCTTTACCATCTCTTATCTGCTTTCCAAATAAGCCTTTCTTCCGTCTTCGTATAGGTTATTGCCTTCGCTGTCGATGATGACTACAAGCGGCATATCCTCCACATACAATTTGCGAAGTGCCTCTGCTCCCAAATCTTCATACGCAATGAGTTCCGCTTTCTTAATACACTTCGCAAGCAGTGCCCCGGCTCCGCCGATTGCTCCGAAATACACACCGGAATATTTCTTCATCGCTTCCACTACTTCGGGAAGACGTGCTCCCTTTCCAATCATACCCCTTGCACCTACGCTCATCATGGTTGGTGCGTACGCATCCATACGACCGCTGGTAGTCGGTCCTGCGGAGCCAATCACCTGTCCCGGTTTTGCCGGAGTCGGTCCCACATAGTAAATCGTAGCGTCCGTCGGGTCAAACGGAATCTTCTCTCCTTTTGCAAGAGCTTCACACATCCGCTTGTGTCCTGCATCACGGGACGTATAAATGGTCCCTGTAACATAAACGGAATCCCCGGCATGTAGTGTTTTTGCCAATTCCTCGGTTAAAGGTAATGTAATATGTCTTTCCATCCTAAATCACCTCCGTTTTGTGGCGTGTCACGTGGCAGTTGATGTTGATGGCACATGGCATACCTGCAATATGAGTCGGCATGGTCTCAATATTCAGCCCGATAGCGGTCGTCTTTCCGCCAAAGCCCTGTGGTCCGATTCCCAATTCGTTAATCTTTTCCAGCATTTCTTTTTCCAAATCTGCATAGAACGGATCCGGATTCTCGGAATCAATAGGTCTCATCAGTGCTTTCTTTGCCAGCAATGCTGCTTTATCGAAGGTTCCTCCGATTCCGACTCCGACTACCATCGGCGGACACGGATTCGGTCCAGCTGTCTCCACTGCTTCGAGAATGAAATCCTTGATTCCCTGAAGTCCGGCGGATGGTTTAAACATCCGAATCTGGCTCATATTCTCACTGCCAAAGCCCTTTGGTCCTACCGTGATTTTAATCTGCTCACCCGGAACAATTTCCGTGTAGAGCATTGCCGGAGTATTATCTCCTGTATTTCCGCGGCGAACCGGGTCTTTTACAACGGATTTCCGGAGATAGCCGTTGGTATAACCACGACGTACTCCTTCATCTACTGCTTCAGCAAGATTGCCTCCTGTCAGGTGTACATCCTGTCCGATTTCAAGGAAGACACATGCCATACCGGTATCCTGACAAATTGGCACGCACTGCTCATCCGCAATCTCAAAATTTTCAATAATCTTATCCAAAACTCCCTGAGCGATGTCCCAGTCCTCGCATGCCCTGCATCCTTTGATGGCACACTTGACGTCCTCAGGCAGATGTTCATTTGCTTCGATACAAAGCTTTTCTACTACATCTGTAATCTGGCTTACGTTTATTTCACGCATTTTCATTTACCTCCGTTTTCACTTTCGGAATTATAACAAAATTCCTAAAAACTGACTTGACAATACAACCATTACCAATGCAATCGGATACGTCGCTGCATAGGCAGAAGCAACATCATCCGTTTTTGTTACACTAATCAAAGTGCCAAGTGCCGGTGTACTCGTCATGCCGCCGCAAATGGAACCAAGTGAGTTAAATACACTGAGTTTCAGAACCTTTGCCGCAAAGAAATATCCAAGGAACATCGGAACTATCGTCATAAATGCACCGTATACAAAGAGCATCGGTCCCTGCTCTGTAAGTACCTCTACAAAGCCGGCGCCTGCGCCCGTCCCTGCACCAAGAAGGAATAACATCAGACCGAATTCCCGCATGGTTTCCAAAATACGTTTGTCAATTTTGATATTCACTCTTCCGATATGACCAAAGTGCCCCAGTACAAGTCCCGCAATCAAAGGACCGCCGGATGTACCGAGGGCAAACTCACCGCCACCCGGAAGCGGAATGGAAATCTTTGCTAAGATAACGCCCAATACAATTGCAAGACCGAACGCAAAGAATCCCATTTCATCGATATGAATTCTCTTTTTCCTTGGTGCTTTTTCCTCAACAACAACGCCGGAAGCTGCGGCAAATTTTGCGCGTTCCGCATCCATGTCTGTTTTTAAAATCTTTGGTACAAGCTGTACGAACAAAACTACACCAATCACGCCGAACGGATATGCAATCCCATATCCGACAGCCGCCAAATCAGAGGTTGCCTCCTTTGCCGCTGCCAGTCCGGGTGTACTCGTAAGTGCACCTGAAAGCATTCCTACTCCGATGTCTACCGGGATGTTGAACAGTTTAATCAGTCCTGCACAGGTCAATGCTCCCGCCATAATAATAATAAATCCAAGTAAAATATAGGACTTTGCATTTACTTTGAAATTACGGAAGAATTTTGGTCCTGCAATGTATCCGACAGACGTCACGAAACAAATCAAACCCAAATCCTGTACTACCTTCGGTATCTCTACTCCAAAGTGACCAAAAACCAGAGCTACCAGCAATACCCCGGCAGTTCCCAACTCCAGACCACACACTTTGATTCTTCCAACCAGGTAACCCAAAATGGCAATCGTAAAAACCATCATCAATGTGTTTGCCCACACTTCATTCTGAAACCATGCTCCTATTCCTTCTAAAAGTTCCACTTCTCCATTCCCCCTAAGCTGTTATATGCTTTCATTTAATCTTGTCACACCTTCCGGTCTGTAGTCCGGCAATAACTTCGGAGATACTACCTTAGGCTCAATTCCGGCATCGCTTAACTTCTTGGAGAATTCATCCACATGAGAAAGCGTCAGTTCTTTTAATTCCACCTCTTTGCACTTCTTTCCGGCTTCTTTTCCGGCATTCCGTCCAAATACGATGATATCCAGCAGAGAGTTTCCCATCAGTCGGTTTCTTCCGTGGATTCCTCCTACTGCTTCTCCTGCCACATAGAGGTTCTCCACTTCTGACATTCCATTTACAGAAATCTTAATACCACCATTCTGATAATGCAGGGTCGGATAAATAACGATCGGTACTTTTCTCATATCGATTCCACATCTTAAATACATGCGAAGCATACCCGGAAGTCTCTTTTCCAGAGTGCCTTCTCCGTGAATCATATCAATCATCGGAGTATCCAGCCAGATACCGTCAGCTACCGGAGTATGTACTCCTTTTCCTCTTTCCTTACATTCACGGATGATTCCGGATGCCGCAACATCACGGGTTTCCAGTGGGTGCATGAATACTTCACCCTCTCTGTTTACAAACATCGCGCCCATGGAACGAACCTTCTCCGTTACCAGTGCGCCGTAAATCTGAGACGGGAATGCAACACCGGTGGGATGATACTGCAGGGTATCCTGATACAGAAGCGGAGCTCCTGCACGGTATGCAAGTACCAGACCGTCTGCCGTAGCACCATAGTGGTTGGAAGTCGGGAATCCCTGATAGTGCATTCGTCCTGCACCACCGGTAGCGATAATCACCGTCTTTGCTCTGGCAATTAAGATTTCTTTTGTCTCCATGTTCATCAGGACAGCACCTGCTGCCTTTCCGTCTGTATCCTTGATAAGCTCGATTGCTGCTGTATAATCCACCACCGGAATACCACGGTTAATTACTTCGTCTCTCAGGACCCTCATGATTTCTGCACCGGAATAGTCTGCCGCGGCATGCATTCTCTTGCGGGAAGTTCCGCCTCCGTGTGTGGTAATCATGTTGCCGTTTTCATCCTTGTCAAACAACACGCCCAGCTTATCCAGCCAGTTTACTGCAATCGGTCCGTCACAAACCAGCTTTTCTACCAGTTCCGGAACGTTCGCAAAATGTCCGCCACCCATTACGTCTAAGTAATGCTGAGCCGGTGAATCATTCTCTTTATCTGCAGCCTGAATACCGCCTTCTGCCATCATGGTGTTTGCGTCCCCGATACGAAGTTTCGTGACAATCATGACATTTGCACCGGCCTCGTTTGCTTCAATCGCTGCGGAAGAACCTGCACCGCCGCCACCGATAACCAATACATCTACATCATAGTCCGGATTTGACAAATCCAAATCCATTCCTTTGATTCTGCTTTCTCCCTGAAGGATTTCCACTAATTCCTTCGGAGCCTTCTCGCCTGCATTCGGACCCACTTTAATTTCATCAAAACTATCGAGATTGTAATCCGGATGGAAAGCTTCCAAAAGCGCTGTTTTTTCATCAGCCGTCATACGTCTTGGTTCAAAACCAATCCGCGCTGCTCTGCTCGCTTCAACCTTTTTCACCGATTCCATCATCTCGGCTGTATATGGTAAACTCATCTCTCTTCTCCTCCTTATTTCTCAATCTCTCTATTGTTGTAAAGCTCTTTTAATTCTTCCAGAGGTTTCTGCATGATTGCTTCCATCATTGCCTTGCAGTCGCCTCTTTCGATTTCTTCCACTCTTGTCGTCAGATGTTTCGCTTCCGGTTTGATGTATTTCCCGGTAAGTCTTCTTGCAAGAAGAGCAACCTGTGGATGAGAGATACCTGCCGGACAGCGGGAAGAACAAACGCCGCACATTACGCAGTCAAAGGACAGCTCTGCCACTTTCTCAAACTCACCTCTCTGAGCATGAGCAATATACTGCATAACATTCAAATCCTGTGTACAAGCCTTTGTACAGGCATTACATCCGATACATGCGTAGATTTCCGGATAAAGCTGCATCATAACCTGCTGCGTCGGCTTAATCTCCGTGATATCGTAAATCTTTTTCTCCAATGGGAAGAACGGCAAGGTTGCCACGCACATATTATCCTCTACTTTTGTAGAGCAAGCCAGGCATCCGTGTAATTCTACTTCCCCTTTGATTCTGTAAATGGTGGCACAGGCACCGCAGAAACCGTTTCTGCAGCCACAGCCGCGAACCAACTGATAACCGGCATATTCAAAAGCTTCCATAATCGTCAAATTTGCCGGAACTTCATACTTTTTACCATACAGGTAAATGTTAATCATATCTGCCATTTTTCTTTTTCCTTTCTATCGTCATCTTAGTATTCGTTCGGAAGTTCATCAATTTCATCAAAACGGAATACCGGACCATCCTTGCATACATATTTTGAGCCGATGTTGCAGCGTCCGCATTTTCCGATGCCGCACTTCATACGAAGCTCAAATGTGGTATAAATCTGCTCATCCTGAAATCCCAGCTCTTTTAAACCGGCCAGTACGAACTTAATCATAATCGGAGGTCCGCAGATTAAAGCCACCTTGTTGGTATCCAGATTCAGTTCCTTTACATAAGCAGGTACAAATCCTACGTGTCCGTCCCAGCCTTCCTGTGGACGGTCGATAGTAAGATGTACGTTGATGCCCTCTGTCTTCATCCATACTTCCTGAATTTCCTTAAGCTGAACCAAATCATCTGCTGAACGGGAACCATACACAATATCCACCGTTCCATAATTCTCACGTTTATCAATCACATAGTTGATTACGGAACGAAGGGGTGCAAGACCGATACCGCCTGCAATAAAAAGCAGGTTCTTTCCCTTCAATTCAGTCTCTACCGGGAACGCATTTCCATATGGTCCGCGCACGGTAATCTCGGAGCCCACTTCCAGGCTGTGAAGATAATCCGTCAATTCCCCGCATTTTTTTATACTGAATTCCTGGTACTCTTTGTTTGTAGGCGAAGACGTAATGGAAAACATTGCTTCACTGATACCGGGTGCACATAACATTGCGCACTGCCCCGGCATATGTTCAAATAATTTGCCGCCTTCCGGAGCATTGACACGGAATGTCTTCACATCCGGCGTCTCCTGACGGATATCAGTAATGATACCTACCTTTGGAATCAACGTATCCAATGTATAGTTTTCATGACAATTACATTCACACATTAGTTTTCACCTCCCTGATTCTGAAACGCCTTAATGACTTTTACAATATTAAGTGCAGAAGGACATTTCTCTACACAGCGTCCGCATCCCACACAGGAATACATTCCGTTATTGTTGGCCGGAAAGTATACCAGCTTGTGCATGAACCTCTGGCGGAAACGCTGCATCTGGCTTGTACGGTTATTTCCATGTGCCATCATTGTAAAATCAGAGTACATGCAGGAATCCCAGCAGCGATAACGCTGGATTCCATGACCGGTATCATAATCCTTGATGTCGTAGCACTGGCAGGTCGGGCATACAAACGTACAGGTTCCGCATGCCAGACATGGTTTATAGAGTTCTTCCCAAACCGGGGAGTTAAACTTTTCCATCAGCACATCGCCGTTCCATCCCTCTAAAGAAAGGTTGGAATACGGGAGTTTCTCCACGATAGCACGAATCGTCGTCTTTTCTGATTCCACTTTTGCCTCATCATTTTCATCAGCCGCAGTGAGCAGACTTTCTACCGATTTTGTAAGTGTTTCTCCCTTTTCGGTTAAAGCCTTCCAGTAAACCTCTCCTTCCACCATCCATGCAGCCACATCTGCCACCGGCTCTGCACAGTCCACGCCAAATACCTTACAGAAACAGCTCTCTTCCGGTTCGTGACAAGCCATGGCAACAATCGTTCCATGGGCACGTCTTGCAGCATAGAAAGTATCCACCGGATCTGCCAAAAATACCTTGTCCAGCACTTCCACGCCCTTTACATCACAGGCTTTCATGCCAAACACAACAAAATTCCGGTCCTTCAGCGCTTCCGGTTCGATTTTAATCTTCTTTCCGTCTTTGATACAGGTATATAAGTTTTCGCTCTGCGGAAAAAATACATCTTTGGGAGATTTTACACTCTTTAACGTATCTAAATCCACCTCTGCATCTTCTGTCCACGCTGCGAAATTTACCTGGTTGCTTACCTTTACAGGCAAATATAATTCTTGTTCTCCGGCAATCATCTGGAATAATGCCGAAAGATTTTCCTTTGCGATCTTATACATAACATTATCCCCTTTCTGCTACGATGCCCGGTTCTACATCTTCGAATGTATAATTGGTAAGCGGTGCCTTGGAATCGGTATCTGCGCCTGCCTGGTATTCTCCGTAGAACTCATCGATATCTTTAATAAATTTCCGGTTAAATAAGTGAAGCGGAATGCCCTGCGGACATACTCTGCTGCACTCCCCACAGTCCGTGCATCTTCCGGCTACATGGAATGCACGGATGACATGGAACATCTTTTCTTCAAAGGAGTCCACATTTGCCTTCTGTGCACTGTCAAACTTGGTGCTGTCAAATACACACTTGCGGCAGCTGCATGCCGGACATACATTACGGCAGGCATTGCAGCGGATACATTTGCTAAGCTCACTCCGGAAGAACGCAAATTTTTCTTCCGGGCTCATTGCCTCGATTTTTTCTACCTCGGCAAAGCGGTCTGTATCTTTTGTATCTTTTGATTCTCCGATGATTTCGTCGTAAATCATGTGCTCCTTTCCCTTACAAACGTGGCATCTTTCTAACATCACGTCTGCATAGGCACATGTCTTTTCTCCATAAATGGTCTGGAATGTCAGGGTATCACACGCATCGCTAAGTTCTGCGCCGGAAATACTCTCGATTCCCTTAATTCCCATCTTTTTTGCTTTTTCAATATCCAGTTTGCCTTTGCAGCCTACACCTACAATGTACGCTTTGTCCCTGTTCACCCGGTGTTCTTTGATTAACTGGTTAAAGCTGTATGTATCACATGGTTTTAAGAAGACCATGGTCTTTCCCTCTAATTTAGAGGCTTCAATCATATATTTGCTTAAGTTTGCTCCGCAAAAACCATTGTACACGAAATCCTTTAATTCTTCTGCCGTTTCAAAGTAAGCCGGTTCCGGATTGTATGGAAGATCTCCTGCTTTCCAGCCGAGAACACGTGCTACTGTATTGCTCTTCAGAAGCTCCTTTGCACGATTTATTAATTCTTGCATCTCAAATCCCCCAATCTCACATTCTTACCAAGAGAGTGAATCTTTTCCACAAACTCATTCATGGTCTGTGAGAATTTCACACCCTCAGCAGCAGAAACCCATTCTACACGGGTACGTCCGTTTTCTACACCGATATAGTCCAGCATAGAGAACAAAAGTGTCATTCTTCTTCTTGCGTAGAAGTTCCCGGTGCTGTAATGGCAGTCTCCCGGGTGGCATCCACACAGGATGACTCCGTCTGCTCCTTTTTCAAATGCTCTCAGGATAAACATCGGGTTTACACGGCAAGAGCAGGGAACACGTATAATCTTCACATCAGCAGGATATGCCAGACGGCTGCTTCCTGCAAGGTCAGCGCCTGCATAACTGCACCAATTACAGCAGAACGCTACAATCTTCGGTCTGAATTCCTCGTTTGTTTCTATCGACATATTGCATCTACCTCCGCTATAATCTGTCTGTTCGAGAAGCCCTGTAAGTCCATAGCGCCTGACGGACAGGCTACCGTACATGCTCCACAGCCCTGACACAGTGCATTATTTACCACTGCGATGCGGCGTGTTTCACGGATACCATGGTCGTTTACTTCCTTCTCTTCGTATGTGATTGCCCCATAAGGACATACATTTGCACAAGTAGAACATCCGTTACACAGAAGTTCGTCTGAACGTGCCGTACATGGGTTTGTCATCAATTTATCCTTTGCCAGAAGACCCACTACCTTCACTGCTGCCGCACCTGCCTGGGCAACCGTTTCCGGAATATCCTTCGGTCCCTGACATACTCCTGATAGGAAGACACCGGCTGTCGGTGATTCTACCGGACGGAGCTTCGCATGAGACTCTGTCAGGAAGTTGTTGGTATCAATGCTTGCAGTAAGCATGGTAGCAATCTTTCTTACATCCGGATTCGGCTCAATGGCAGTTGCCAGAACAACCATGTCTGCTTCCTTCAGAATCTGTTTGTTATCTAAAAGATCCGCGCCCTGTACCAAAAGCTTTCCATTTGGCTGAGGAATAACCTTTCCTACCTGTCCTTTGATGTAATTCACACCGTAATCTTCTACCGCTCTCCGATAGAACTCATCAAAGTTTTTCCCCGGTGTACGAACATCAATGTAGAATACAGTCACATTTACATCCGGATATTTGTCACGGATTAACATGGCATGTTTTGCCGTATACATACAACAAATCTTTGAGCAGTAGCTCTTTCCCCTGTTGTCTGCGCATCGGCTTCCCACACACTGGATAAATACCATTTCCTTCGGAGCTTTTCCATCAGAAAGGCGCTCCAAATGTCCCTTTGTCGGACCTGCCGCATTCATAATACGCTCTAACTCCAGAGAAGTAATGACGTCTTTGCTCTGGTTGTAAGCATACTCATCGTAATTGTCCAGCTTAATGGTATCAAATCCGGTAGCCACGACAATTGCGCCGTATTTCTCTGTGATAATTTCATCCTGCTGCGTGTAGTCAATCGCACCTGCCTGACATACTTTTTCACAGACACCGCATTTTCCTGTCTTAAATTTTATGCAGGCGTCACGGTCAATCACCGGAACATTCGGGATTGCCTGTGCAAACGGCGTGTAGATTGCGCTTCTTGTATTTAAGCCACGGTTAAATTCGTTTAATGATTTCTTAGAAGGACATTTTTCCTGACAAACACCACAGCCGGTACATTTGTCTGCGTTGACACTTCTTGCCTTCTTTCGGATATCTACCGTGAAATCTCCTACGAAACCGGACACTTTTTCTACTTCACTATATGTATAGATATTGATTTTTTCGTGTGCTGCCGCCTCTACCATCTTTGGAGTGAGGATACATGCAGAACAGTCGAGGGTCGGGAATGTCTTATCCAACTGAGACATCCTTCCGCCGATACTCGGCGTCTTTTCCACAATATCTACTTCATACCCTGCATCTGCGATATCAAGCGCAGTCTGAATTCCGGCAATACCGCCGCCGATGACCAGGGCACGCTTTGTGACACGGCTCTCGCCCGGCTTCAGGGGTGCATTTAAATTTACTTTTGCAATCGCTGCTCTTGCAAGGATAACCGCTTTCTTTGTCGCTTCCTCCATATCCTTGTGAATCCAGGAACAATGCTCACGAATATTCGCGATTTCTACCATATATGGATTCAGTCCTGCACGCTCTGCAGCGGTACGGAATGTCGTCTCATGCATACGTGGGGAACAAGAACATACCACAATTCCTGTCAATTCTTTTTCTTTGATTGCTGCTGCGATTTTCGCCTGTCCTGCTTCTGAACACATATACTGATAGTCTTCTGCATGAACAACGCCCGGCTCCATGGCAGCCATCTCTACTACTTTTTTTACATCTACCGTTGCAGCAATATTGCTTCCGCAATGGCAGACAAAAACTCCTATTCTCTGCATGCGCTTACCTCCTGTATCTTCTAAATGCACTCACCAAAAGCTGCTGTGGAAGTTCCGGGTCTAAAAGCTCCGGAATCTCTTCCGGTGTCAGGTAGGACTGGTCTTTTTGCCGAACCACAAGCTGTCTTGCTGCATCGATCAATTTCCCCGGCTTCACATCTCTCGGGCAACGTTCCACACATGCAAAGCAGGAAAGACATTTCCAGAGTGATTTTGAATTTACCAGACTTTCAATATCCTCATTCTGTACATAAGACACGAATTGATGAGGTTTGATATCCATCTCATTATAAGAAGGACAGGAAGCAGAACATTTTCCGCACTTCATACATTTTAGCGGATTTACACCACTGATATCCTTAATCAGTTCCGCCTGATTTTTAGCGCTGCTCATTCCTTTTCTACCTCCTCTTTTACTCCGAGTGCCTCTGCTAAGAGTTCCGTGAAATAGTAGACCGGAATCTTGCCCTCAGTACTCTTATTCAGATTGTACATACAAAGCGGACAGGCCGTAATCAGCATCTCTGCGCCAAAGCCTTCTGCACTTTCCACAATCTTGTCACACATATTCTTTGCCATCTCTTTTTCCTTCAGAGATATGTATCCACCGCAGCATTCATTGCGGTACGGGTATACAACCGGAGTTGCTCCGATGGCACGGATAAAATCCTCGATAATCGTCGGATTCTCCGGATTATCAAATCCCAGAATCTTTCCCGGGCGAAGGAGCAGGCAGCCATAATATGCACCGATTTTCTTCCCGGTAAGCGGATTTACCACTTTCTCCTTCAGCTTGTCAAATCCGACTCTGTCACGCAGCACCTCTAAAAAGTGCAATACAGTCGTCTCCCCTGCATATGGCGCTTCAAGCTGCATGTAATTGTTTGCTCTGGTACGAATGTCTTCTACATTTTTCATATCATCATTAACACGCTTGATAACGTGATGACATGCAGAACAGAGCGTAACCAGATCCTGACCTTTTTCTTTTGCATCATTGAGGGCACGAACGGAAGAAAGCTTTGTCGCAATCTCGTCAGTTCCCAGCGGATATACTCCGCCGCAGCACTGCCAGTTTTCAATTTCTTCCAGTTCAAATCCCAGTGCCCTTGCAGAAGCTCTGGCATATGCATCCAGATCTTTTGCTTTGTTTTTCAGGGTACACCCCGGATAATAGCTGTACTTCATATCCAATCATTCTCCTCTTTTTTACATTCTGTTTAGAGATCAATCTGTGCAATCACTGATTTTAATGCATCTGCACTTTTCTTCAATTGCGCAACTTCTTCCTCCGTCAGTTTTACCTGTACCTTTCCCTGATTTCCATTTGGTCCAATCAGAGATAATGTACTTAAACATACATCGTCAATCCCATACTCGCCATGCATCATGCCGGAAACGGTCATCATAGAGTCGGATGCTGCAAGCAAAATGCCGCACAACTGACAAACCGATGCAGATACTGCATAAAAGGTTGCACCCTTATTTGCAATAATTTTTCCACCTGACTTCTGTACATATTGGAGCATTGCCTCTTTGTCTACCGGTGCAATCTTCTTTCCAAGTGCCTGCACGGCTGTTGGATACTCGTCAATCGGAATCGCAGAAATGCTTGCGCAGCTCCACGGAATAAAGGAACTGTCTCCATGTTCTCCAAACACATATGCATGCACATTTTTCTGTGCAACCTCAAAGTGCTCAGACAGTCCGCAGCGCAGTCTTGCAGAATCCAAAATCGTACCGGAACCGATAATCTGATTTTCCGGAAGTCCGGAAACCTTTGTAAATACATAAGTCATCACGTCTACCGGGTTACTTACTATAATATAAAGTGCATGTGGCGCAACTTTCACAATCTCCGGTGTAATCTCTTTCATAATATCCACATTCGTCTGCGTAAGCTCCAGTCTGGTCTGACCCGGCTTTCTTGCAATTCCGGATGTGATAATTACAATATCAGAATCTGCCGCATCAGCGTACTCCCCTGCCGTAATAGAAATCGGATCTCTGAAGTAAGTCCCCTGAATAATATCCAACACTTCGCCCTCTGCTTTGTCCTTGTTAATATCAATCATCACGATTTCTGATGCGATATCCTCATTTGCCAGAGTATAAGCTATGGTAGCTCCCACGCTTCCCGCGCCGATAATAGTAATTTTGCTGCTCATAATTGCTCCTTTCGCATATTCATTGTTTAATTTTTAACAATCCTTTTTCTTAAAAAATGAGCCTCAGCTCATCATTCCTCGACATGATACCACACTCTGTCTGATGATTCAAGCAAAATCTTATTTTTTTATAGGCAACCATAGCCTACTCTTCAAACTCCGTCATATGTTCTCGAAAATGCAGCGGAAGGTGCTGACGCTGCATTTCATAGCTCTCCCTCTCACGAATGGAAATGTTCTCAAAAAACCCTTTCCAGAGTTTTACATACAATCTCTCAGATGCACTGAGCCTTCCCGAAATGTCTCTGTTTAGTTCCACATCCACCGCCAGCATCCATTGTTTTCCCTTCTCATGAATCAGGAACGTTCTGTGCGTCTTGTCATAAATCATCCAATTTTCCAACGGAAACCGATTGGCAAAATGGTCTCCCAGACAGGACAGCACCTCTGCCTTCGGCTCAATCTCGGAAAACAGCACTCCGTTCTCCAACTCCGCAAAGCGTACAAATTCGATATAATAATGTGCCTCATTAGAAACCTTTCTGCTAAGCTCAAATACACGCCCCACCTTCGGATGCGATAAGTGTTCCATAATCCTGTGGCTGTCCGGTATCCTTTTAGCCTCAAGCATTGCCCCTAAAACGGCATCTCCCTTCTTCTCATCCTCTGCCAGTATCGCATAATAGATACACCGATATGCCTGCTCCCCCAGATGCTGCCTGATTAAACGCTCCACGGCAATTGCCTTCTTTTCTGTCTCTTCCACCTCGATATATTCACAGAAGAATTCCTGCTCCATTCTGCCTTTTATAGCAATTCCCACCTGTTCTTCCAAAAGCTTCGTTTTCCACGCTTCATAAATCGCAGAGAAAATACCTGTCACACTGTCATTGCAAACATAAACCTTTTTCATACAATCTCCTTTTTCACCTCAAATTGTTCTCTCCGAAAATTCACATCATCAAAAAGAGATAACTGCCGATATCCCATCTGCTGTACCGCAACCGGTATCTTATCCCCCACACTCAAAAGATTCCTTAAAATATAGTCTTGCTCCAACTTCGTCGGATACATCATCTTCCCGCTGCAGGTAATAAAATACAACGCGCGCTTTAATACGACTCCCATCTTTTTCAAATCTCCAAAACCAAGCACACCCATCCTTCTCGCTTTCACGATTCTGGAAGCTGATTTATACCCAATCCCCGGAACCCTAAGAAGGGTATGGTAATCTGCACGGTTCACCTCTACCGGAAATACCTCCAGATGCTCCAGTGCCCAGTTGCACTTCGGGTCAATCAAAACATTAAAATTCGGATTTTTCTCAGAAAGCAGTTCCTTTGCCTCAAATCCGTAATATCGTAGCAGCCAGTCTGCCTGATACAGACGGTGCTCTCTAAGAAGCGGAGGTCCTGCATCCGTCTTTGCCGGCAGATTCTTATCCTCGTTCACATGAATAAACGCAGAATAAAACACTCTCTTTAATCCAAATCTTTGATACAATGCCTCCGCCACATTCAAAATCTGATAATCATTCTCCGGAGTAGCTCCGATAATCATCTGAGTACTCTGTCCTGCCGGTACAAAACGCGGAGCATTCCGATAAACCGAAAGCTCCTGCTTGTTCTCTGCCATCCTCTCCTGCACAAGCCGCATCGGTGTCAGAATATTTTTCCGGTTTTTATGGGGTGCCAGCTTCTGAAGTCCCTCCGCAGTGGGAAGCTCCAGATTGACGCTCATCCTGTCCGCCAGAAATCCGATTTTCTGAATCAGCTCCGGGGACGCACCCGGAATCGCCTTCACATGAATATATCCTTGGAAATGGTACTCGGTCCGAAGTTTATACAACGTCTGATATAACATCTCCATGGTAAAATCAGGGCTGTTCCAGACACCGGAGCTTAAGAATAATCCTTCAATATAATTTCGCCGGTAAAACTCTATCGTCAGGTTACAGACCTCGTCAGGAGTAAACGATGCACGCGGAACATCATTGGAGGAACGGTTGATACAATACTTACAATCGTAAATGCATTCATTTGTAAAAAGAATTTTTAACAAAGAAATACATCTTCCATCTGCGGAGAAGCTGTGACAGATACCGGATTTTGCACAGTTCCCGATTCCCGTGCCATCATTCTGCCGGTCCGTACCGCTGGAAGTACAGGCCACATCATATTTCGCCGCATCCGATAAAATATTTAATTTTTGCGCAAGATCCATATCCTCTGTGATTCTCATACTTCATCCCCACCCTCATCATTCGAATATACGTTCGTTTTCTTTATTCTATCGCATCGAACATTTGTTTGCAATCCTTTTATTAAAAAAAGAGTTTGTGTAACCATTCCTTTTGAATGCCGTATATTTCCCTCTCATTTGCACACGCTATCTATCACAATACCATCTAAAAAGGGGGAAATTTTCATGCAATCAAAAAAAGAAACTTCGGAAAAAGAAAACCAGAAACTCGTTGATTCCTACGATTATCTGGCCAAC
>ONED01000087.1 GCA_900316755.1 uncultured Eubacteriales bacterium
ATCAGGTAAAGGTGTGGGTTAATGATGTTGAGTACACGGAAACCCTGACGATACCGGTAAGTAAGCTTGGGACGGACTTTGAGATACGAGGAGGAGCAGACACACCGACTACGATAGCGTCTATTGTTGTGGAAAGAGAATATCAAGAACTGACCTTTAGTGACTGGGGATATGAAGATGGATATGTAAAAGAACTGAAAAAACAATCATCTACAGCGGGATTGACTGATTTGGATGGTGTTGCATTTACAGGAAATGTAACTTATCAAGGCAATGAAGATGGTCATTATTTGAGATTTGGTGCAGTTACCGGTGCTGTGGCAGATGGAATGCGTCTCGCTATACCGGATAGCGGAAACTTTCAGATAGTATATTGGGATAGCAATGGAAATGCTCAAAATGTATGGCTGGATGCAACTACCTATAAAGTGGCAAGGAATCAGGTCATGAAATTACGTCTCACCTTTGACAAGGATGGAGAGAATTATCAGGTAAAGGTGTGGGTTAATGATGTTGAGTACACGGAAACCCTGACGATACCGGTAAGTAAGCTTGGGACGGACTTTGAGATACGAGGAGGAGCAGACAGAGCCGGAACCACCAATCACATGGCAAGAGATATCCTTCAGTGATTTTGGAATCAATGACGGGGAGTATGACAGTACGACCAAGACAAAGATAGGAACATTTAATCAAGAGGCAGACAATCTGCACGGATACATGTTTAAAGGTGATGTGAAGTTCACGGATAGCGTTTCATACTGGTGTCATTATCTCAGGATAGGAACGAATGCAACAGCAGCAGACAGCAACCATGATGTGAAGACAGGTATTCAGGTAGTGCCGCTTGATGATGGAAGGTTACAGTTCCAATACAATGAGGAAGAGAGTACAAAGCTTTACTTTAGCGGTTACGAGTATGGTACATACATTACCATTCAGGTAGGCTTCAATTATAAGTCCAACGGAACGGTAGAGGTAACGGTAGCAGCAGGCGATGCAGAAGCCCAGACAATGGTATTATCCAGTGCGGACGGACTCGGAACCAATCTGTTTATGCGTTCTGATTCCAAGATGGCGGTGCGCGAAAAAATTCAAATTGTGGATGCAAAGCAAATCTTAGAAGATGCCGGATATCAGCGTCTTACCATTGGTGATTTTGGAATGTATCCTGGAACATATGCGGTGAATAGTGAGATATATAAGGGTGCGTATACAGATGAGGCAACACTTAATAAAACCTATCTGGATATGAACCTGACCATTGATAATTCATCAAACGTAGAGACCTGTATTCGCTATGGTGGGGCTACATGGACTGGATTAAATATTTATAAAGATTATGATGATAAATCAACTTTGTGCATAGCAGATACAGTTGGTGGAACTACTACTCGAGTTACCCCAGACATGGTTGGTCGTATGACTTTGGATGGTGCAAATGTTATAATTGCGTTAGATCGCAGTGACACTACCTATACAGTTACAATTTATGTAAATAACGTATTAGTAGATAACAGGACCTTGGCATTAGATGCAAGCACGATTGGCAATTATCTGGGCATTTATGTAGCCGAAAAGAACGGAGATATTACCAGTGCAAACTCTATCACGATAACAGCTGATGCCACAGAGATTACCAAAACTCCGGCATCCTACAATCTGGAAAAAGGAACAGGAAGCAGCATTGGCGGATACCTGATAACCGGGACGATAGAATCTGTTAAAAGAGGTACTGTTGAGGTAAAAGACAATGAAACATACGTAAAAGAGAATGCAATTATATATCCGGGTGACTATACGGTACAGACATATGCAAAGCTCAAGAGTGTTCGTGCGACCCAGAAAATTACACTTTATATTTTAGGTGATGTAAATTGTGATGGTCAGTTTACCACGGCTGATAAAACGGCATTAGAAGAGATGTTGTCCGGTAAGAAAGATGCCTTCGCTGCAACTACGGCCGCACAGAAAGCAGCCGACCTCGACAATGACGGAAAAGTTGGAAAAACGGATTTGAAATTGATGACGGCAATTTTTGGCAGTCAGTATAGCGCAGATCATGCGGCGGCAAGAAAAATTGTTATTAAAAAGTACTATCCGGCTGCTATGACCTATGATTTCCTTGGTGGCGATGATGTGATGCCAATCGGTGGTATGCATGGACCGATAGATTCGACGATGACGTTAGAGTATTTCCAGAAATTGAAAAACTGTGGTATTAACATGATTAACAATTCAATTGAT
>ONED01000008.1 GCA_900316755.1 uncultured Eubacteriales bacterium
TTGTATTTGTCCGGCCAATACTTCCTTCACATGTGCAATCGCGTCCGGAATTCCTGCCGGATTTTTCCCGCCTGCCTGCGCCATATTGGGGCGTCCGCCGCCACCGCCGCCTACAAGAGCTGCAATTCCTTTAATCAGGTTTCCGGCATGCGCTCCTTTTGCCATAGCCTCATCCGTCGCCATCGCAATCAGGTTCACCTTGCCATCCACAGATGATGCAATCACAACCACACCCTGTCCCAGTTTTTCTTTCAACTGGTCTCCAAGGTCACGAAGCCCGTTCATGTCCACACCTTCCACCTTCGTTGCAAGGAGTTTCACACCGTTTACATCCACCACCTGATTCATTACATCGCCCAGCGCATCCTTTGCAGCCTTACTCTTTAATGCCTCAATTTCACTCTGCAGCGTCTTCATTTCAGCCAGCATATGCTCAATCTTTTCCACCAGATTTGCCGGTGTCGCTTTCGCAGCCTTTGCCGCTTCCGAAAGCGTTTTTTCCATCTCTTTATAATAAGCAAACACACCTTCTCCGGTCAGTGCTTCAATACGACGAACTCCTGCTGCCACGCCTGATTCTGATACAATCTTAAATGTAGCAATCTTTCCGGTATTGCTTACATGAGTCCCCCCGCAAAGCTCCTTTGAAAAATCACCCATAGAAACCACGCGGACATCCTCTGCATATTTTTCATCAAATAATGCCATGGCGCCGGAAGCCTTTGCTGCTTCCAGATTCATAATCTCTGTTACAACCGGTTCATTTTTTGCGATTTCCTCGTTTACAATCGCTTCTACCTTGGCAAGCTCCTCTGCGGTCATTGCAGAAAAGTGAGCAAAGTCAAAACGGAGCCTGTCCGGAGTCACCAAAGAACCCTTCTGCTCTACATGGGAACCAAGCACCATCTTAAGCGCCTTTTGAAGCAGGTGAGTCGCGCTGTGGTTATTGCAGGTATTTGCACGTTCCTTGCCATTTACTTCCAGCGTAACCGTGTCTCCTACTTTAAACATGCCCTTTGTCACCATACCCACATGGCCGACTTTTCCGCCTAACAGTTTGATGGTATCGGATACCACGAACTCTGCGTCCGGTGTCCGAATGATTCCCTTATCTCCCTGCTGACCGCCCATGGTCGCATAGAACGGGGTCTCTTCCACAAAAATGGTGGCTTGTTCGCCCTCGGTCACCGCTTCTACAATTTCCTTATCGGTAGTCAGAACCGTGATTTTAGAATCATGTACCAAGGTGTCATAACCTACAAATACAGAAGTGACAGAAGCATCAATATCGTCATATACCGTCGCGTCTGCACCCATATAATTGGTGACTTCACGGGCATTACGTGCCTTGACTCTCTGCTCTTCCATCGCTTTTTGGAAGCCCTCTTCATCGATGCTGTATCCGGCTTCTTCCAAAATTTCCTTTGTCAAATCCAGCGGGAAACCATAGGTGTCGTAAAGCTTAAACGCATCTGCGCCGGACAAGGTCTTCTTGCCCTCTGCCCGCAGCGCTTCTTCCATGGCACTTAGAATATGCAGACCTTGATCAATGGTTTTATTAAATTTCTCTTCTTCCTGCGACAATACTTTGAAAATAAAGTTTCGCTTTTCATCCAATTCCGGATAGCCGTCTTTGGAGCCTTCGATAACCGTCTTGCTAAGTTCTGCCAGGAACGCTCCTTCGATTCCCAAAAGACGCCCATGGCGTGCCGCACGACGAATCAGACGACGCAGTACATAACCCCGTCCTTCATTGGTCGGCATAATGCCATCGGAAATCATAAAGGTCGCAGAACGGATATGATCCGTAATCAAGCGGATGGAAACGTCTTTCGCTTCGTCTTCCTTGTATGTGACATTTGCAAATTCGCAAACCTTGTCACGCAACGCCCGAACCGTGTCTACATCAAAAATAGAATCTACATCCTGTACCACCGATGCCAGTCTCTCCAGCCCCATTCCGGTATCAATGTTTTTCTGTTCCAGTTCGGTATAGTTGCCGTTACCATCATTATCAAACTGGGTAAACACGTTATTCCAGATTTCCATGTAGCGGTCACAATCACAGCCCACAGTACAGCCCGGCTTTCCACAGCCGTATTTTTCTCCGCGGTCATAATAAATCTCAGAGCAGGGACCGCATGGACCGGAACCATGTTCCCAGAAATTGTCTTCCTTTCCAAATTTGAAAATACGCTCCGGAGCAATCCCCATCTCTTTATTCCAGATATCAAATGCTTCCTGATCTTCCACGTATACGGACGGATAAAGTCTGTCGGGATCAAGCCCTACCACTTCCGTCAGAAATTCCCACGACCAGTGAATCGCTTCTCTTTTAAAATAATCTCCGAAAGAAAAGTTCCCCAACATTTCAAAGAATGTACCGTGACGCGCTGTTTTTCCAACATTCTCAATATCCCCAGTACGAATACATTTCTGACAGGTCGTCACCCTTCTTCTTGGTGGAATCTCTGCACCTGTAAAATAAGGCTTTAATGGTGCCATACCTGAATTAATCAACAATAAACTTTTGTCATTATGCGGAACCAGAGAAAAACTCTTCATGGCCAAGTGCCCTTTGCTTTCAAAAAACTCCAAAAACATTTTTCTCAGTTCATTCACACCTATCTGTCTCATCATCTGCCTCCTCATTCCTGTATCTTAACTATTTTTCTCATCATGCCGTTTTCTCAGGTTCTTTCCAAGCAGGATTCCCCCGAATGCAACCGCACCGACAATTACCATTTTAATTACTGTTTCTATGACAGCTCCTATAAATTCCATCTTCCTACCTCCGATTTGACTGCAATCTGCATCTCAATTCTATTATGATACCACAAACCCCGTTTAAATTCAATTCTTTGAAAATATCTTTTGTGCATAATAGACCGTCTGCATCGCATCTTTCCCATAAAAATCTGCGCCAATCATATCGGCATATTCCTGATTGAGCACTGCCCCGCCAACCATGACAAGGCAATCCGGCACGTTTTCACGAAGCTGCTTGATCGTTTCTTCCATGCTTACCACCGTGGTGGTCATCAGTGCGCTTAAGCCTACCAGCTTTACGTTTTCTCTGCGCACTGTCTCAACGACTTTTTCCGGTGGAACATCTTTTCCCAAATCAATCACGTCAAAACTATAATTTTCCAGCAATACTTTTACAATATTTTTCCCGATATCATGGATATCCCCTTTTACAGTCGCAAGTACGATTTTGTCTTTCTTCGGCTGCTCGTTCCCCTCCGTTTTCATGTGTTCTTTCAAAACAGAGAATGCATTTTTGGCAGCGTCTGCGCTCATTAAAAGCTGTGGCAGAAAGACGGTTCCTTCCTCAAAGCCTTTTCCCACCAGATTCAGTGCAGGAATCAGATATTCCTGAATGATTGCAAGTGGTTCTTTGGTTTCTGCCAGTTCCTTTGCGACCGAAAACGCCTCTTCCTTCAATCCCTTCACGATGACGGTCTGCAAATCCATTTGCGAGATGACTGCTGCACTTTTGGGCACTACATCCTTCTGGCTGTGCCGTGCAATATAGCCTGCACAGTTTTTATCATATCCCATCAGTGCCAAGTAGGAATCATAAGCATTCATCATGGCCTCTGAGGATGGATTGATAATTCCGGCACTCAAGCCGTTTAACATCGCCATAGTATAAAAGTTTGCATTGATGGTCGGTCTGTCCGGTAAACCAAAGGAAATGTTGGATACGCCCAGTACCGTCCGCACCCTATACATTTCCCGCACCTGTTTTAATGCCTGGAGCGTCACTTTTGCGCCATCCGGCTCTGAACTTATGGTCATCGTCAGTACGTCAATCACAATGTCTTTTGGTGCTATTCCGTATTTGGATGCTTCCTTTATAATCCTGCCAGCAATTTTGACTCTTCCCTCTGCCGTCTGCGGGATTCCATCCTCATCCAGGGTAAGTCCTACCACCACTCCACCATACTTTGCCACCAACGGAAATACCACATCCATGGATTCCTGTTTTCCACTCACGGAATTGACCATCGGCTTTCCGTTATAAATGCGCATGGCAGCAGCAAGTGCATCCGCATCTACGGTATCAATCTGAAGCGGAAGGTTTGTCACACTCTGAAGCTCTCTAACCACTTCCTTCATCATGGCTGCTTCGTCAATATCAGGAAGTCCTACATTGACATCCAAAATATGGGCGCCCTTATCCTGCTGGGTAATTCCCTCCCGGAGCACATAGTCCAAATCGTGCTCCTTTAATGCCTGCTTAAACCGTTTCTTTCCTGTCGGATTAATTCTCTCTCCGATAATGACCGGCATATCTCCAAGTTCCACTGCTTTTCCATAAGAAGAGACGATGGTGCGGTTTTTCGTGGTAGGTCTCACAATTTCCATGCCGGCGCAAGTTTTTGTCATTGCCCGAATATGCTCCGGTGTTGTGCCGCAGCATCCTCCAATAAGGCAGGCTCCGCACTCCACAATCTTTTTCATAGAAGAAGCAAACATCTTGGGAGTTACATCATAACAGGTAACCCCATCCCTTTGCTTCGGCAATCCCGCATTTGGTTTTACAACAATCGGAAGAGATGCATATGCGGTCAGCTCCTTCAGAATGGAAATCATCTGCTCCGGTCCCATGCCACAATTCATACCAAGGGCATCTACACGGAGTCCTTCCAGCAGTGCAACGGTCGACGGAACATCTCCCCCGGTTAAAAGCTTTCCCTTTTCATCAAAAACGAGGGTCACAAATACCGGAAGGCTCGTATTTTCCTTTGCAGCCAACACAGCCGCTTTTACTTCATAAGTATCGCTCATCGTTTCGATGTGAATCAAATCCGCTCCGGCTGCTTGTCCATATTGCATCACTTCTTTATATGCTTCATAAGCGTCTTCAAAGGTTAAATCGCCCATGGGCGTTAAAAGTTTCCCGGTCGGCCCCACATCCAAAGCAATCGCATACTCCCGGCGTTCTCTCTTTGCCGATTTTGCGGCCATTTTAACATTGTCCACCGCCTGCTCTACAATTTCCTTAAGAGAATACCGGTCATCATGAAACTTCACCCGGTTTGCTCCAAACGTATTGGTCAGCACTATATCACTTCCCGCCTCCAGATAGGCGCGATGGATGTTCTGAATCACATCCCTGTGCTCTATGTTCCACATTTCCGGCAGCTCTCCCGGCAGAAGTCCTTCCTCCTGTAAAAGAGTTCCCATTCCTCCGTCAAAAAACAGAAGTTCTTTTCCTAATCTTTCCAGCAACATACTTTAGCTCCTTCTGTACACACAATCTGTCTTCGAACATTCCTCACACCCCTTGACAGGACAAAGCGAATTTTCCCGGCTGATACCGATAACCGCTGTCACCGATTTTGTGGGTGTAAGCATATAACCATCCGTCATGGTAAGTCCGATTTTTTTCGGTGCCTCCAGCATATCCAATAGTTCTTTTTGGTGCAGAATCGAAAAATCACCATAACCGGGACTAAATCTCGGTCTCAAGTATAACCCCTCTAAGGCCTCCAATGCAATCTGTTTTTGCATCTTATCGCAATATTCTTCCAACACAGCAGCTGCACATGCCTGCAGAACCACCGCTTTTGTCATATCTACAATGGTATATTTTTTCATCAGCATGTCCACCCCGGTGCCAAGGGTTGCCCCAAACAAGACTGCCATGTGACAGCCCTTCAGATTTTTGCTTAAATTTTTACTTTTAATTTCTAACTTTCCTATTTTCAGTACATCCGTATCCGGAACAGAAACTTCAAAAATGCGATAGACGAATTTGGCATCCGTCACCTGTTCTAATTCTTCAAAAGAATCCTGAATCAGCCTCCGGGTTCGTTCATCTATCGCATGTTTCCCATATCCCAGATATCGGATGGCTTCCCTCGTCCGTATATCCATATGAGCCTCACCTATTATTTTATAATTTCAGAAAGATTAGACAGAATCGCAGATGCAACCTCCGGCTTATTCATGGAATAAATATGAATATTGCGGATTCCGTTTGCAATCAGATCGATAATCTGGTCTGTCGCATACGCAATGCCTGCCTGCTGCATTGCTTTCGGGTCATCTCCGAAGCGGTCTACAATCGCCCGGAACCGTTCCGGTAAAATGGTTCCGGAAAGCTGGCAGATACGGGCAATCTGCTTTCCATTCGTCACAGGCATAATCCCCGGTAATACCGGAACTGTGATTCCCTTTTCCCGAATCCGATACAAGAAATTATAGAGAATGGAGTTGTCAAAAAACATCTGTGTGGTCAGAAAATCGACCCCACTGTCCACTTTTCGCTTCAAATTCAAAATATCTTCGGTTTTGTGTCCACTCTCCACGTGTCCCTCCGGATAGCAGGCTGCCCCGATACAGAAATCTCCGTGCCGGCGGATGTCTTCAATCAGCTCGCTGGCATATTTGTAATGTCCCGGAATCGGAAACTCCGTATCCGTCGGAATATCCCCACGCAATGCCAGGATATTTCGGATTCCCTTTTCTTTCATGTCATCCAGAACGCGATGCACCTCCTCCCTGGTGGAAGAAACACAGGTAAGATGTGCAATGCTGTCAACACCCAAATCGTTTTGTATATGCGAAGCAATCTGGACGGTATTTTTACTGGTACCGCCTCCCGCTCCGTAAGTTACGCTGATAAAAGAAGGTTTTAACCCGGCGATTGCCTCCGTCGCCTCCATCACTTTCTCATACGTGGCATCCGTCTTCGGCGGAAATACCTCGAAAGAAATATGGATTCTGTCTTCTAACATTCTGTCAATAATCTTCACGTCATTTTCCTCTTTCGCGATTTCTGGTAGCTAAATGCTGCGGTATAAATCCTCATACTGCTTTGCGGATGTTTTCCACGAGAAATCTGCACTCATGGCTCTTTCTACCATCTTATTCCAATCACGTTTCTTATCATAATAAATCTGCTCTGCATAACGTACCGTTGCAAGCATTTCATGTGCGTTATAGTTTGCAAAACTAAATCCGGTACCTGTTTTTTCATACTCATTGTATGGCTCCACAGTATCTTTAAGCCCGCCGGTTTCCCGCACAATCGGAAGGGTTCCGAAACGCAGGCTCATCAACTGGCTGAGTCCGCATGGTTCAAACAAGGATGGCATCAAAAATGCATCACAGGAACCGTAAATCTTTTTCGACATGGGATCCGAATAGAAAATATTTGCCGAAACTTTATTTCGGTACTTCCAAGCGAAATGCCGGAACATGTTTTCATATTTTTCATCACCGGTACCAAGCACTACAAGCTGTATGCAGTCCTGACACAACTCATCCATCACATACGCAATCAAGTCGAATCCCTTCTGGTCAGTTAGTCTGGATACGACACCAATCATCATCATCTTTGGATCTACTTCCAATCCAAGTTCCTTTTGAAGCTCCACTTTATTTTTTACTTTTTCTTTCCGGAAATTCGATATATCATAATTTGCCGCAAGCCAGATATCCGTTGCCGGATTGTACTCATCATAATCAATACCGTTTACGATACCGGACAGGCAGTTGCTTCTTGCATTCATCAGTCCGTCCAGACGTTCTCCGTAGAATGGATGTTTAATCTCCTCTGCGTAAGTCTTACTTACCGTAGTGACACGGTCTGCATATACAATACCGCCTTTTAACAGGTTTGCATCTTTATATGCCTCCAACTTATCCGGCGCAAAATAATATTGCGGTAAACCTGTAATCTCCTGCACTTTTTTCGTACTCCACACTCCCTGGAATTTCAAATTGTGAATGGTCATCACCGTCTTAATTCCACGATAAAACTCCTCCGCAAAACGGAAGTTGTCCAAATAGACGGGAACCAGTCCGGTCTGCCAGTCATGACAGTGGATGACATCCGGTCGGAATCCGATGGATGGCAGTGCACTCAATGCAGCCTTTGAAAAGAACGCAAATCTCTCGATATCCCAAAGTCCGTCATCCGTATATGGTTTAGGTCCATTAAAATAATATTCGTTGTCGATAAAGTAGAATGTAACTCCGTCCAATTCCGTTTCCAAAATACCTACATAACGGTTTTGCCAATTATAGTCCATATAGAAGTGAGTCTTATATACTAACTTTTCTTTCCACTCATCCCTCATGCAGGCAAATTTTGGCAACATCACCCTGACATCAAATTCTTCTCTGTCGAAATTCTTAGGCAGGGAACCGACAACATCGGCCAATCCTCCCGTTTTGATAAAAGGTACGGACTCAGAAGCAACAAATAAAATTCTCTTCATAAAGGTTTCCTCCACTCATTCATTCAACTTGTATATGAATTTATATACCCATTATACTCATCAAACTGCTGAGGGTCAAGTTTTTATCTGTGTTTTTGTTCTAAACGAATGGTATCGGCTACCAAAGCAATAAATTCGGAGTTCGTCGGTTTCCCCTTTCCGTTGCTGACCGTGTACCCAAACAATTCCTCCAATGTATCCAGTTTTCCTCTGCTCCATGCCACCTCAATTGCATGTCTTATGGCGCGTTCCACTCTGCTGGAAGTGGTCTGGTGACGTTTTGCGACAGTGGGATACAATATTTTTGTAATCGCATTCAGCACGTCCATATCTTCAATTGCCATCAGGATAGCATCTCTCAAGTAGTGGTATCCTTTGATGTGCGCCGGTATGCCGATTTCATGAATCATATCCGTAACCCTGTTTTCCAGACTGTTCTCCTTTTCCGGCGCTGCGTATTCTATGGTACTTCCATTCTCTGTTTTATGAGTTTGTACTTCTTTCTGAATATGTTTTATCCGATTCAAAACTGTTTCGTTATGAAACGGTTTCATAATATAGTAACTCGCTCCTTTTTTGAAGGCATCTTCTGTGATACGTTCCTGTCCTACTGCAGTGATAACAATGAAATTGGGACTTTTCTTCAAATTTTTATCTTCATTGACACGTTCCATGACACTTAATCCGTCCATTTTCGGCATAATCAAATCCAGCAAAACGACATCCGGCTCCTTGTTCTTTATAATTTGATACATTTCTTCCCCATTATTTGCTTTTCCGACAAGTGTCAACTCGTTGTCATTACTTATCATTTCCCCTAAAAGTTCCAAAATTCGGTCGTTATCATCTGCAATAGCTACATTCAAACGCTCCATGTGTACCTCCTCAATCACCTTGCAAAAGATAACCCTCTGGTACATTATAAAAGCGCTATTTTGTGGGTGCAAGAAAATGTATCCACAATATTTCGACAAAATTCAACGTTTAGCGATAAAAAGTAATCAGAGCCTTAAATAAATCGCCATCTGTCTCCACTTGAAAATTGCCCTTCTGAAGTTCTACAAAACTCTTTGCAATGGCAAGACCCAGTCCGCTACCTTCCGTATTTCTGGAAGAATCTCCTCGCACAAACCGGCCTGTGAGTCGCTCAGCGTCGAAATCCAGTTCCATTGCCGAAACATTGCGAAACCGAATCTGTACTTCGGATTCTTCCTGAATCAAATCCACATACACTCTGGAATGTGGCATCGCATATTTCAAAATATTGTTCAGTAAGTTTTCAAATACCCGGTAGGTTCTCTGTCCATCCAGAGACAGTACCACTTTTTCCTCCGGAAGATTCCACCGAAACTGCAAATCACTGCTTTGAATCTGTTCATCCATCTCCGAACGTACCTGTTTCAAAAGACTTACCACATCCACATCCATAAAGTTCATCTTTACATTTCCAGAATGCGCCTTGCTTACTTCAAACAAGTCTTCGATTAATACTTTTAATCTCTGGGATTTCTGCTCCAGCGTTGCAATATAGGATTTTCTTTCTTCCTCCGTAATATTTTCCTGCTTCAGCAAATCTACATAAGTGATAATCGCCGTAAGCGGAGTCTTCAAATCATGAGACACATTGGTAATCAACTCTGTTTTCATGTTTTGGCTTTTCGCCTCTTCCACCACCGCTTTTTCAAATCCTTGCTGTACCAGTTCTAGTGATTCCCCGATGGGGGCAAACATACCCAGATCTTCTTCCAATGAAATCTTCAAATCTCCTTCTGCCATCTGCTCTGTGGCATGTAGAATGCTGTGATACTGTGTCTGCACTTTTTCCCCGTATTTTCGAAGAAGGATATACAGAACAACCGAATAAATGATCAGTCCGACCACCCCAAACCACCATAGACAGCATAAAAGAAGCAGGATTGCAAAATTCGCAAGTACCACCTTAAGGATGCTGGCATGCAGTTTTTCGTTTATGTCGATATTCGTCACATACCTGTAAAGTTTTTTACACTGTCTTCCGAACCACCTTACAATTCTGACACATAAAACCTGATTTTTCAGGTAATATAATGGCCTTACTACCATCTGCCGTATCCCGGATGCCATGATATAAAGCAGGAAAAAGCCAAGTGACCATCCCACAAAATTCACGCAGCGAAGCAGCAGATACAGCATATCCACACTGATTTCATATCCCAGAAATTCCGGAAGATGATTTTCAAAAGCAGAAGTAAGCTCCCACCGTGTTGTATGTACCATCAGAAAATACATTCCGATGGTCAGGCTGACGGCACCCATACCGATAATCGCCATCCCTTCAAACGGAAGGGAAAATAACTTCTCTCTTCCGGTATGCAAGGATTTCACAAACGGAAGGAGGAATGCGAAAAGAACAACCAAAACTGCCATTGCAACCACCAGCCACACTGCTCCCGTTGTACAGTATAAAACCTCCGGATCCGTAGGATAATAGGAGCCGGCATAATCATACCCTGTCCCGTAGGCAAAAAAACTATTTGGATCCAAAGCAAATTGAACCGTAAAATTTTTCGGTCGCAGCTGCTCACCGGAAATCGTTGTACCATGCTCTGTATTATATTGCAGCACATTCTCCTGATACTGCTTTTCTGAGCGCATTGCTAATTCATAAAGGGGCTCCTGCTCTCCATAATACTCTTCCAGCTGGATTCCCTCTGTTGTAATCTCAGCAAGATTTCCGTAGGCATCAAAAATAAGAGTCAGTTTAAACGATCGATTATCCATATCATCGGCATCCGTATTGGACATTCCATTCGATTTTTCACCATCTGCAGAAACATAACGAGCAATAAATTCTGCACCTTCGTACACTCTATGATAATCAGACACCCATCCATATTCCTGTAAGACAGAAAAGTCAGCTGTATCTGTGCCCGATTCATTCAAAAGCTGTCCGTAGATATAATAACTGGCCTCCATGGCATAATTTACAAAATTCGCATCCACAAAAAGTTGCAGCGTTTCCTCCTGCTGAATTTCCTCCGCCTCTATCTGCTCTTCTGATTCTTTCCGGAGTTTCAGCATGGCCTCTTCCATGGTCGGATAAAGGCTGACCAAAAGAAATGCCGGAATGAGCACAATGAGTGCAATGATAATTACCGCCAGTTTATGAGATTTTTTCAATTTTGTATCCAATTCCCCACACCACCTTCAAATATTTTGGCTCTTTCGGATTGATTTCTATTTTTTCCCGAATGTGCCTTACATGAACCATGACTGTGTCCGTGTTAATCGCTTCCTCATTCCAGACTCTCTCATAAATTTCGTCTGCTGAAAAAACACGACCCGGGGATTTCATCAGAAGTTGTAAAATCTTAAATTCCATGGGGGTCAGTTTCGCCTCTTCCCCATCTACGCGAACTTCTATGGTGTCCTCATTCAATTCCAGTCCGCCAACGCGCAGAACATGACCGTTTTGCTCCTTGTTCGCCTGCTCCTTGCCACCCATATATCTGGTGTAACGCCGCAACTGGGAATTCACCCTTGCAAGCAGTTCCAATGGTTGAAACGGCTTTGTAACATAATCATCTGCACCCATGTTAAGTCCCATGATTTTATCCACTTCTTCTGATTTCGCAGAAAGCATAATGACCGGAAAATCATATTCCTTGCGAAGCTCCATCACCATACGGATTCCATCCATGCGGGGCATCATGACGTCAATGATAGCCAGATGAATCTTTTGCTTATGCAAAACTTCCAGGCCTTCCACCCCGTCTTTTGCTTTAAACACTTCATAATTCTGCGTTTTTAAATAGATTTCAATTCCGTCCCGGATTTGTGCGTCGTCCTCCACAACTAAAATATGATAGATTTCCCTCATGTCATTTTTCCTTCCTCTTACAGTCCTTTCATGTATGGGTACATGATATCTCTTAAATTGGAAAAGAACCTTCATGAAAACCGAAAGATTTTCGAAAGATTCTTTTTTATTTTTCTATTTTCCGTCTCACTACAACATACGTGATAATATGTGCTGTCGCTGTCAGTATCCAGCTAATCGGATATATGATGTAGACCGTCTCAATCGTATGGAACGCTTCAATCTGAAACACCGTTGCAAGCCAGATGAGGCGTGTTGCGCATGCGCCAAGCAGGGAAAAAATCATCGGTACTACCGAATATCCCATTCCCCTTAAGGAACCGACCATTACATCCATCACGCCACACAAAGCATATGTAAGACAGATAAATCGAAGCCTCACCATACCCGCTGCGATAACATCAGGGTTCTTTGTGTAAAGACTAAGCAGCACCGGACCTGCGGCAACAGCCCCCATTCCGAGGACGATACCCACCACAATTACACATCCCAGCGCGGAAAATAGAATTTTATTGATACGATTGTACTTTTTCGCTCCATAATTCTGGCTGGTAAAGGAAATGGATGCCTGATGGAACGTATTCATTGCAACGTACACGAAGCCTTCTATATTGGCAGCTGCTGAATTCCCGGCAACAATTGTCTCGCCAAACAGATTTACCGAGGATTGGATTACTACATTTGACAGTGAAAATAAAATTCCCTGAAACCCTGCCGGAAGTCCAATTTGCATAATTCGAAATAACTTATCTTTATAGATGCGAATTTTTTTTATCCGGACTCGGATGCCACTCTGTTCTCTCATCAGGCAACGCAGAA
Source organism: uncultured Eubacteriales bacterium (assembly GCA_900316755.1). Lineage (GTDB taxonomy): Bacteria > Bacillota > Clostridia > Lachnospirales > Lachnospiraceae > Faecalimonas. The sequence continues at coordinate 12,919 of ONED01000008.1, forward strand.
CAAGAGCTGCAGATACGGTCTGGGAAATTGTCGTGGCGATGCCTACTCCAAATACGTCCCATTTCATCACAATCACAAAAAAGAGATTAAATAATACATTAATCACACCTGCTGTCATTAAATAATAGAGCGGTCTTTTTGTATCTCCCACTGCACGCAGAATGGCAGCACCGAAGTTATACACCATCATAGGGGTCATCCCCACAAAATAGATTCTTAAATACACCACTGCCAAATCCAGCACCGCTTTCGGCGTCTTCATAAGAGAAAGAATATGTGGAGCACCTATCACCCCGATAATGGTCAGCAAGATTCCGCTAATGAAACTGATTGCCAGTGCCGTATGTACGGTTAAAGACAAATCTTCTTCTCTTTTTGCACCGAAAAACTGTGCTACCAGCACATTTGCCCCCACTGATAAACCGATAAACAGATTCACCAGAAGATTGATAAGGGAGGTCGTTGAGCCCACTGCCGCAAGTGAATTGTCCCCTGCAAATCTTCCAACCACAATGATGTCGGCTGCATTAAACAAAAGCTGTAGTAGACTGGATACCATCAACGGCAATGCAAAAAGAAGCATTTTCTTTAAAACCGGACCTTCGCACATATCCATTGCATATTTTTTATTTGACACAATCAATCATCTCCTCCGCTCTCTGATTTTCCATGACAGCTGTTGGTGATAGCAGAAAAGCATGGTTAGTCTGTTTCTGCACTACATCTAATTTGTTTATCCCATAATGTGCAAATAACTGCAGAGCCACTTCGTCAATCGTCTCTCCCGGTACCGTAATCGGTATCGCAGGCGGGCAGGAAACCGTAGGTATTCTGCAAATTCTTCCAAGTGCCTGTGACGTTGAAATCTTCTCCGGAAGGGCAAACATGGCTTCTCGTATCGACATCACCGATGTCGCATGTACAAACGGGAGTCTTTTTTTCTCCTCGTAGGAAAACGGATTTTCCCCCAGTACATTCAAAAGCTGTTCCAACTCTTCTTCCGTATTCTCCGGTGTCAACATAAAAACCAGAAAATCCGAATCCGCATATTCACATTCCACCCCCTGCCGATGCAACCTTCCCGTCAATTCTTCAGAAGAAACTCCACTCGGAATCTCAACCGTCAGTTTCAGCGGATCACTCTTACAGACCCTCCATCCGGCATCTTCCAATTTCTTTCTGCACCCTTCTCTCCGTTCTATTGTTTCACGCAAACGCACCCGATAGTTCTCTGCCAGATACCGGTTGCATAAATCAAGAGATGTCAGAATCAGATACGAGGGACTGGTAGAGCCAAAAAGCCCCATGGCATATTTCGCCTGCTCTGCGAAAATGACCGGAGCCTGTTTACTAATGTGCAGATAAGCGCCTCCGGTCAATACAGGCAAGGTCTTATGCGCCGAATCGCAGCAGATATCTGCGCCTAAATCCAGCGGGTGCTGCGATGGCTCCAAAAAGTGCAGATAAGCACCATGTGCGTTATCTACCTCTAAAATCGTTCCATTTCTGTGGCATACCTCTGCAAGACTTCTGATATCCTCCAGCCCGCCTAAGTAGTCCGGACTGGTCACATATACAGCCACTACAGAGTCCTGATTCTCCTTTAAAACGCGTTCCAGGTTCTCCAAAGAAACAGGGCAACTACAGATGGACTCCGTATCTTCTTCCGGCCATAACCAGATCACGTCAAAATCCAGAAGAGCAGCCGCATATACAAATGCCTTGTGCACATTTCTTGCTGCCACAATCTTCGACCTAACACCCGGCTTTCGCCGGAGCAGTGCCAAATACAGCATGGCACGGATACACTGGCTGGAGCCTTCCGTGGAAAACAACGTACATGCCGAGCCAAAAAGCTTTGCCGTATTCTTTTCACTTTCCGCAATCATTCCCTCTGCCTCATACAGAGAATCCGCGCCATATACTTCTGTAATATCAAACGGCTCACAGCCCAAAAACGGTTTTCCTTTATGTCCCGGCATATGGAAACGACTGATATCTCTGCCTGCATAATTTCTCACAAAATCTGCGATGGGAGTGGTCATTTTTTTATCTTCCTGTTTCATCTTCCGCCGCCTTTATCATAATTGCACACTCTATCCGCTTGCGGAACAGTTCACACCCAGGCTCATAAATGCCGCGGATGGAGCCGCTTGCATGAAACGCATTCGCTGCACATCCGCCGGAGCAGTACAATTTTGCCCAACAATCCTTACATTCTTCCCGCGCATACGCATTGCAGCTCCGGAATTCTTCCCGCAATGCGTCATTTTTCACACCATTCCATACATCTCCAAGCTTATAGCTCTCTTCTCCTACAAACTGATGGCAGGGATACAAATCTCCCCATGGAGTGACTGCCATATATTCGGTTCCGGAACCGCAGCCGGAAATCCGCTTGTAAATACAGGGACCTCCCGTCAAATCAATCATATAATGGTAGAATGTAAACCCTCTGCCTTCTGCCTTTCGTTTTATCATCTCTTTTGCAAGGATTTCGTACTGTTCTTTTACGACTTCCAAATCTTCCGGAGTGAGTGCTGCCGGGTCATCCTGAGAAGCAACCACAGGCTCCATACTAAGCTCTGTAAATCCTAAATCTGCCATGTGAAATACATCTTTCGTAAAATCCGGATTGGCATGGGTAAAAGTTCCTCGCATGTAATATCCCTTGTTGCCGCGTGCCTCCACCAGTTTTTTAAACTTTGGAACGATTTTATCATAACTTCCGTTTCCGGCATAATCCACCCGGGTCAAGTCGTGAATTTCTTTTCTCCCGTCCAGACTCAAGACCACATTGCTCATCTCTTTATTTGCAAAGTCAATCACCTCATCATCGATTAACATTCCATTCGTCGTCAGAGTGAAACGAAAGTTTTTATGGTGAATCTTTTCCTGCTCTCTGGCATAAGCCACCAGTTCTTTTACCACCTCGAAATTCATAAGCGGCTCGCCGCCAAAAAAATCTACTTCCAGATTTCTTCTTGTTCCGGAATTTGCAATCAGAAAATCCAGTGCCTGTTTTCCCACCTCAAAGCTCATAAGCGCCCGCTCTCCGTGGTATTTCCCCTGACTTGCAAAACAGTAGGAGCAGTTCAGGTTGCAGGTATGCGCCACATGCAGACACAATGCCTTCACCACATTACCGGAGCGTTCTTTAAAGGTTCCGGCTACCTCGGCAAACGTATCTTCTGTATATAATTTCCCGCTCTGTTTCAGGTTTTCTACATCTTGGATGCAAAGACGCAGTTCCTCTTCTGTCACATCTTCTCTGTCTTTGTATTTTGCGAGCAGTTCTGCCACGATTTCTTCTGCTGTCCTTTTCGGATACAGCGCAATCACATCATACGCCACCTCATCGACTACATGAATCGAGCCGGAGCAGGTATCCAGTACAATGTGATATCCGTTTAATTCGTATTGATGTACCATATGTCATCCTTTCCTTATCGAAATATTGATGTTAAAAATGCTGCCATTTTAGGCAGCATCTTTTTCTTTATGAATTATTTTTCTGTCTTTTCACATGCCTGATTTGCCACACCACAGCTTGTCTTACATGCTGACTGGCAGGAAGTCTGGCATTCCCCGCAACCACCGTTTTTTACGCTCTCGCAAAGGTTGCGAGTCTCAAGTGTTTTAATTCTTTCCATACTTCACATCTCCATTTTCATTCTTTCAAATTTGTGAGTTATCCGCTATGTATTCGTCTCAAACTCTGTTCCTATGATACCATGGTAAAATCATGAAGTCAATGTCTGATTTTATTCAAGGAAACAAAAAAATCTTTCCGTAAAAACCGCAAATTTTCGTAAAAACCGTAGGCTGTTCATATCCATCTATTGTCAAATTCATGTTTTAATTCTTCAAACATTCTATAAAACTTATCTTTTGTCTTCTGAATGATATCCAGTGCAATCTCAATATTGTAAGAATGAGCCACGTTATTACGTGCATTTAATGCTTCCATCCACAGATTTTCATCTCGAATCATCCCGGCTGCATAAGCCGTCTTTAAAACATTTTTCGGTGAACCCGTTTTTTCCTCTGCAAAGCCCTGTTGCTCCAAAATCTCTTTCATTGCCTTCCATGACTGCTCAAAACAAATTTCATATAAAGCTACCAACCCGGACATTTCCACATTAGAATATGGTTCTTCATATTCATATATATCTTTTAAGTTCCGAAATGCGTTACAAAAGTTCTCATACTTTTTCATAAATGCAAATCCCTTCTTTCCCTATAGATTCTAGTAATTCTTTTTGTACCTTTCCATCCAGATTCACCACATCAAAAAAAAGCAACGTGGAAGTCTCGTCCTCCACATCTAAAGCAAATCTCACACAATCGCCACCGGTGACGGCTAAATCAATATCACTCGTACGATGATAGTCTCCTCTGGCTCTCGAACCAAAAAGAATGACCTTATTGATATTATACTTCCGGGCTAATTCTTCTATTTCTCGCACAACTACTGGATTAATACCGTTTTCTTTCATAACCCGCCTCCCAAAATCATTTCCTATTCTTATTTCTCCACCTTTTCAATCACACAGGTATGTTTTCTCATACTGGCAGGTGCATCCTTATCATAATTGATTCCCGGTTATCCCTGTACGAGCACCAGTCCACGTACAATCTTTATTCTCTCTATTCAAAAGTATCTCAGCCACTTCTTACAATCTTCTATCCACTGGTGGCAGTGCATCACTTTCTCATCCAGTCTCACACAGGTATGCTTATCCACGGTCGCTAATCCATGACACCCATACGGATAGATATGTAGTTCAAACGGCACCTTGTGGGCAGAAAGCGCTTTTGCATAAAGGAGGCTGTTTTCTACCGGTACGCAGGTATCCTCTGCCGTGTGCCACAAAAAGGCCGGCGGTGTCTTTTCTGTCACCAGAAGTTCACAGGAACATCCCTTTTCCGTGCCATCTTTCGGCTCATGCCCGACAAAGTTGAGAATCGTACCCTCATGCCGATATTCTTTGTCTGATGTAATCACCGGATAACCGAGAATGGTCTTCTGCACCGGTCTGCTCTCCGGAAAGACTGCTCTGATTTCCGGGCAGTCATAGTGATTGGAATACTGGGCTGCCAAATGTCCTCCTGCAGAGAATCCCATAATCGCCACATCTTCGGCATCACATACCCATTCTTCTGCATTCTGATGAATAAGCTCCATCACACCTGCAACTTCTAAAAGCGGCTGCGGAAATCCGTGAGGTTTCACAGAATAATGTACCACAAATACACAATATCCTTCTGACAGGAAATTTAACGCAATCGGCTCTGCTTCCCGCGCGCTCACCATCTCGTATCCACCACCCGGACAGATGACCAGACACGGGTGTTTTCGATACTCCAGCTGCATTTCTTTCATCTCATCAATCAAATAACAATCCACATAGGCATTACAGCCTTCTTTTCCAAGTTCGGGAAATGTTTCTTTTAAATCATATCTTTCTACTCTCATCATAGTTTCTCCTTCTGTTTGGATATTTCCTGCTCTATCTTATCACATAAATCTACTACTGAAAAGCGATTTACATACATCCGCTGCGCTTTTTTCATGTCCAGCGCTCTCTTGGGGCTCTGCAGCTTTCGGACTGCCGGAAGCAGTTCTTTTTTTAGGTTTCGTACGGCAATGCTCATGCCATGTTTCTCAAAGAACTCCATATTGTGCGTCTCACATCCCGGAATGGGAGAAATATGTATCAGCGGCGTTTCCGAGGCAGCCGCCTCCGTGGAAGTCAGTCCGCCGGGTTTGGAAATCAGCACATCACATGCCTTCATATACTCTGCCATGTGGGAAGTCTTCTGAAGCAGACAAATTTGTGTCTGACTCCCATACTTCTTCTGTAGCTTTTGATACAGTTTTTGGTTGTTGCCGCAAATGACAATAAGACGATTTTCCGGGTTCTCCAAAAGTACCTCAGTGAGCACCCGGATAGCCTTGGGAAGTTTTCCTGCACCGATGCTTCCGCCGGATAACAGCATACAAAATCCATCTCTGAAAATCCCCAGTCTTTCACGTGCTTCCTCTTTCGTCTCTTCCTCGAAGAACGCTCGTCCCACCGGAATTCCAAACGGAAGCAGCCTTTCTTTCTGAAATCCATAATCACAGAACTCTTGTGTCAGCTCTTTTGAAGGGATGATGCAATAATCACAATCTGTTTCCTCCAAAAAAGGAATACAGGTATAATCAGTAGCCACAAGGTACGTCTTTGGAATACAGACGTGGTTTTCTTTCAGCTTTGCAAACGTCTGTGCCGGAAAAACATGGGTCATCACCACTGCATCAAAGGTGTGTTTCAAGAGAAACTGTTCTACGGAATCTGCCATTTTCCCGTTTGCCCAGTACACCGGAGACTTCACAGGCAATTTCCGATATGCATTTCCAAGCATATATATCAAACCGAAAAGCCTTGGCACTCTCTGAGCGATTTTGATATAAGCCCCATTTACAATCGAAGCCACCCTATCTCCGTTTAAACGAAACGCATTCATAAAAACAACGGAATGTCCACGCCGTTCTAATTCCTCTGCGACTGCGCGCCCTGCCGCATTGTGTCCTCCACCCATGCCGCAGGATAATACTAAGACCTCCATCCAATTCTTACCTCACATTTTCCTTTTTCTTCTGTGCTGACAAAAAGCTTCCATACCACAATTCCGGCAATCAGGAAAAAGCCCATTGCAACGCGAAAATCATGAATCAAAACAGGCATTAAAAACACCGTAACAATATATGTAACCAGCGTCCGGTAATAGTGCGGTGAAATTCTCCCAACCAGAGAGAACAAAAGGAACACCACCGCAAGAATCAGAGCCGGGCGCAAATCCGGAAAAAGTCCCAAAAGACATCCGAAAGAAACTGCAATTCCTTTCCCGCCGTGAAATCGGTGGAACACCGAAAATGCATGTCCGACGACAGGGGCAGCAAGTACAAACGCAAGCCCGATAGGCGGACAATCTGCGGCTATTTTCTGATAGAAAAAGACCGGCAAAAACCCTTTCATAAGGTCCGCACAAAGAGTCAGACATCCGCACCAGAATCCACCATTGTGAAACGCATTTGCCGCACCCGGATTTCCGTCTATACTGTCCCTTGTAATGTCCTGTTTTGTAAACAAGTATCCGAAATATTTTGCAAACAGAAGGCTTCCGAATAAATAGCCGCCAAGCATATAAAAAATTATCTTCCTCATAAAAATCTTCATCTTTCCTGAATAAAGTTATCTTTTATAAGTTATAATATAACTTTTTATCTATTCTTGTCAACTTAGCATTTCTTCAATAAAGATTCCATAGCCCTTCGCCGGGTCATTCACAAACACATGGGTTACCGCACCGACTATTTTTCCATCCTGCAGAATCGGACTTCCGCTCATTCCCTGCACGATGCCTCCGGTAATCTCCAAAAGCTCCTCATCCACTACTTTAATCACCATTCCTTTGTTTGTTTCTCTTGCAAAATAATTGATTTTCTGAATTTCAATCTCATATTCTTTTACCGTGCCCTCCACACAGCAACGGATGACTGCCGCTCCAGTTTTTACATCGTCTTTCGCACAGACCGGAACTGCTTCTTCCTGCCGGGTAAGACTTTCTGCATTTTTTAGTGTCCCGAAAATACCGATATCTGTATTCTTCTCAATCGCACCCAGAATATTATAGCGGTTATACACAATCATCCCTTCCATTCCGCCGGGAGAACCCTTCTCCCCTTTTTCGATGCGCAAAATCTTCGTCTCGTACACTCTTCCCTCTTCCATTTCTATGAGTGCATCGGTATCCGTATCATGAATTCCATGTCCAAGAGCTCCAAACTGGTTGTCTGTGGTCACAAATGTTAATGTCCCTAATCCCTGTACGCTGTCCCGCACCCAGATTCCAAGCTTATAGTCGCCGCTTTTTCCCTGTACCGCCTTTATCTTTACATCAATGAGCTCCTCTTCCCGCCTTAAGCTAAGTACAACCTCATTGGTATCCAGAGATGCCATCTTGCTGACAAGTTCTTTCTTGGAACTGACTTCCTCCGTATTGATACTCACAATATAATCGCCTTCTTTCACCAGATTTTTTGCCGGCTGATATTCCTGTCCGTCTTCTCCTTCAATGGAGTCTGTCCCGAGCACTAGGACTCCATCCGTCTTCATATAAATTCCGATTGGCATTCCTCCTGGAATGACCATTTTATTTGACACACTTCCTGTGCTAACCTGCTGCTTCTTTGCTTCCTTCTGCAGTTCTTCTATACTCAGGCCGGTTCCCATAACAGTGACAAGAAGCATAATCATAATCAGAACCCGGCGATACCAGCGTTTTCGCATCCTTACACATCCTCTCCGAAAAAATAAAACAGACACAGTCTCGTGTCTGTTTTAGTATGCGGAGTATTTTCGTTTTTCACTCATGATTATTTTGTTCGTTTTGCCAATTCTTTCATCTCAGCTGCACTCTCCAGAACCTTATCCGTAATCTCTGCTCCACCTAGGATTCTGGCAAGTTCCGCTACTTCCTGCTGCGGGTTTAATAGAGAAATGCCTGTTTTCGTCTTCCCCTCCACAACCTTTTTTTCGATTAAAAAATGTGCATCTGCCATGGCGGCAATCTGTGCCAGATGGGTAATGCAGATGACCTGATGATTTTTTCCAATCAACGCCATCTTTTCGGAAACCTTCTGTGCTGTTCTTCCACTGATTCCAACGTCAATCTCATCAAAAATAAGAGTTTCTATCTGATCTTTTTCTGCCATCACGGTCTTGATGGCCAGCATAATTCTGGAAAGCTCTCCGCCTGATGCCACATCTCCAAGCGGTCTTACCGGTTCTCCCGGATTCATGGAAATCATAAACTCCACTTCATCCTTGCCAATGGAAGTAAAATCTGAAAGCTCCCGGAACACGATTTCAAATTTAACATCCAGAAAATTCAGGTCTAAAAGTCCGTTTTTAATTGCAGCCTCCAGTTGTTTTGCGGCCTCTTTTCGAAGATGAGACAACTCCTCTGACGTAAGTTTCAGCGTTTCCTCTGCCTCTTTCTTTTTTTTCTGAAGGTTTTCCAAATAAATGTCATACTCCTTCAGCATGTTTCGTCTCTCTACTTTTTCATCCCGATATGCAAAGATATCCGGTATCGTATTTCCATATTTTGCTTTTAAGCGATTGATTTCATTTAACCGGGTTTCTACCTCATAAAATTCCTCTTCCGAAAATTCAAAAGAATCCCGATAATCCGACAATTCACGATTAAAATCATTTAAAAGGCTGTCTACCTCGGATAGCTGTTCATACAGATTCTCTGCCCTCTCTTCATAGTGGGCTGCCTCCTGAAGGCAGCGGATTGCGCGACTAAGCAAATCGCTGGCACTATTTCCGGAACCGGCAGTATATCCGTAGGCTTCGTCGATACTCTCTGTAATCCGCTTTCCGTTCACCATACGGCGATACTTCTCTTCCAGCTCATCATCTTCTCCGATGGTTAAATTTGCCCCCTCGATTTCACTGATTTCAAAATCCAGAAAATTCATCTCTTTGAGCCGTTTGGTTTCATCTGATTCGGAAGCTTCTAACTCTTCGATGCAGGTTCGGTACACGCGGTATTGCTCTGAAACCTTACGTTTTTTCTCCTGCACTGCATCTTTTGCAAACGAATCCAGAATCGTCAAATGATTCTTCTTATAGAGGAGCGACTGATGTTCGTGCTGTCCATGAATATCAATCAGAATCGCCGCAGCCTCTTTTAACAACGCAATCGGCACCGTCTCCCCATTAATTTTGCTGATGCTCCTCTTTTCAATCAATTTTCGGGAAAGCACCACCATTCCATCCTCCGGATAGATTTCTCTTTCTTTTAACAGTGCTTTCTGCGCTTCGTTCTCCACCAGAAACGTCAGCTCCACATAGCCTGCTTCTTCTTCATTCCGAAGCATTTCCGAGCTATATCTTCCGCCAAGCGCAAGATTAATAGAGCCGAGAATAATGGATTTCCCGGCTCCGGTTTCTCCTGTTAAAATATTCAGTCCCTCTTTAAAATCTACTTCTATTTCGTCAATCAATGCAAGATTTTTTACATATAAACTCTGTAACATTTCTTTCTCCCGGGCTCTTTCTTCTGCACATCTTTTTACGATACAATTTTTCGAATCTTTTCCATGACTTTTTCCGCCTCTTCCACGGTACGGATTGCACACATAATCGTATCGTCTCCTCCAATACATCCCAATACTTCTGGCCAGTTCATCTCATCTATCGCGGCAGCAACCGCCATTGCCATTCCGGAAACCGTCTTAATCACAAGAATATTTTGTGCCATTCCCATGGAAACAAAACCATCTTTCAAAATACGAAAGTATTTCTCCGCCAATTCACTCTGTGTGGTCTTCAGAGCCGCATATTTCTGCTTTCCGTTTTCCGTCTGTACCTTGGTAAGTCTCAAATCACGGATATCCCTGGACACAGTCGCCTGCGTCACCTTATATCCTTCCGCATTCAAAAGCTCCGCCAGTTCTTCCTGAGTCTCAATCTGGTATTTATTTACCAGTTCCACGATTTTTGCGTGTCTGTTTACTTTCATTTTCTAGTTTCCTTTCATTTTCCTTCTCAGAGTTTCCAAAAAACTTACCCGGCTCAATTTTAAAAGCTTTGTCGTTTCCTTGGCTTTATGGATGACAATCTTATCTCCGGTATGTACTTCCACATTTTTATCCCCGTCAAAGGAGATACCGGCTTCTTCCGTTTCCCCGTCCCTTCCCGGGCCGATTTCAATCACAATTTCATCCTCTGCAGAAATGACGATGCTGCTTGTATTCAGCGCATGCGAGCAAATCGGAGTAATCACAATCATGGAAGCCGTCGGCTGGACAATGGGTCCGCCTGCCGACAGATTATATGCCGTAGAGCCTGTGGGCGTAGAGATAATCACACCATCTGCCTGATAAGAATTTAAAAGTTCCCCGTTCACGTAGACCGTAAACCGGATCAGGCGCACCGCGCCGAGCCTTGTCACCACAATATCATTCAGAGCGATATCCTCCGTCTGTCCGTTCAGAACTCCTTTTAGCATCATTCGCTCTTCCACAACCGGCGTCTCCTTTATCACTTGACAAAGCGCCGTCTCCAGATTCTGTACCTCCACCTCGGCGAGATACCCAAGCGTTCCCAAATTGATCCCAAGCAGGGGAACATCATATGCGCGAAGCTCTCTCGCAGCACGAATCAGAGTACCGTCTCCGCCAAGTACCAGCACACAGTCCGCATCCTCCGGGAAAGCTTTCCCGTCTTCTTCCAGAATGCATTCTTTTCCCTGTCCTTCGATATAGGTTTGTACACGTTTTGTCGTTTCCATTGACACATCTTTACTTTTGTTTGTGATTACATAAAATTTGTCCATGTTCCTTTCCTCTGCCTGCTATTTTGCCAACGTCTCAAATGCGGTCTCTACAATCTTTTTCCAATCTGCCAGAGCCTCAGAAAGCGTTCCATTTCCGCTTGTCTTCCTTAAATGCACAAGATACTCAATATTTCCTTCCGGTCCCTTAATCGGGGAAAAATCCAGATTCAATACCTCAAATCCAATGGACAATGCATAGGAAAGCACCAATTCAATCACTTCCACATGGGTGCTTTTCTCCCGCACAACCCCTTTTTTTCCTACTTTTTCTCTTCCAGCCTCAAACTGCGGTTTAATCAGTGCCACAATCTCTCCGTCCTCTTTCAGATAATTGCGAATCGGAAGCAGCACCTTGGTGAGGGAAATAAAAGACACGTCAATCGAGGAAAAATCGATTGGCTCTCCCAAATCCTCCGGTGTAACATACCGGATGTTCGTCTTTTCCATACAGACCACCCGCTCATCCTGCCGCAGCTTCCATGCAAGCTGCCCGCGTCCCACATCAATGGCAAACACTTTTCGTGCACCGTTTTGCAGCATGCAGTCCGTGAATCCTCCGGTGGAAGAACCTACATCCGTACACACCTTGTCCCGTAAATCCACATTGAAATTTGCCATGGCTTTTTCCAATTTTAATCCGCCCCGGCTCACATAAGGCATCACATGCCCCTTGATTTCAATCTGCACTTCCTCTGAAAACAGGGTGCCCGCTTTATCCTCCCGTTGTCCCTCCACAAAGACGCTTCCGGACATAATCACTGCTTTCGCCTTTTCTCTGGACTCTGCAAGGTTTCTCTTTACCAACAATACGTCTAAACGCTCTTTCATGTTCTCTCCTAATCTGCCTTCTTTCCAAAGGCAGTCACCGTTTTTTCTACAATGGAATCTGCATCCAGCAGTAATTCCTTCCGCAAAACCGGAATGCTTCCCTGCTCTACATAGCAGTCACAAACTGCATTGACCAAAACCTTCACCGGAAGTTCCTCTTTTGCCACATAATTTCTCACCTGCTCTCCATAGCCTCCGGTTCTTACACCTTCCTCGATGGTCACAAACAATCTGTGATGCTTTGCCATTTGCTGCAGCATCTCCTCATCCATGGGTTTTACAAACCGACTGTTTATCAGGCTGCAGGAAAACCCTTTTTGCTTTAACGATTTCCATACCTGATGTGCTGTCTCCATCATATGTCCCACTGAAAAAACCGCAATATCGGATTCTTCATAAATCAACTCACTTTTCCCATATTCTATGGGCGCACGGAACTCGGAAAGTCCGTCATATGCCGTTCCTCTTGGATAACGAATCGCAATCGGTCCATCGTACTTTATAGCAAACCGCAACATATCCGCAAGTTCCCATTTATTTTTTGGCGACAGTATGGTCATGTTTGGAATATGGCTCAAATATGCCATATCAAGTAATCCCTGGTGCGTTTCACCGTCACTTCCGACCAGTCCCGCCCGGTCGATTGCAAAAACAACCGGCAGATTCTGTATGCAGACATCATGTACAATCTGATCATATCCTCTCTGGAGGAAAGAAGAATACACAGCAAACACCGGCTTAAGCCCCGCTGCTGCAAGCCCCGCTGCAAAAGTCACCGCATGTCCCTCTGCAATGCCTACGTCAAAAAAACGTTCCGGATATTTCCTCTGGAATCCAACCAATCCCGTACCATCTTTCATGGCGGCGGTAATCGCCACCAGCTTCGGCTCCTTTGCACCTTCTTTATACATCACTTTTCCAAATACATCTGTATAAGTATCTTTTTCTTTCTTTTCCAGCGCATCTCCCGTCCGGATATCAAATGGTCCTGTACCATGAAATTTTGACGGAGACTTTTCTGCAGGAACATATCCTTTCCCTTTTTTCGTCAATACATGCACCAGAACTGCATGATCCATTCGTTTTGCTTCCCGCAAAACCCGGTCTAATTTTTTCATGTCGTGGCCATCCACCGGACCGAGATAGGTAATCCCCATTTCTTCAAACAACATTCCCGGTACGAACAACTGCTTAATGCTGTTCTTCGTCTTGCGGATGCTCGACACCATATTTTTCCCCACCCCGGGAATCTGATTCAGAGCATTCGTCACACCTTTTTTTAACTCATTATAAACATGGGCAGTGCGGATACTGTCCAGATATTTCGACATGCCGCCCACATTTTCTGAGATTGACATATTATTATCATTCAGAACAATTACCAAATTACTTTTTAAACGTGCGGCATTATTCAGGGCCTCATAAGCAAGCCCGCCGGTAAATGCCCCATCTCCAATCACAGAAACCACATGGTAGTCTTCTCCGGTAATCTCCCGTGCTTCCACATACCCAAGTCCTGCAGAAATAGAGGTGGAACTGTGTCCGGTATCAAACGCATCGCAGTCACTCTCTTTTCGTTTTGGGAATCCGCTCATGCCGCCAAATTTACGCAGGGTATCAAACCCGTCTTTTCTTCCGGTCAGCAGTTTGTGGGTATATGCCTGATGTCCCACATCCCAGATAATTTTATCCTTCGGAAGAGAAAATACCTTATGCAGTGCAATCGTAAGCTCCACCACTCCCAGATTGGAAGCCAGATGTCCCCCGTTTTCACTGACTTTTTCTACTAAAAACCGGCGTATCTCATATGCCAGTACCTCTAATTCATCCCAGCTTAATTCTTTTACGTCTTCCGTGTTTTTTATACGCTCCAAAATCATAAGAGCACTCCTTTATTTCTCTCTGTGAATCAGTTCTTTCAAAAGTGCTTCCAAAAATTCATTTCTTTGCGGAAGTTCCGAAAGCAGACCTATGGCTTCTTCGGAAATCTCTTCCACATATTCCTTTGCTTTTTCCACACCCACTAATGTCACATATGTAGTCTTCTCATTTTTTTCATCACTCATAACCGGCTTTCCGAGTACCTCCGGCGTACTTGTCACATCCAGAATATCATCCTGAATCTGGAATGCGATTCCCACATTCCTTGCCACCTTCTCCATCTTCCGAATCTCTTCCGAACCTGCTCCGGCAAGAACTGCACCAATCATCATCGCACTCTCAATCAGCGCCCCTGTCTTCAGTTCATAAATAAAATCCAGAACCTCCTTCGATATGGCCGAACCTGCGCTTTGCACATCTACGACCTGCCCGCCAATCATTCCATAAATTCCCGCCTTCTTCGCAAGAATCTGCATTGCTTTTCCAATCTGCAGGCTCTTTTCCGGAAACATGGTAAATGCTTCTGCGGCCGTCTCAAATGCATAGTTTAACAGCGCATCTCCGGCTAAAATCCCCATAGCCTCCCCATAGACAACATGAGTCGTCTTTCTTCCTCTCCGGTAGTCATCATTGTCCATCGCCGGCAGGTCATCATGCACCAGGGAATATGTGTGAATCATTTCCATCGCTGCCATAAACGGATAAATCAAACGGTCGTTTCCTCCAAATAAGGTATACGTCTCCTTCATCAGCATGGGGCGAAGGCGCTTTCCTCCTGCCATGAGGCTGTATTCCATTGCCTCCATAATCTCTTTCTGATATCCGGACTGCTCCGGAAGAAACTGCTTTAGGATTTCCTCTATTTCCTGTACTTTTTCTGATTTTCTACTGTTAAAATTCATGTTGTTCTCCATTTTCATCCAGAATCTTCATCTTTTTCTCAACTGTATCAATCTTATCATTGCAGATTTTGAGCAGTTCCATTCCCTGATGATACAGTTTAAATGAATCCTCCAGAGAAATCGTTTCTTCCTCCAGTTTCTCTGCAATCTGATCCAATTTTTCAAATGCTTCCTCTAAAGATATCTCTTTCACCGTAATCCTCCCTGATGGTATCCTCCACTTTCGCCTTTACCATCCCATCTGTTACATATATCGTCAATCCTTCCTCTTTTCGCACATCCCGGACACGCTTCACCGTCTTTCCACCCTCGGACTCCACATAGGAAAATCCCTGATTTAATTTTGCCAGTGGGGAAAGTCCTTTCATACGCTCGATGGAAATGGCCAGCTTCTGCTTGGACATCGTCAGTTTTTTTTCCATCATAAGCCGGAGCTTTTGCTCCAGTTCCATGCAGCGCTGCTGTTGTGCGCGCAGTCTGCTTTCCGGATGCAGATAATTTAGTCTCATCCGGTAGCGCTCTGCCCTCATCCGCTCCAACTGAAGCCTTTGATACAGCGCTCTTCGAAGCTTCATTTTCCTGCTATCCAGGTCATTTACAAATGCCTGATACTCAAACACCGCCAGTTCTGCAGCCGCCGAAGGAGTCGGCGCACGAAGGTCTGCCACATAGTCGGCGATTGTCGTATCCGTCTCATGACCGACTGCGGAAATCACCGGAATTTGGCAGTTAAAAATCGCTCTTGCCACAACTTCTTCATTAAACGCCCACAAATCTTCCATGGAACCTCCTCCACGTCCGACAATGATGATATCTACCTGTGCCCTCTCCAGCACCTGTATTCCTTTCACAATGCTTACAGCTGCACCCTCACCCTGTACCAATGCCGGATATAAAAGAAGCTGGACATATGGATTCCTTCTTGCGGAAATATTCATGATATCCCGAATCGCTGCCCCCGTCGGTGCTGTCACGATTCCGATTCGTCTTGCAAACGGAGGAATGGGTTTTTTATATTCCTCTGCGAACATCCCCATTTCACCGAGTTCCCGTTTTAACGCCTCAAAGCGTTCATACAATAGTCCGGCACCATCCAAAATGATTTCTTTCGCATAGAGCTGGTACTTCCCGTCTCGCTCATAGGTTGTGACGGTGCCAAGTACAATCACCTGCTGTCCGTCCTGCATCCGAAACCCCAGACCGCTCCGCTGCCCTGCAAACATAATACACGCAATGGAACCGGATTCATCCTTCAATGAAAAATAAATATGCCCGGAAGTGTGGTACTTACAGTTGGAGACTTCCCCTTTTACATAAATGCGGCTTAGCATAAAATCCTGTGTAAACATATTTTTGATGTAAGCATTTACCTGTTTCACAGAATATACATTACGCATCGGCTCTTTGCTCCCTGCCTGCCACCTTTGCCAGCACGCCATTAATAAAAGAAGGACCGGAATCACTGCTGTATTTCTTTGCAAGCTCGACGGCTTCGTTGATTGCAACTTTTGTCGGAATGCTCTCGTCCCAAAGTAACTCATATGTTGCCAGTCTGAGAATCGTCAAGTCCACCCGGCTCATACGACCGGTCTTCCATCCGGTGGTGAGGTCGTCAAGCAGCTCGTCAATCTCCTGCCTTTTTTCCGCAATCGTCCTATATTTACTCAGAATATAGTCTTTGTCCTCTTCTGCAACTTCTCCCATGAGGTCAAAATAGAGCCTTTCCTGCTCTTCCATCTCTTCTATACTGTTAAATTCTACACGGAACAGCATTTTAAAAATGTGTTCCCTTAATTCTGTTCTGCTCATGTTTCTCCCTCGTTTAATTAGAGCAGGATTTCAAAACCCTGCTCCATAATCATTTCCTATCCGTTTACCTCTACTCCTGCCACACGAATGTTCACATCGGCAACGGTAAGCCCTGTCATGTTTTCAATCGCCGCTTTCACCTTTTCCTGAACTTTTTCGGAAATATCCATGATATTGTAACCATATTTCAGATTTAAGGTAATGGCAACCGTCACGATGCCTTCCAGAATATCCACCTTCACGCCTTTTGCAAGAGACTTTTTCCCAATCTTGCTAATCAACTCTTTTGTCACATTTCCTACCATTGAAGCAACCCCTTCTACCTCCATGGCAGCCAGTCCTGCAATCACTGCAACTACTTCATCCGCAATGACCACTTCTCCCCGATTATCTTCCAGTGTAATTGTATAATTATTTCTTTCTTCTTTTCCCATAACTTCAAACCTCCTAGTCTGGTTTCCTGCTGCTATCTATTATAACAAATTTATATGCATTTGCAAACAGAAACTTTTAGGAGCGTCCAAACTCGGATAAGATAAGACCCTCGTTCCGTTCTAACGTCATCCGTACACTCCAGCTGTTGACAAACAATAAAAGCGGTCTGTCCTTTAAATCTTTAATCTTCTTCATATCCGAAGTGCCAACCAGTTTATCCAAATCAATGTCCTTATTTTCAATCCAGCGGATATGCTCATATGGAAGCGGCTCCAGCTTAATATCCACATTGTACTCGTTTTCCAGACGGAATTTCAGCACATCAAACTGCAGCACTCCCACAACACCTACGATAATTTCTTCCATTCCGGTATTGTATTCCTGAAAAATCTGAATGGCTCCTTCCTGGGCAATCTGGTTGATTCCTTTGATGAACTGCTTCCGCTTCATCGTATCCATCTGCCGCACTCTGGCAAAATGCTCCGGTGCAAATGTGGGAATTCCCTCATAAGCAAACTTTTCCGGGGACGTGGTGAGGGTATCTCCGATGGAGAAAATGCCCGGGTCAAACACACCGATAATATCTCCGCCGTATGCTTTTTCAATCATCTTCCGCTCACTGGCCATCATCTGCTGCGGTTGGGAAAGTCTTACCTTTTTGCCTCCCTGAATATGAAAAACATCCATACCCGCTTCAAACTCTCCGGAGCAGATTCGCATAAATGCAATCCGGTCACGGTGGGCCTTATTCATATTTGCCTGAATTTTAAACACAAATGCCGAAAAATCCTTTTCCTCCATGGGGTCAATCATTCCCTTGTCTGACATTCTCGGAAGCGGAGAACTGGTCATCGAAAGGAAATGCCGAAGAAACGTCTCCACCCCAAAATTGGTCAGCGCCGAACCGAAAAATACGGGTGAGAGCTGACCTTTGCTGACAAGCTCCATATCAAATTCTGCGCTTGCCCCATCTAAAAGTTCAATTTCTTCCTCTAACTGTGCTTTTTGCTCCTCACTGATAAACGAATCCACCTGTGGGTCAGAAAGTGCAATCTTTCTCACTTCGCCCACGGCGGTTCCTTTCTTCGTATCGGAAAACAGTTCAATCTCTCCATGTTCCCGGTCAAGCACTCCGCGAAATTCCTTTCCGCAGCCGATGGGCCAGTTCATCGGACAGGTCGCAATCCCAAGCTCCTTTTCGATATCATCTAAAAGTTCAAAGGTATCCATCGCCTCCCGGTCCATTTTATTGATAAACGTAAATATGGGAATGTGGCGCATCACACAGACCTTAAACAGCTTTCTGGTCTGCGCTTCCACTCCTTTTGAGCCATCGATTACCATCACTGCCGAATCTGCTGCCATCAGCGTACGGTATGTATCCTCTGAGAAATCCTGATGTCCCGGTGTGTCCAGAATATTGATGCAATATCCGTCATAATTAAATTGCAGCACCGATGAAGTAACCGAAATTCCCCTCTCTTTCTCAATCTCCATCCAATCGGATACCGCATGCTTTGCCGTTGCCTTTCCTTTCACCGAACCGGCCTGATTAATCGCACCGCCGTACAGTAAGAACTTCTCCGTCAATGTCGTCTTCCCTGCATCCGGATGCGAGATAATCGCAAATGTTCTTCTTTTCTGAATCTCATCTGTAATAGTTGACATAATTTTCTCCTAATGTTTTCCAAAATCTGTTTTTTACATTCCCACTTAGTCTATCACATCTAGTATTTCTCTGCAAACAGTATTTATTCGTGCATCGGAGTAATTACGATATTTTCCGGCGCAATGTCTGTTTTTCTGGTAATAATGTCTTCAATCTGTGCACGATTTGCATCGGTAAGTTCTGCTGCATTCACCACAACATCTGCGGTTGTTTCGGTCAGATTCACCACCACTTCCGAAAAACCTTTGGACAACAAAAGGGTCTCTACCGAAGCTTCCTCCTCTGCCAGCTCCGTCATGGCAATCATCTGTGCTACCGCATCTTTTTTCTGTTCGTCAGACAGTTTATCATTGTCGATGATTTCCATCAGCATCTCCTTGTTTTTGGCGCGCACCTGTTCCCGCGTCACTTTTGCCTCTGCCACAATCCCACTGGCCTCCCCGCTTGTAAGCACCGCTTCTCCCGGTGTCTCTGTAATATCGGTTTCCCCGCTTTCCAGACTGATGTCCAGAAGTTCCTGATTGGCCACCTCGTCATCATCCCCACCGAGACCGTCTCCAAAGAGCCGCCCTGAGTAGTTTAGATATCCTGCGACAGCAATCATCACTGCAAGGGATGTAATAATGATTTGATTCTTTTTCAATAACCGTTTCAAACTCTTTTCCTCCTATTTTGTTTGATTCCCTTTTATTACCTTAATTTTATGCGAGTCCACATCAAATAATGCCTGCACGACTTCCGTAATATTACATACAATGACTGCATTATCCCCGCCCTGCGCCACAACTGCAATCCCCTCCACGGAATCATCCTCATTTAATGTAATCATTACCTGAACCTCTCCTACTCCGTTCATTCGCTCCAGAATTGCTTCCAGCCTCTTTTCCAGCTCCGTATTTTCGTCCGCCTTTATCTGCTTTTCCTCAGTCGGAATGGAAATCACAAGCAATAAAATTCCAACCAGTAAAAAAATAAGTAAATGCGTTTTATTCAATTTTCCCTGTAAACTCTTCCAAATAGGCTGCTCCTCGCTCAATCTCTTTCACCTTCTGTTGATATTCTGCACTTTTATAAAATTCCTGAAACTCCTGCTCGATTCCAAACACCTTAAAAATCGGGCCGGACAGCATCAAAATCAGAATCAGTCCTGTAAAAAAACGGACATATTTCTGATAACTGTTGTTTGGAATCATCTGAACAAAAGCGGTAATCAGAATCATATAAAATGCAAGATTTTCTATCCATTCATACAAATACGCAAACATGCTCCCTCCTATGACGTTGTAGTTGCTACCATCGCAATCGTAATTAAAAACAGCACCCCCGATACAAACAGAATCCGAAGCAGAATTTCCGCCCCGTCTGCCATACTGCTGATACAGCCCACAATCCGCTTATCGGAAATCGGCTGCACAAGTGCTGCAGTCAGCTTATACATCAAAGTAACCGCCACCATCTGCATGACCGGTGCCATACAGATTCCGATGCAGATGACCATGCCCACTGCCCCGATTCCATTCTTAATCAGAACTGCTGTTCCAAGCACCACCTCCGCTGTACCGCCCAGAAAATCACCTATGACCGGAATGGCTTCCCCGCCCCTTGTAAGCACACTTCTCTTTACCGAATCGATGGCGGGGCCAAGCATCCCCTGAATCAGATTGATTCCGATGACTCCGCCAAGCAGTGCCCGAAGACTCCATACGATAATCGTATGAATCAGCTCCCCGAATTTGGATAAATACTGCTCATTTGTCAGGTCGTTGAGGATTCGTATCATCATGTAAACCTGCGTCAGCGGAATCAAAGCGCTCTGGATAATCAGCTCTATCACGCAGATTAGAATCAGAATCATCTGGTAGAATGCGATGGAAGTCACATTTCCCGTTGCGATTGCCACCGCCAGAACATACACCGGAGACAGAAGTTTTAAAAATGCAAGCAGGTTTCCAAGACCGGATATAGCAACATCAACGAGTCCCCGAAATGCATTTAAGCATATGGTAATCAACAGCATGTAAAGCACAAAAAATCCAATTTCTGACACCTGATTTTCTTTGAATACCCCTGCAAAATTATGGAACAGAGCAGCAATGATGACCAGTGCAAGCATATTGACGATGCCGGTCTTCGTACTCTTCACTGCCCCGAAAAACTGGTCTTTGCATGCGTCTATCAGTTTTTCCGGAGAAAATGGCTGCTCTCCGGAGATAAATTGCCTGATTAAATCAAGAAACCCTGTGGATTTCTCCGGAAACATTTCATCTAAAAACTCCTCCATTCCCTGAAATTCGAATTGGGAAAACAAATTCTCCTGTATTTGTTCCTGCTCAACATCTGACTCCGCGTGACACACCTTCGGGAAACACAGCCAGAACAGCAAAATCAAAACTCCTATTTTTTTCATCACATGCACCTTCTTTTAAGCAAGAAAATTCTGTATGGTTTGAAACAGTGCCACAAGAATGGGCAGGCTGAGTACCAGAATCGTCAGTTTACTGAAAATCTCAATCTGAGCTGCAATGGTCTGATATCCTGCATCCTTACAGATTCCCGAGGAAAATTCCGCAACATAGGTAACCCCCAGCATTTTCAGCAGCGTGACAAGATAGGTGTTGTCCAGATGAATGGTTTTCCCCACCTCCTTTACCGTTTCGATAATCACATCCAACTCATGAAAAATACTGAAAAATATCAGCAGACTGATTCCAATACAGAGAAGCACAGAAAACTCTGCTTTATTCTGTTTTAACTGGATGGCGAAAAGCGCCCCTGCAATCCCTAATACTCCGATTTGTACAATGTTCATAGTTCAAACAGTCCTTTGATGGATTCAAATAATTCATAAATATATGGTACAATCCAAAATAACACTAAGATAAGCCCCGCAAGGCTTGTCAAAAAAGCCTGTTCTTCTCTTCCGCTGTGCTTTAGAACCTGACTCAGTATGGAAACCAGAATTCCCACTGCTGCGATTTTAAAGATTAAATTGACTGTCATGATTTCCCCCTTCTCACAAAAGCAGGATGACCAGAAAAATTCCTGCCATGATTCCCATGCTTTGATACAGCTTGTGCTTGTCTTTCCACTCGTCCCTTGTCTTCTGTATGGAAAACTCTAACTGCTCCAGATAAAGCTCCAATGCCTCCGGATAGCTGAGGCTGCTTCCAATCCGGCACAGTTCCTCCCGTTCTTCTTTGGTAAGTCTGCTGCCATTTAAATCTCTGTAAACAGATTCTGTCCACACCTCTTGTAACCTTCCGCTTTCACGCTTTTCCAAGTCTCTTGCAAGATTTTTTAGCCAAACTTCGAAATTGCCTTCCGCCTTTTTGCTGAGTTTAACAAACACTTCACAAAGTGGCGCCCTCGTATACATCAGTTCCCGCTTCAGCAAAGTAAATACCTTTTTCAGTTCTTTCAGTTCTCTCATGTGAGTTTGCATTTCCCGGCTCTTTAACGCTCCCATCCCCGTGCAGGCAAGAAGTACCAGGATGCTCCCGATTAACTTCTGCATAATGCATCTTCCCTGTACAAAAGGCTTCCACGCTCGTCGTAAATTCCTTCTATCTCTCCAATATGATGCAAGCTTCCAAGCACGATATACCGCTCAAACCGGTGTTCCTTTATGAGCCGTTCCAATAGCGGCTTTTTTCGTATTTCTTCCATGGAAGCCCCATGGATGGTCGTCAGCATCCTGCAGCCGCAAAGCATGGCATATTCCAGAGCGTGGATATCCTCCTGACTTCCGATTTCGTCTACCGCAATCACCTGCGGTGCCATGGAGCGGATTAACATCAGCATTCCCTTCGATTTCGGACAGCAGTCCAGCACATCCGTCCGGATGCCAAGGTGATTCTGCGGAACTCCGAGGTAGCAGCCCCCAATCTCAGAACGCTCATCTACCACACCTACCGTACTTCCCTTCACCCACCGGTTGCCGTCTGACACCTGCCGAACCAAATCCCGAAGCAGCGTGGTCTTCCCACACCTCGGCGGTGAAATAATCAGTGTGTTACAAATCTGTTTATTCTTTGTAATATAGGGAAATACAGTATTTCCACAGTCCAGAATTTCGTGCGAAACCCGGATGTTCATGGTCGATATATGCTTTATGATTTTTACTTCCCCATTTTCTGCCGATACTTGTCCTGATATACCCACACGGTGTCCTCCTTCTATCGTAATAAAGCCCTGCTTTAATTCATTTTCAAATGCATACAAAGAGTAATTGCTCACATACTCCAATGTTTCCAGCAAATCCTCTTTCTCAACTTTCTTTTGCAGTACCCGCTCCCTGTTATCACATACAACAATGAGCGGTTTCCCAATCCGCAGACGTATTTCCTGCAGTTTATCATAGGGTATCTGATGTTCTTCCAATGCACTTTTAATTGCTTTTCCCAGTACTTTTGTAAGCTCGTCTTCCCGCATGTCTCTCACCTCTTGAAACAATATATGAGACAAGTTGGAAATTAGAACAAAAAAAGGTGTCTAAGCAACCTCAGACAACTTTTTGATAGATGCTTTTTCAAAAAACAGAGTGCAAGAAAATACAAGAAGATTGCATATAAAAGAAAAAGCCCTTGGTAGCGGCGTGTGTGCCGCCTGCCTCAGGCTCAGTGAGACCGATTTCGCTATTGCGACAGCCTCATCTGCAATCATGGTAACTATTTCCAATATTTTTTTAATGTAATACTAATCCAGCCAGAGAATCATCTCCAAAATACGTTTTACACAAGCGCAAAGTTCTTCTCTGGTCAGTTTCTTTTCCTCCAGGGATTGTCTTAGCAGCCAAGAGGTTCCTTCCGGCATTCTGATATCATTTCCTGCCATAACCTCGGCGCTATGATTCGCCAGATTGGCCCAATCCGTTGTAATCATGCCCTGATATCCCCACTCATTCCTAAGAATACCCATCAAAAGTTCTGCGTTTTCCGAAGTGTATATCCCATTCAGAAGATTATAAGCCGTCATAATCATTTGTGGTTTTGCTTCTTTGACACAGATTTCAAATCCTTTCAGATAAATTTCCCTTAAAGCTCTCTCTGAAACGATGGAGTCGGATCTATGGCGGTTTGTTTCCTTATTGTTGCAGGCAAAATGTTTCACTGTCGCAACGATATTTTGTGACTGAATCCCTTTGACTTTCGCAGCAGCCATTTTCCCGGAAACAAACGGGTCTTCGGAGAAATACTCAAAGTTTCTTCCGCATAAAGGACTTCTGTGGATATTCAGTGCAGGTGTCAGCCAGATACTAAGGTTATTTTCCTTTGCTTCCAATGCTCCGGCACGTCCAATGACCTCCATCAGCTCCAGATTCCACGATTGGGCAATACAGGTTGCTACCGGAAAAGCAGTCGTGCGAACACATCTGTCCAGGCAGATTCTGACTCCGGCCGGTCCATCTTCGGTCATAACAGCCGGGATTCCAAGACGCGGTAATGCACCCATACCACAAGTGTCGGATACGCCGCTCCTTGGTTGTCCCCCAACCAGATGGACTAATTCGTCATCCGTTAACTGCGCAATAAACGTATCCAAATCAACTTTCCCATTTGCAACGTCTAATAACATATAGGTTTGTTCCGGCTTCTCGGCACATTTGTAAGTACATGGGAAAGAGGCTCTTTCTACCGTTCCGCATGGCAACTCCTCATATGTACCATCCGCACGCAGACGTTTGTCCAGTTTTTCCGGTGCCGCATAGGAATGCAATCGCTCTGTGATTACATTTTCCGGCAATTCAAATATGTCCTCTAACAGGATCGCTTCGCGCACATTGCACCCAACATAGAAACGATAGATTCCTTTTTCCAGTACGAAGCAGGACTTTTCAATCACGCCCATGTCATCGAAGGATGCCATGTCAGCCGTAGAGAAGGAAACCCATATTGTCTCGCTCTCTCCCGGTGCAAGTTCCTTTGTTTTTGCAAATCCGCACAATTCTCTGGATGGTTTCGTCAGTTTCCCCTCCGGGGCACTATAATATACTTGAACAACTTCTTTTCCTGCCCTGTTTCCGGTATTGGTCACCGTGACTGAAACCACAATCGTTTCTGATGTACAATGAGCCGTCATATTGCTGTATGTAAAGGTCGTGTAAGACAAACCATATCCAAACGGATATACCACACGTTCTTTTTTTCCCGGAATCGTTTCAAAATAACGATATCCCACAAAAATATCCTCTGTATATTTCACATAATCATCTGATTCATGGAACCCTTCGGATGATGGATAATCATCAAATGACTGCGCACAGGTATCCACAAGTTTTCCGGATGGATTTGCATCTCCGGTTATCAGGTCTTCTGCGGCAAGCCCACCTTCCATACCTCCCTGACCGATCATGATGGCAGACGCGATGGCTTTGTTATAGGCAAACCATGAAGTGTCAATCATTGCACCCACATTCAGGAGAACAATGACGTTTGCAAAGTTTTCTGTCACAGTCTGAACCATGTTTTGTTCCATATCGCTAAGATAAAAATACGTATCGGTTCCATCGTTCCTTCTGTCTACATTCTCTTCCGAATACCGGCTAATCACGATAATCGCAGTGTCAGCGTAAGCCTTCGCCCGTTCCAATAACTCTTTCGGAAGCGGTGCTTCCACCATGTCTTTGCGCGAAACCCCTTCTTTATACTGCTCTTCTACATATTCTTCATAATAGAGGGACAGCGCATCGAAAACATCCAGCTTGTCTTTCTTCATTTTGAAGCCTTCGTAAATATTGCGTACATACGGCGGGTTTACAGTTCCTGAACCACCGCCACAGTTAATATAGGCAATCTGGCCTTTTCCGAAGATTGCCACCTTCGTTCCCTTTTCCAGCGGGAGCGTATGGTGCTCATTTTTTAATAAGACGGCACCTTCTGTTGCAGCCTGGCGTGACAACTGAATGTGGGCGTCACAAGCTGTAATGGAAGAGCGATTATCGCCCAGCGGAATACATGGTAAATAGGTTGGTCTTACCCATTTGGTTAATTTTTGCATATGAAACTCTCCTTCTTTTATATTATTTCTTGCTGTTACTTTACATTATAAGACATTTCCTTTATAATAATAGTCATTAAGACATAATATTCAGACAAAAATTGCTGTTTTGGAGGGCTCTTATGCCATATGAGATAGAAACCAGAAGAAAAGATTTGACGGTAGATGCCATATACGGGTTGTTACCGACGCCGCACATTCATTCTCATCTTGAGATGGTATTTCTTACAAAGGGTCGTAGTATCGTCACCTCCGATCAAAAAGAGTATTGTTTAAAGGCAGGAGACTGTTTTCTTGCCTTTCCGAATCAGATTCACTTTTATCATGATTCTGAACCGACAGAAGGATACTTACTTATTTTTTCAGAGCACTTGTTTCCGGAACTGAAAGAACTCTTTGACACGAAAGTTCCCTGCAATCCTGTTCTTAGGAACGAACAGCTTCCCAACGATATTTTAGAATGGTTTCATCAGATTTATACCAGCGGAAACCGGGAGAGCATGCAGGATAAAATGATTGCAAAAGGTAATTTGCTTGCATTACTCGGAGAACTGTTTTTACTGATGGATTTTAGAGAAAACACGAATGAATCGGATACGGTGAAGCGAATTATAACCTACTGCATTCAGAATTACACGAAGCCTTTGACACTGGATATACTGTCAAAAGAACTTTATTTGAACAAATATTATATTTCCCATCTTTTTCAGGAACGGATGCAGATGAGCTATCGGGATTTTTTGAATACCCTGAGAATCGAACACGCATGTGAGATACTGGGTACAGGAATCAGTATAACACAGGTGGCATACGCCTCCGGGTTTTCTTCTGTTCGAACCTTCAACAGAGCATTTATGAAACTGAAAAAGATGACCCCACGTGAATATGCATCTTCCATGAGGCACACGTGATATACAGTAGGAAGCAGTTTTTGTGTACGCATATCTCGTTTCTGTGCATTGGATTTTCAAAGATTCCGTATTTAAATAGAAGCAAGAATCATCAATAGAGGAAAACAGTATGAAATACACATTAAAAGAAATTATGGACGTTGCGGAAAAAGGCGGATTTGCCATTCCGGCATTCAACGTATACAATCTGGAGACACTGATGGGTGTTTCCCAGGCAGCTGAAGAAACAAAGGCTCCAATCATCATCCAGATGTATACCCGTCTCTTCAACACAGGAACAGGAAGATATATGACACCGGTTATCCTAGATGTCATGAATCGTCTCAAAACTCCGGTTGCTTTCCATCTGGATCATGGTGCAGGTATCCCGGAATGTATCCGCGCAATGCGTTACGGCACCACAGGTATCATGATTGACGCTTCTACCCTGCCAATCGAGGGTAACATAGAAGTAACCAAAAAAGTCGTAGATATGGCTCGTGAAGCAGGGGTCAGTGTAGAAGGAGAACTTGGACATATCGGTTCTACAAAGGATGAAAAGTGGGCGGATTACACAGAAGTAAAAGATGCTGTAAAATATGTAGAGGGAACCGGCATTGACGCTCTTGCAATCATGGTCGGCACCGCACATGACCACTACGCAAAAGCCCCGGTACTGGCAATTCTTTCCATGCTTCCTTTGTAAATGCAGATTCCCGACTTATGGTGCACAAAAACGATTTCTGGTCAAGATGATGCCTGAAAAAAAACCGCTTCACGATTCCATTTTTCATCGTGAAGCGGCAACTTCATTTGTGCCTATTTCCAATATTCTTTTACTTTTTCTTCTGCCTCTTGCCGGCTTGTCTGAAACTTTAACATAAAACGCTTTACGGTTTCTTCCCGGGTTTTCCCATCTTCCTGATAAACCTCTATCAGACTTTTTTGTTTCCCACGTGCTTCTCCTCGTGCTTCTCCTAATTTTTCTCCATCTTTTACGCCATCATCGTATAACATCTTTCCTAATGCTGTCATCTTAATCTCCTTCTTCAACTGTTCCATCTCTGCTTTTTCCAAAAACTTATCTGCCATAACGTAT